>CAZVRY010000004.1:0-8663 GCA_964629545.1 uncultured Verrucomicrobiota bacterium | reverse complement strand
TGTTTGGGGGGCTTTTACCGGCGGGGGCGTGTTTTTCCCGGGGGGGTTTGGGGGCGGGGGGGGGGGGGGGCTGGGCCGGGGGGGCGGGGGGGGGGGGGGGGGGGGCGGAGAACCCGAGGTTTTATCAGACGACGATCGAGGTGGAGGCGTTGTTGGGGGGGGCGAATCGGCCGTTGGCGAGTTTGACGTTCGAGCAGGCCCCGGCGAACTCGACGGCGATTTATGCGGTGAGCGGGGAGGTGGCGGCGGAGACGCCGCCGAGCATTCTGGTGGAGCCGGCGGATGCGGAGGTGGAGGAGGGGAGGTGGGCGGAGTTCCGCGTGGTGGCGGTGGGGACGCCGGGGCCGAGGTATCAGTGGTATCGAGAGGGGATGTTGCTGGCGGGGGCGACGCAGTCGGTTTGCCGGCTGGAACGGGTGGGGTTGGCGGATCAGGGGGCGGGGTTTCAGGTGGTGGCGGCGAACGTGGTGGCCGGGGCGTCGCAAGCGGTGACGAGCCGGGTGGCCACGCTCACGGTGGTGGCGGACACGGTGGCGCCGGTGTTGGTGGGGGCGCGGAGTGTGGGGCTGGATGGGGTGGAACTGTGGTTTTCGGAGCCGGTGGCGGGGGAATCGGCGTCGGAGGCGGCGCATTATACGCTGCGGGGGCCGGCGGGGGAGGTGGAGGTGTTTGGGGTGACGTTAGGGACGACCAATGTGTTTTTGCATGTGGGGACGATGACGGAGGGGGCGGGCTATGGGGTGGAGGTGCGTGAGGTGGTGGACCTGGCGGCCGCGCGGAATCGGGTGGCCGCGGGCAGCACGGCGTCGTTTGTGGTGCTGTCGTATGCGCCGGCCGACATTGGCGGGTCGGCGCCTGCGGGGGACGCGATCCCGGCGGGCGGGGGTTTGGATGTGCGCGGGGGCGGCCGCGGGATGGGGGGAACGCGGGACGAGTTTCAGTTTCGGCATGCGCCGCGGACGGGGGATTTCGATGTGCGGGTGCGGTTGGGATCGCTTTCGCGGACGGACGCGTGGGCGTCGGCGGGGTTGATGGTGCGGGAGTCGCTGGCGGCGGGGAGCCGGTTTGCGGCGGTGTTGGCGACGCCTGGGATCAGCGGGGCGTTCTTCGAGAGTCGGGGCGGGCCGGAGGCGGTGTCAGTGCGGTCGGGGTCGTGCCCGGTCAATTATCCGGAGATGTGGCTGCGTTTGCGCCGGGTGGGGAACGAGGTGACGGGGTATGCGGGGCGGGATGGCTTGCGGTGGAGGCGCCTGGGGTCGGCGACGCTGGTGATACCGGCGTCGGTGGAACTGGGCTTTGCGGTGACGAGTCGGGACACGAACCGGACGGCGGTGGCGGCGTTCCGGGATTTTTCGGAGGTGGGGGCGGGGTTGCCGTGGGTGGAGGGCCCGGGGCGGGAGCCCTTGGGGCAGAGCAGTCGTCGGACGTCGCTGGTTATTTCCGAGATCATGTATCATCCGCCGGAGGTGCGGTTGGGGGAGCGGCGGGCGGAGCTGGAGTTTGTGGAGGTGTGCAATACGCGGGCGGAGCGGGAGGATTTGGGTGGGTTTCGGTTATCGGGGGCGGTGGATTACGAGTTCCCGCCCGGCACGTGGCTGCCGGGGGGTGGCTTTCTGGTGGTGGCGCGGTCGCCGGCGGATGTGGCGGCGGTGTATGGGCTCGCGGGGGTGTTGGGGCCGTGGGAGGGGGCGGAGACGAATGGTCTGCCGAATGCGGGGGGCCTGGTGCGGGTGCGGCATCGGGCGGGGGCGGTTTTATTGGAGGTGGAGTATGGGGATGAGGATCCGTGGCCGGTGGCGGCGGATGGGTGGGGGCATTCGCTGGTGTTGGCGCGGCCGAGTTATGGGGAGGGCGATGCGCGGGCCTGGGGGGCGAGCGATCGGGTGTTGGGTTCGCCGGGGCGCATGGATCCGTGGACCTCGGATCCCGGGGACGGGGTGGTGATCAACGAATTCTTGGCGCACACGGACGATCCGCTGCTGGACTACATCGAGGTATTCAACGCGGGGTCGGAGGGGGTGGATCTGAGTGGGTACGGGTTGACGGACGAGGCGGGGACGAATCGCTATCGGTTTCCGGCGGGGACGGCGTTGCCCGCGGGAGGGTTTCTGGTGGTGAACCAGGCGGAGTTGGGTTTTGCGCTGAGCGCGGAGGGGGAGGGCCTGGGTTTATGGAATGGGGAGGGGACGAGGCTGCTCGATGCGGTGCGGTTTGGGGGGCAGGAGAACTCGGTGGCGACGGGGCGGGTGCCGGATGGGGGGCGGGGATGGTATGCGCTGGCGAGCCGTTCGCCGGGGGGGGCGAACGGGGCGAGGCGTGGGCCGGGGGTGGTGATTAACGAGGTGATGTATCATCCGATTTCCGGGGAGGACGACGATCAGTTTGTCGAGGTTTACAACGGGTCGGGGGGTGCGGTGGACCTGGGGGGGTGGCGTTTGGAGGGGGGGATTGGGTTTGTTTTTCCGACGAACACCGTGGTGGCGGCGGAGGGTTATCTCGTGGTGGCGCGGCAAGCGGCGCGGTTGCGGACGAACTACGCGGGTTTGACGGAGGCGAATTGTGTGGGCGACTTCAGCGGTCGGCTGGCGCGCGGGGGGGAGCGGGTGGCGCTGACGAAGCCCGACACGGTGGTGAGCACGAACGCGGCGGGGACGGTGATGACGAACACGATTCACATTTTGGTGGACGAGGTCGTTTACGCGACGGGGGGGCGCTGGGGGCGTTGGGCGGACGGCGGTGGGAGCAGTCTGGAACGGATCGATGGGCGGGCGGAGGGGCGGCTGGCAGGGTCATGGGGGGAGAGCGAGGACGGCACGAAGGCGGGGTGGACGTTCGTTGAGCAGCGCGGGGTGTTGGATCACGGGAACGTGCCGGCCGATCAGTTGCAGGTTTTGCTCCTGGGCGCGGGGGAGTGTCTGATCGACGAGGTGGAGGTGCTGGATCAGGCGGGGGTGAACCGGATCGCGAATGGGACCTTCGAGTCGGGGGCGAGCGGTTGGACGGCGCAGGGAGCGGAGTCGGGGTCGGGGTTGGAGGCGGGGGAGGGGTATCAGGGCGGCCGGTCGTTTCGGATTCGGGCGGTAGGCCGTGGGGACAACCAGGTGAACCGGGTGCGGGCAGGGTTGACGTCGGCGTTGACGGTGGGGACGACGGCGACCATTCGGGCGAGGGTGCGGTGGTTGCGGGGGCATCCGGAGATCGTGTTTCGGTTGCGGGGGAACTGGCTGGAGGCGGCGGCGCGGATGGCGACGCCGGCGGGCGGCACGCCGGGGTTGCGGAACCGTCGAGCGGTGGTGAATGGCGGGCCGGCGGTGTTCGACGTGGGGCATGAGCCGGTGCTGCCGGCCGGGGGAGAGGCGGTGGTGGTGAGGGCGCGGGTGGAGGATCCGGATGGGGTGGCGGCGGTGGAGGTTCGCTACCGGGTGGATCCGGGGGCGGTGCAGACGGCGGTGGCGATGCGCGATGACGGGCAGGGTGGGGACGCGCGGGCGGGCGATGGGGTGTACAGCGCGCGTTTGCCGGGGCAGGCGGCGGGGGTTTTGGTGGCCTTTGAGGTGCGGGCGGCCGACGGGGCAGCGCCGGCCGCCGGGGGGCGGTTTCCGGAGGATGCCCCGGCGCGCGAGTGCCTGGTGCGGTTTGGGGAGCAGACGCCGACCGGGAACTATCCGGTTTACCGGTTATGGATGACGCAGGCGACGGCGGCGGCGTGGGGTTCGAGGTTGAAGTTGGACAACACGCCGAACGACGTGACGTTCGTGGTGGGCGGAGACCGCGTGATTTACAACGCGCAGGCGCGGTTTGCGGGGAGTCCCTACATTGCGCCGAGCTTCAACACGCCCACGGGGAATCGTTGCGGCTACAGCATCGAGGTGCCGGCCGACGATCCGTTTCTGGGGGGAACGGATTTGGTCTTGGACTGGCCTGGGGGGCATGGGC
This sequence comes from uncultured Verrucomicrobiota bacterium, assembly GCA_964629545.1. GTDB lineage: Bacteria > Verrucomicrobiota > Verrucomicrobiia > Limisphaerales > CAZVRY01 > CAZVRY01. The sequence continues at coordinate 4,727 of CAZVRY010000004.1, read as the reverse complement.
GGGAGACGACGGCGATTCAGGAGCAGATGGCGTATTGGGTGGCGGACCGCATGGGGCTGGCGTTTAGCCATCGGCATTTCATCCGGCTGCACGTGAATGGGGTGACGGACATGCAACGGGGCGGGGTGTTCGAGGCGGTGCTGCAACCCGGGGGCGAGTTTTTGCGGCAATGGGCGGCGGACGATTCTGGGGGGGAGTTTTTCAAAATCGATCGGGCCTTCGAGTTCAACGACAGCAACGGGTTGTCGGCGGATCCGATGCCGCGGTTGGAGGCGTATCGGACGACGGATCCGGTGACGGGGGCGGTGCGGTTGAAGACCGAGCGGTATCGGTGGACGTGGTTGAAGCGGTCGTATGATCGGGCGTTGGACTACGGGTCGGTGTTTCGGCTAGTGGAGGTCCTGAACGCGCCGGGGCCGGAACCGTACACGGCGCAGACGGAGGCGTGGGTGGATGTGGAGCAATGGATGGGGATGTTTGCCTTCGAGCATCTGATCAACAATTTCGACAGTTGGGGTCATATCATTGGGAAGAACATGTATGCCTACAAACCGGGGGCGGGGCGGTGGCAGATCTACGCCTTTGATCTTGATTGGCTGATGCTGGTGTCGACGAGGTTTTCGAGTGCCTTCGACCACGGCGGGGGGCCGTTGTTCGACGCGGATGATCCGACGGTGACGCGGCTCTACGGTCATCCGCCGTTTCGGCGGGCTTATTGGCGGGCGGTGGAGGCGGCGGTGCGAGGGCCGTTCGACCCGAGTCAGTGCGAGCCGGTGATGGACGAGAAGTATGCGTCGTTGGTGGCCAACGGGGTGACGATGTGTGATGGGAGCGCGCTGACGCATCCTGGGGAAGTGAAGACGTGGTTTCGGCAGCGGCGGGCGGTATTGCAGGGGGAGTTGCAGGCGGTGACGGCGCCCTTTGGGGTGTCGGGGCCGGAGGTGGTGAGGGTGGCGACGAACGTGATCGAGCTTACGGGCACGGCCCCGGTGGCGGTGGCGCGGATCCTGGTGGGCGGGGCAGGGTGGCCGGTGACGTGGACGACGGTGACGAACTGGGCGGTGCGGGTGCCGTTGGGGGCGGGGGTGCAATCGTTGCGGGTGGAGGGGGTAGATGGGAGCGGGGCGCCGCTGGCGGGGATGGAGCGGACGTTGAGGGTGGAGGTGACGGGGGCGGTGGAGGCGCCGGAGGGGAACGTGGTGTTGACCGAGATTATGGCCGTGCCCGCGGTGGCGGGCGCGGAGTACGTGGAGCTGCACAACCGCTCACGCACGACGGCGTTCGATCTGTCCGGGTGGGCGTTGAACGGGCTGGACTATTCGTTTCCGCCGGGGTCGAGGTTGGGGGCGGGCGAGTATTTGGTGCTGGCGCGGGACCGGGGCTCGTTTCACGACGCGCACGGGGTGGGGGCGCTGGTGTTCGACGAGTTTGGCGGGAACCTACAGTCGGATGGGGAAACGCTCACCTTGTGGCGGCCGGGTGGGGTTGGGGAGCCGGGGATTGAGGTGGCGAAGGTGCGCTACGAGATGGGGCGGCCGTGGCCGGAGGGGGCGGCGGGGACGGGGGCGTCGCTGCAATTGGTGGATGCGGACGAGGATCCTTGGCGGGCGGGGAATTGGGCGGTGGGCCCGACGAACGGGGGGGTGGCGCCCCGGTGGGTGCAGTTCACGACGACGGGGACGGCGAGCAGTTCGACCCTCTACATTTACTTGCAGAATGCGGGGACGATCCACGTGGACGACGTGGTGGTGGTGGCGGGGACGGTGCCGGGGGTGGGGGCGAACCTGGTGGCCAATGGCGATTTCGAGTCGCCGTTGGCGGGCACGTGGAGTGTGACGTCGAACTTTGCCGGCTCGGGTTTGAGCACGGAGGTGCGGCGTGCCGGGGCGTCGAGCTTGCAGGTGGTGGCGAGTGCGGGTGGGAGTGGGAGTGGGAACGCGGTGATGCAGGTGCTGAACCCGGGGTTGGCGAGTGGCCAGCCCTACGCGCTGAGTTTTTGGTATTTGGAGACGGCGAGGGGGGGCCCGCTCGTGGTGAGGCTTTCGGGCAGCGGGTTGAGCAGTGGGGCGATCGATCCGGCTCCGCGGAGCGAGGCGGCGCCGACGTTGGCCACTCCCGGGCTGGCTAACAGCGTGCGGACGAACCTGCCGCCGTTTCCGCCGCTCTGGATCAACGAAGTGCAGGTCACGAATTGGACGGGACCGCTGGATCGGTGGGGGAATCGGCCGGGCTGGGTGGAGGTGTTCAATCCTTCGGGCAGCCCGGTGGACCTGGCGGGGCTGCGTCTTTCGGATTCGTTCGCGGACGCGGGGCGTTGGGCCTTTCCCGAGGGGGCGACGATTGGGCCGGGGGAGTTTCGGGTCGTGTTCGCGGACGGACGGCCGGAGTTGTCCGGGGCGGGGGAATGGCATGCGGGGTTCCGGTTGGAGGGGGAGGACGTGTCGGTGGTGTTGAGTCGGGAATGGGAGGGGCGGAGCCTGGTGCTGGATTATGTGACGTGCACGAATCTGGCGGCGGATCGTTCGTATGGGTCGTTTCCGGACGGACAGAGTTTTCGGCGTCAGCGGTTTGCGCGGGTGACGGCGGGGGCGGCCAACGAGGGGGTGGGTGCTGGTTTGGCGGTGTTCATCAACGAATGGATGGCGGACAACGCGGGGGTGCTGGCGGATCCGGCGGATGGCGATTACGAGGACTGGTTCGAGTTGTTCAACGCGGGGGGTCAGCCTGCGGACCTGGGGGGTGCGTATTTGACGGACGCGCTGGAGAATCGAACCAAGTTTCGGATTCCGGACAACGGCCGCTACGTGATCCCGCCGCGCGGTTGGCTGGTGGTGTGGGCGGACGAAGAGACGGGGCAGAACACGGTCGAGCGTCCGGACCTGCATGTGAATTTCAAGCTGGCGCGGGAGGGGGAAGCGATCGGGCTATTTGCGGCGGACGGCACGCCGGTGGACGTGGTGCGGTTCGGGCCGCAGCCGGCGGGTGGGAGCGAGGGGCGGTCGCCGGACGGAGGCCATCGGGTGTGGGCGTTGGAGGTGGCGACGCCGTGGGGGGCGAATCCGGGGGTAAACACGCCGCCGGAGTTGGCGGCGGTGGGGGATCGGCATGTGCACCAGGGTCAGGCGTTGCGGGTTCGGTTGCGGGCGAGCGATGCGGAGTCGGGGGTGGGGGCGTTGCGGTTCAGCCTGGGGGCTGGGGCGCCGGAGGGGGTGACGGTGGAGGCGGGGAGCGGGGTGTTGGAGTGGTGGCCGCCGGTGGAACCGGTGCCGGCGGCGTATGTCTTGACGGTGCGGGTGAGGGACGATGGGGAGCCTGCGCTGGAGGACGAGGAGACGTTCGTGGTGCGGGTGGGCGGGGCGTTGCGGTTGGGGGGGGTGGAGTGGGATCCGGATGGGTTAGTGCGGCTGGTGTGGGAGGCGCTGCCGGGCCACGAGTATCGGGTGGAGTCGAAGGGGGATTTGAACGAGACGGCGTGGGAGGCTTTGGGGCCGTGGCGGGGCGGCCAGGGGGGTGCGATGGCGGTGGAGGATGTTCCGGACGGGGGGGGGCGGCGGTTTTATCGTTTGACGGTCAGGCCGCTTTGAGGAGGGCGTTGGGCTGGAGGTTGACGAGGGCGTTCATATCGAGGATGAGGCCCACGCGGCCGTCGCCGAGGATGGCCGCGCCGGCGAGGGCGGGGTTCTTGTGTTTGAGCAATTCGCCGAGGTTCTTGATGACGACTTCCTGTTTGTGGAGCAGTTGGTCCACGAGGAGGGCGCGGGAATGGGCGCCGGCCTGGGCGACGACGATGATGCCTTCTTCGGGGTTGCGGGAGGAGGGTTCGACGCCGAAGTACTCGTAGAGGCGGAGGACGGGGATGAGTTGGCCGCGGACGTTGACGACTTCGCCGCGACTCTGAACGCGGGTGAGCATATCGTGGCGTGGACGGAAGGATTCGCGGACGGAGAGGGTGGGGATGATGAATCGTTCCTGGCCGATTTTCATGATCAGGCCATCGATGATGGCCAGGGTGAGGGGGAGCATGATCCTGAAGAGCGTGCCTTTCCCGGGGCGGGAGATGACGTCGGTGCGGCCGCGGAGTTTCTCGATATTGCGGCGGACGACGTCCATGCCGACGCCGCGTCCGGAGATATCGGTGACTTTGTCGGCGGTGGAGAAGCCGGCGGCGAAGATGAAGTTGAAGATTTCGGCGTCGGTGAGGTGGTCTTGGGGGGAGGCGAGGCCCTTTTCGATGGCCTTGGTGAGGATGCGGTTTTGGTCGAGGCCGTTCCCGTCGTCTTCGATTTCCACCACGATATTGCCGGACTGGTGGTAGGCGCGGAGCCAGATGGTACCGACGGCGCTTTTCCCTTTGGCGAGGCGGGCGTCCATCCGTTCGATGCCATGGTCCATGGAATTGCGGATCATGTGCATGAGGGGGTCGCTGAGTTCCTCGACGACATTGCGGTCGAGTTCGGTTTCCTCGCCGCTGGTGAGGAGTTGGACCTGCTTTTGTTGTTTGGCGCCCAGGTCGCGGACGACGCGGGCCATTTTTTGGAAGGCGCCGCGGATAGGGACCATGCGCATGGACATGCTGACGCGCTGGAGTTCCTTGGTGATGCGGCCGAGTTGGGCCATGTTGCGGGTGAATTGGGGGCTGGCATCGGCGACGTCGCGGAGGTCTTGGGCGACGAGGGACTGGGCGATGACGAGTTCGCCGACGAGATCGATGAGGCCATCGAGCTTAT
>CAZVRY010000003.1:70695-85815 GCA_964629545.1 uncultured Verrucomicrobiota bacterium | reverse complement strand
CCCAATTTCCACGCCTCGCTCTGTAGAATCCTTGCCGGCAGGAGGGACGGGACGAAAACTTGACTCGACTTGATCAAGTTCTGGGCGGCAAGGATTATAGCGGCTGTAGCCGCCGGTGAGCGTTCCCGTCCGGACCTTGCGCTGGTGCGCAGGCTGGACTGGCCGGTTGTTGTGGTGGAGGCGCGACGCGAAGGCCTCCAACTGCTCCCGGCTGGCCGGGACCGGGCGGCCAAAGACAAACCACTCGACGTTCTCCGTGCAGGGCGGCGTCGTGAACGAGCCCATGTAGGCATAGGCGGGGACATTCGCGGGCAGGAACGGCGCCAGCTCCAAATCCACCTCCGGCCGGTGCACCGTGTCCCCCTTGGCCGGCGGGAAGTGCGCGATGAGCTTCGCCAGATTCGCATTGGCCGCTCCTTCGCTGAACAAGGCCGATACCACCGCGAAGTTCCCATCCGCACTCTGGTGGACGAAGTGCACCTCCATCGGGAAGTGCTGGCCGTCGATCGTGTGTTCGCTGGGGGTGTGGAAATGGAACTGCTTCAGATGATACAGGTTCCGCTCCGTGGCCAGCGTGCTGCCCTCGTCCACCGTCACCTGGATCGTGTGCCCGTTGTCGACGATGTCGAGGACATGCTCGTGGTGCGCAATCTTCAGGGACGTGGACGTGTAATTCAGCTTCCACGCAGCCGACGTGCCGGGGCCCGCCCGGGTGATGTCAATGGGCGATTGCGTCCGTCCCTTGTCGCAACTGGCATAGGCCGGGTCCAGCTTGCCCCAATGCGCGGGGCCGTGCTCTCCTTCATAACCCCAATGGACCGGGCGGGCGGAGCCAGTCGAGCCGCTGGGCGGGGGCGTGCTGCAGCCGCTCAGCAGCGCGAGGGCGGTCGCGGAGGCAGTGGCGGCGACTCGCGCCGCCGTGAATCGTGGGGTGGGGTGCTGCTTCATGTCAGGTGGGGTTCGCTCAGATCTGGGTTGCGTCGTTGCTCGGGCGCGAACATTCCGTTCCGCGGCGGAGGCGGCGTTCCTCAACGCCGCGCAGGATCGACTCCGCGCCGCGCCGGACAGCCGCAGGGGGGGGATTCTCTCGCTTTCAGGGGCGAACCGCTACTGCCCATGAGGGAAGGGTGGCGTGCGGAGAGTTCTCGCTGCTGCTGGGGCCTGCAGCTTTCACCTTGAGTGACCTTCGCAGTCGGGGCACTTTAGGGTCTGTGCAAAAATGACTTCCGGTTTTTGCGCAGACCCTTAGGCCAACATCGATGAGTCATGTCATGACGGACAAAACCCAGCGGCGGGACGGTCTGGTGTCGGAACCGTTCTGGTACAAGAGCGGCGTCATTTACGAGGTGCACGTCCGCGCGTTTCAGGACAGCGACGGCAACGGCATGGGGGATTTCCGTGGTCTGACCAGCCGGTTGGATTACCTGAAGGACCTGGGGGTGACGGCCCTCTGGCTGCTCCCGTTTTACCCCTCGCCGCTGCGGGATGACGGCTACGACATCGCGGATTACTACAACGTGCATCCCACCTACGGCACGCTGGCGGACTTCAAGGCCTTCCTCGCGGAGGCGCATCGGCGCGGGTTGCGGGTGATCACGGAGCTGGTGGTGAACCACACTTCCGACCAGCATCCATGGTTTCAGCGGGCTCGCCGCGCGCCGCCGGGCAGCCGCTGGCGCGATTTCTACGTGTGGAGCGAGACCGCGGACCGCTACCGGGACGCGCGGATCATCTTCAAGGACGTCGAGGTGTCGAACTGGTCCTGGGACCACGTGGCGGGGGCCTACTTCTGGCACCGGTTCTTCGCCCACCAGCCGGACCTGAATTACGACAATCCGGAGGTGTTGGCCGAGATCCTGAAGGTGCTGGATTTCTGGTTCGAGCTGGGCGTGGACGGCCTGCGCTTGGACGCGGTGCCTTATTTGTATGAGCGGGAGGGGACCAGTTGCGAGAACCTGCCGGAAACGCACGCCGCGCTTCGGAAGCTGCGGGCGCACGTGGACGCGAAGTATGGCGACCGCATGCTGCTGGGGGAGGCCAACCAGTGGCCGGAAGACGCCGTGCAGTACTTCGGCGGGGGGCGCGGCGACGAGTGCCACATGACCTTCCATTTCCCGCTGATGCCGCGGTTGTTCATGGCCCTGCGCATGGAGGACCGCACGCCCATCGTGGACATCCTCGAGCAGACGCCGGCGATCCCCGAGACCGCGCAGTGGGCGTTATTCCTGCGCAACCACGACGAACTGACCCTCGAGATGGTGACCGACGAGGAGCGCGATTACATGTACCGGATGTACGCCCGCGTGCACCAGGCGCGGCTCAACCTGGGCATTCGCCGGCGGCTGGCCCCCTTGCTGGGCAACGACCGCAAACGCATCGAACTGCTCAACGCCCTCTTGTTCTCCCTGCCAGGCACGCCGGTCCTCTACTACGGGGACGAAATCGGGATGGGCGACAACATCTTCCTGGGCGACCGCAATGGCGTGCGCACGCCCATGCAGTGGAGTTCGGACAAGAACGGCGGCTTCTCGCGGGCCAACCCGCAGGCGCTCTATCTCCCGATCATCTACGACCCGGAATACCACTACGAGGCGGTCAACGTCGAGGCCCAGCTCCAGAACCCGCATTCGCTGCTCTGGTGGACCCGCCGGCTGCTGGCCCTGCGCAAACGGTGGCGCGCCCTGGGCGAGGGCCGCTGCGAATTCCTCCACCCCGACAACCGCCACATCCTCGCCTACCTCCTCCGCCACGAGGACGAAACCCTGCTCGTCGTGGCCAACCTCTCCCGCTTCGTCCAGCCGGTGGAACTGGATCTGTCCGCCTTCAAAGGCCGGGTTCCAATGGAACTGTTCGGCCGCACCCCATTCCCCACCCTGGCGGAGGCCCCCTATTTCCTCACCCTCAGCCCGCACGCCTTCTTCTGGTTTGCCCTCCAGGCCCCGGCCGCCCCCGCCCCCGCCCCCGCCCCGGCGGCGGCCCCGGCCATCACGGTCCGGGACCATTGGACGGGCGTCCTGACGGGCGCGGCGCGCGCCCGGTGGGAGGCGGTGCTGCCGGACTGGCTGCGCCAGCAGCGGTGGTTTGGCGGGCCGAACCGGACGGTCAAGCAGGTCTCGCTGCTGGAAGCCTGGCCGATCCCGCGGGGCGAGGACCAGATCTGCCTCGCCCTGGTCCAGGTGGATTACACCGAGGGCGAGGGCGAAATCTACACGCTGCCCCTGGCCTGGGCGCCGGGCGCGCCGGCCGACCAACGGCCGGCCCCCCGGCCCGAAACGGTCATCTGCGACCTGGCCACGCCGGCGCCCGGTCGATTGTACGACGGCGCCGGGAGCGAGACCTTCGCGAGCGCCTTGTTCGAGCTGATGGCGCGGCGTCGCCGGATCAAGTCCGAGGCGGGCGAGTTGACGGGGGCGCGCACCCCGGCGTTGCGGGGGTTGTTGGCCGCCGGCCGAGGGTTGCCGCCGGCGGCCGGACGGACGGATCTTGGCGTGTCCGTGGTGACGTTGGGTGACAAGGCGACCCTGAAGGTGTTTCGGCGCCTGCACGCCGGGGTCCATCCCGATGTGGAAATGGCGCGTTTCGTGGCCGCGCGCGGATTCGAGGGCGTCGAGCCGCTGGCCGGCCACGTCGAGTTTCGCCGTCCGGACGGCCAGGTGCAGACCCTGGCGGTGTTGCGGGGGCACACGCCTGGGGCCCCGGATGGCTGGCAGTACACGCTCGATGCCCTCGGCCGGTATTACGACCGGGTGGTGGCGTTGACCGCCCAGCAGAAGGAGCGGCCGCCGGATCTGCGGCCGTTCCGCCAATGGCTCGAGTTGGAGGAACCGGTCGAGGTGAAGACCCTGGTGGGCACCTATCTCGAAACCGCCGACCGGCTGGGACGGCACACGGCCGCGCTGCACGTGGCGCTGGCGTCCGATCCCGACGACCCGGCGTTTGCGCCGGAGCCGTTCACGCCCCATTACCTGCGCGGGGTCTATCAGTCCATGCGCAATCTGGCCACGCACTCGCTGCGGTGGCTGCGAAGGCAGCTCCGCCAGTTGCCCGCGGAGACCGCAGCCCTCGCCGCGGCGGTGCTCGAACGGGAGGCCGAGTTGCTGGCTCATTTCCGCGCGCTCCACGAGCAAGGCCCCGCCGCCAGCCGGATTCGCTGTCATGGCGATCTCCACCTGGGCCGCTGGGTCCACACCGGGCGCGACGTGGTCATCCTGGACTTCGAGGGCCGGTCCGACCTGTCGGCGAGCGCCCGGCGCATCAAGCGCGCGGCCCTGCGCGACGTGGCCTCCATGATGGGCGCCTTCCGGCGGGCGGCCTGGGCGGGCTTGCAGCAGCAGGTGCAGCGCGGCAGCCTCGAGGCCGAGTCGCTGTCCCGCTTCGAGCCGTGGGCCGCCCTCTGGCAGCAGACGGTCAGCGTGGGGTTCTTGCGCGCCTACCTGGCGGCCATGCACGGCTGCCCGGTGGTCCCGCGCCGGCCCGAGGAGCGTCTCGTGCTGCTGGCGGCCCATTTCCTCGAAACCCTCGTCGAAGCGCTGCACGACGAACTCCGCCGTCCGGCTCCGGACCCGCGGGTGGCGCTGGGCGGGATCGCCCAACTGCTCGATGGCTTGCGGTGACGCATTGCCGTCGGGCGCAAACGAACCCTGCCGATGACTCGTTACCTTTGCATCCACGCTCATTTCTACCAGCCGCCGCGGGAGAACCCGTGGTTGGAAGCGATCGAATGCCAGGATTCCGCCTCCCCTTACCACGACTGGAACGAGCGGGTCGCCGCCGAGTGCTACGCGCCCAACGCCACCGCGCGGATTCTTTGCGGGGACGCGCGGATCGTGGGCATCGTGAACAACTACGCGCGGATCAGTTTCAACTTCGGGCCCACGTTGCTCTCGTGGATGGCGGAGAAGCTGCCGGAGGTGCTGGCGGCCCTGGTGCAGGCGGACCAGGAGAGTTGCGGGCGTCATGGCGGGCATGGGTCGGCCCTGGCGCAGGCCTACAATCACATGATCCTGCCGCTGGCGACCACGCGGGACAAACACACCCAGGTCCGCTGGGGCATCCGCGACTTCGAGCACCGGTTTGGGCGCCGTCCGGAGGGGCTCTGGCTGCCGGAGACCGCCGCGGACACGCCGACCTTCGAGGTGCTGGCGGCGCACGGCATCAAGTTCACGGTGCTCTCGCCCTTCCAAGCCAGCCGGGTGCGCTCGCTCAAGGGCGGACCCTGGAGCGATGTGAACGGCGGGCGCGTGGACCCCTCCCGCCCTTACCTGGTGCGGCTGCCGTCCAAGCGCAGCCTCGCCGTGTTCTTTTACGACGCGCCCGTCTCGAAGGCGGTGGCCTTCGAGCGGCTGCTGCACCGCGGGGAGGATTTCGCGGCGCGGCTGATGGACGGCTACGATGACGACCGCCAGCGCGACCAACTGATGCACATCGCCACCGACGGCGAATCGTATGGGCATCATCATCGTTACGGGGAGATGGCGCTGGCCTACGCGCTCCACCACATCGAGAGCCAGCAACTGGCCAAGCTGACCAACTACGGCGAGTACCTGGCGGCCCATCCGCCCACCATGGAGGCGCAGATCCACGAGCCGAGCGCCTGGAGCTGTCCCCATGGGGTGCGGCGCTGGCACAGCGACTGCGGCTGCAACAGCGGCGGCCGCCCGGGCTGGCACCAGCGCTGGCGGCAGCCGCTGCGCGACGCCCTCGACTGGCTCCGCGACCAAGTGGGGCCCCTCTACGAAGCGGGGCTCGCGCCCTTCGTGCGCGATCCCTGGGCCGCCCGCGACGCCTACATCGACGTGATCCTCGACCGGACGGATGCGAGCGTGGGCCGTTTCTTCGCGGAGCAGGCCGGTCGGACCTTGAGCGAGGACGAGCAGGTCATCTGCCTGCGCCTGCTGGAGATGCAGCGTCACGCGATGCTCATGTTCACCAGTTGCGGCTGGTTCTTCGACGAGCTCTCGGGCCTCGAGACCGTCCAGGTGCTCCAGTATGCCGGCCGGGTCGTGCAACTGGCGCGCAACGCGCTCGACCAGGACCTCGAGCCCGCCTTCCTCGAACGCCTCGAGAAGGCGCGCAGCAACCTCCCCGAGCACCGCGACGGCCGGCACATCTACCTCAAGTTCGTCAAACCCGCCGTGATGGACCGGGAGAAGATCGGCGCGCACTTCGCCGTCAGCTCCCTCTTCGAACACTACCCCGAGCGCGCGCGGGTCTATTGCTTCGTCTTCGAGCAGCAGCACCGGGAAGTGCTGGAAGCCGGCAAGGCGCGGCTCATCGTGGGCCGCGCCAAGGCCACCTTCGAGGCCACGCGCGGCGCGGACCTGCTCACCTACGCCGCCCTCCACCTGGGTGACCACAACGTCAACGCCGGCGTGCGCATCTTCCGCGGCGACGAAGCCTTCCAGCAGTTGCTGAGCGAGTGCCGCGAGGCCTTCGGCCGGGCCGACTTCCCCCAGATCATCCGGCTCATGGACCGCCACTTCGGGGAGTCCAACTACTCGCTGAAGAACCTGTTTCGCGACGAGCAGCGCCGCGTGCTCCACCAAATCCTGGTGGCGACCCGCGATGATCTCGAGGCCCGCTACCGGACCATCACCGACCAGTACCTGCCCTTGATGCGGTTTCTCAAGGACATCAACGCCCCCTTGCCCGCCGGGCTGAAGACGGCGGCGGACTTCATCGCCAACGCCGAGCTGCGCCGGCTGTTCGAGGCGGACCAGCCCGACCTCGCCCGGCTCGGCGTGCTCGTTCGGGAGGTGGCGGACGGCGGGGTGGAACTCCATCGGGACGTGCTGGCCTACGCCATCAAGCAGCATCTGGACCGCCGCCTCGAACGCCTGGCCGCGGCGCCCGACGACGGTCTGGAGCTGGCGCGGACCGCCGGCCTGGCGGTCATCGTGCGCGCCCTCGACGTGGAGGTGAACCTCTGGAAGACGCAGAACCTCTACTTCCAATTGCTCCAATCGGTGGCCCCCGGCCAGCGGGACAAGGCCCAGGCGCAAGACGCAGCCGCGCGCGAATGGTTGGCGCACTTCGTCACCTTGGGCGAATGCCTCGGCTTCAACGTGAATGACCTCGCCTCATGACCGTTCGGCCTCCCCCCGCCCCGCCGCCCCCGCGCGCCACCTACCGCCTGCAGTTCCATCGGGGCTTCACCCTGCGGGACGCCCTCGCCCTCGTGCCCGCCTTGCAGGCCCTGGGCGTGAGCCACCTCTATGCCTCGCCTCTGCTCCAGGCCCGGGCCGGCAGCACCCACGGCTATGACGTCTGCGATTACGCGCGGCTGAACCCGGAGCTGGGCACCGAGGCCGACCTCGAGGCGCTGGTCAACGCCCTGCGCGCGCGCGGCCTGGGGCTGGTGATCGACCTCGTGCCCAACCACATGAGCATCGGCCCGGAAAACCCCTGGTGGTGGGATGTCCTCCAACACGGGCCCGCCAGCCGCTGCGCCCGCGCCTTCGACATCGATTGGAACTCCCCCGACCCGCGCCTCCACCTCAAAGTGCTCCTGCCGGTCCTCGGCGACGACTACGACCGCGTGCTCGCGCGGGGCGACCTCCGGGTGGTCGCCGAAGGCGGCGAGGTCACCGTGCGCTATTTCGAGCACCGGTTCCCGGTCGCCCCCGAGTCGCTGCCCGGGCCCGGACGGCCGCTCGCGGAGGTGGTGGCCGAACTCGAGGCCAGCCCCGCGTCGCGAGACCGCTTCCTCGAGCGGCAGCATTACCGCCTGGCCTGGTGGCGGGACGGCGACGCCCGCCTCAACTACCGCCGCTTCTTCACGATCAGCGACCTGGCGGGCGTCCGCGTCGAGGATCCGGAAGTTTTCCGCGCCACCCACGAGCGCGTCCTCGACTGGCATCGGCGCGGCTGGGTGGACGGCTTCCGCGTGGATCACATCGACGGCCTGCGCGATCCCGCGCGTTACCTCGAGCGGCTGAGCGACGCGGCGCCCGGCGCGTGGATCGTGGTCGAGAAGATCCTCGAACCCGGCGAGACGCTCCCCCGCGACTGGCCGGTCGCCGGCACCACCGGCTACGACTTCCTCCACCGGGTGGGCGGGCTCTTCGTGGACCCGGCGGGGGAGCCGGCGCTGACGGAGCTCTACGCGGCCTTCACCGGCGAGCCCACCGACTACCAGGCCATCGTGCGCGAGAAGAAGCGCTTCATCCTGCGCGAGCACCTGGTGGCCGAGGTGAACCGCCTCCTCCGCCTGTGGCCGGCCGCCGTCGCCCCCCTCGGGGACCGCGTCGGACCGGACACCGCGCGCGACGCCCTCGTCGAGCTGGCGACCTGCTTCCCGGTCTATCGCACGTATGCCCGGACCGAACCGCGCCAGCTCAGCGCGGCCGACCTGGGCCACATCCAAACCGCCCTGAGCGCGGCGCGGGCCCAACGCCCCGACCTCGAGCCGGCGGTCTGGGATCTCCTCGGCGCGTTGCTCCGCCTCGATGGTCGCCACGAGGCAGCCGACGAATTCGTGGCGCGCTTCCAGCAGCTCACCGGCCCCGCCATGGCCAAGGGGGTCGAGGACACGGCGTTCTACTGCTACGGCCGTTGCGCCGCGATCAACGAGGTCGGCAGCGACCCGTCCCAGTTCGGGGTGTCGGTGGCCGACTTCCACCGGGCCGGCGCCCAGGCCCAACGCGAGTGGCCCGCGGCCATGCTCGCGACCGCAACCCACGACACCAAACGCAGCGAGGACGTGCGCGCCCGCCTCGCGCTGCTCTCCGAGATGCCCGCCCTCTGGGCGGCCACCGCGCGCCGCTGGTCGGCGAGGAACGAGCGGTGGCGGCGGGCCGGCTTCCCCGACCGCAACGCCGAGTACCAGTTCTACCAAATGCTGGCAGGCGCCTGGCCCCTGTCGCACGACCGCGCCCTCCGCTGCCTGCAAAAGGCCGCGCGCGAAGCCAAACAGCACACCTCGTGGACGGACCCCAACCCGGCCTACGAAGAGGCGTGCCGCGACTTCGCCCTCGGCGCGCTGACCGACGCGGCGTTTGTCGCCGACCTCGAGGGCTTCGTCGCCCGGCTGGCTGAACCCGGCTACGTCAATGCGCTCGCGCAAACGCTGGTCAAACTCACGGCGCCGGGCGTGCCCGACCTCTACCAGGGGACCGAGCTGTGGGACTTCAGCCTGGTGGACCCGGACAACCGCCGCCCGGTCGACTTCGCCCTGCGCCGGCGCCTGGTGGAGACCACGCGCGCGCTGTCGGCCGAGGAAGCGTGGGCGCGGCGCCCCGAAGGCGTGCCCAAACTGTGGCTGATCCAGCGCACCCTGGCCCTGCGCGCCCAGCACCCGGACTGGTTCAACGCCGGCTCCACCTACCAGCCGCTCCAGGCCGTCGGCGCGCGCGCCTCCCACGTCGTCGCGTTCAGCCGCCGCGGCCTGGTGGCGACCATTGCCCCGCGCCTGGTCTGGCAGTTGGCCGGCGACTGGGCGGACACCACCCTCGAACTGCCACCCGGCCACTGGCGCAGCGTGTTGACCGGCGACGACGTGGAGGGCGGCCCCGTGCCCCTGCGCGAGCTCCTCCGCCGCTTCCCGGTCGCCTTGCTCTCCCGACCCCACGATTGACCATGCACACTTTCCGCGTCTGGGCGCCGCTGCCCCAGGAAGTCGCCGTCCTGGCGGACGGTCGCCTCCATCCCATGACCCGCCTCGCCGACGGCTGGTGGGAGGCCACCGTGGCCGCGGCCGGTCCCGGCTGCGATTACGGCTTCGTGCTCGACGGCGAAGGGCCGTTTCCCGATCCGCGCTCACCCTGGCAGCCGCGCGGCGTGCATGGGCTTTCGCGGCGGGTCGACCACGGCGCCTTCGCCTGGAGCGACGCCGGTTTCCGCGCGCGCCCGCTGTCCGAAGCCGTCGTTTACGAGCTGCACCTCGGCACCTTCACGCCGGAGGGCACCTTCGCGGCCGCCGTGGCCAGGCTTGACCACTTGGTCGAGCTGGGGATCACGCACGTCCAGTTGATGCCGGTGAACGAGTTCAACGGCCCGCGTGGCTGGGGCTACGATGGCGTCGATCTCTTCGCCCCGCACCACGCCTACGGCTCGCCCGACGATCTCAAGCGCCTGGTGAACGCCTGCCATGTCCGTGGGCTGGCCGTGCTCCTCGATGTGGTCTACAACCATCTCGGGCCCTCCGGGAACTACCTCGGGCGATTCGCGCCCTACTTCACCCCACGCTACCACACCCCGTGGGGAGAGGCCGTGAACGTCGACGGGCCCGACAGCGACGAAGTGCGCGCCTTCTTCTGCGCCAACGCGCGGCAGTGGCTGCGCGATTACCATTGCGACGGCCTGCGGCTCGACGCCGTCCACGCCCTCCTCGACACCCGCGCGGTGACGTTCCTCGAAGAACTGGGCGTCGAGGTCCGGCGGCTCTCCGCCGAACTCGGACGCCCCCTCGTGCTGATCCCGGAGAGCGACCTGAACGACCCGCGCCTGCTCTGGCCGCCCGAACGGGGCGGCCTCGGGCTCGAGGCCCAGTGGAGCGATGACTTTCATCACGCCCTCCACGCCGCCCTCACCGGCGAGCGGGCCGGTTACTATCAAGACTTCGGCGCGCTCGGCGACCTCGCCAAGGCGTTGGCCCAGGCCTACGTCTATGACGGCCGCCCCTCCGTCCATCGCCGCCGTCGCCATGGCCGGCCGCCCACCGGGCTGGGCGGTCATCGCTTCCTGGCCTACGCCCAGAACCACGACCAGATCGGCAACCGGGCCGGCGGGGAGCGCCTCAGCCAGTTGGTCAGCCCTGGCCGGCTCAAGCTGGCCGCCGCCCTCGTGTTAACCTCGCCCTTCGTGCCCCTCCTGTTCCAGGGCGAGGAATGGGGCGCCCGCACGCCGTTCCTCTATTTCACCGCTCACCCCGAACCCGGGCTGGCGAAGGCGGTCCGGGAAGGACGGCGCCAGGAGTTCGCCGCCTTCGGCTGGCCGCCGGAAACCATCCCCGACCCTCAGGACCCGCGCACGTTCGCACGCTCGCAGCTGGACTGGAGCGAACTCGCGCACCCTCTCCACGCGGATCTGTTGGACTGGCATCGCCGACTCCTCCGTCTCCGCCAACGAGAACCGGACCTGACGGATGGCCGACTCGACCGCGTCCGCACCCGCTGCGACGAGGCGCAGCGGTGGCTGGTGCTCGAACGTGGCCGGATCGTGGTGGCGTGCCATTTCGGCGACCGTCGATGTGCGCTGCCGCTGCCGGCCGGGCGGTGGGAAGTCGTGCTGACGTCGGCCCCCGTCACGGTGTTGGACCCCGATTCGCTGACCCTGCCGGAAGCCGGCGTGGCTGTCCTCCGTCGCGAGGAGTGAGAGCAGGTTTCCCTGCAGGGGCTGCGCACTGCTGTGCAATCCTTGCGCAACCTGCGGGCCCGATTCGGACCGGCCCTGCCCAAAAGCCCGGGTTTCAGGCTTGGCACCCTTTCTGCACGCCCGGACTTTTGCGATGACGCGGCTTCGCGAGCCTTGCGGCCGCGTCGAACGGTTCGGTCGGGAAACCCCCGTGAAAGTCGTGCCCTTATGCCGGTCATTGCCAACACCCGCGGGATCGTGCTCCGTCTCATGATCGATCGAACGGTCGGGACCTACTACCACGCCTCGTTCGGCGAGGCAGAATTGGTGATCGCCCAGGACCCCCTCCGCGTCATTCAGGGTGACGCTCCCGATTGGGTGCGGGAATGGGTCCTCGACTGGGTCCGCCAGCACCAGCATGACTTCATCGCCCCCTGGAAGCTGGACCGCTCCCAATCGATCCCCATCTCCCGTCAGATCGCGCGCCATCGGAAGGGACTGAAATAACCTTGCGCGACTTGGCTGGGCCAGCCGGTGCGCCTCAGGATCGGTTCCGGCGTGTGGGTTCTTGCCGGACCTCCGGCGGTTCTCCCGAACGGCCCGCGGACGCAGCGCGCTCAGCCAGGGTGGCGGCTAACGCGCGCACGGATCTCAGGTCCCGCTTGCCGGTCGCGAGCTGCGGGAGTGCGTCCACGTGAAAAAACAGGTTCGGCCTCGGCGTCCAGAGGTTCGGCAACCCGAGCTGAGGCAGTTTCTTCAACAGTTCGGCCAGGCGCGGTTCGGGCAGGGTGTGCAGGACCACCAGCTTCTCGCCCTTTTTTGGATCCGGCAGACCGCAGACGGCGAGCACGATGTCCGAGGCGCCCAGGGCCTCGTGCAGCTTCTCCTCGATCTTCACATGGGGCACCATCTCGCCGCCGATCTTGCTGAATCGGCTGAGCCGATCCGTGATCCGAAGAAAGCCCTCCTCATCCACGGAGGCGATGTCGCCGGTGATGTACCAGCCGTCCTGCATGACCTGCGCGGTCTTGTCCGGCTGCCCCAGGTAGCCGCGCATCACATTCGGTCCCCGCACCAACAGGAGCCCGGGATGGCCCGTCGGGACCGGCTGGCCGGTGTCCGGGTCGACGATGCGAACGCTCACCCCGGGGAGAGGTCGGCCAATGCTGCCAGGTCGGCTGCCCGCCTGGCGAAATCCCGCCGCCCGGAAGTCATGCGTGCTGCACGTGATAACCGGCGAGCACTCCGTGCAGCCATAGCCTTCCATCGGGCGAATGCCAAACTTCTCCTCGAACGCATGGGCCAGCCACGCAGGCAGCTTCTCCGCGCTCGCCATCACGGCCCGGACACTCCCGAAATCCTCGGGCTGGCAGCCCCGCAAGTAGACCTGCAGGAACGTGGGTGTGGCAATGACGTAGGTCAGCGCGTAACGGCGGACGAGTTCACCGATGGGTTTCGCCTCCAGCGGGGAGGGGTGGTAGGCGACGCCGATTCCGATCGAGGCTGAGGCCGTGAGCGTCGCGGTGAAGCCGAACGAGTGGAAGAAAGGCAGGATGCCCAGAAACCGGTCCCGAGGGCTGAAGTCGAGCAACTGGGAAAGCTGCACGGCGTTGGAGGCGAGGTTGTAGTGCGTGAGCATCACCCCTTTGGGTTCGCCCGTGCTGCCGCTGGAAAAGACAACGGTCGCAAGGTCATCCAGCGAGCCAGGCCGTTGGCGCCCGACCGCTCTTTCCAGCACACTCATCGGTGTGCACCACCCCAGCACGAAGGCGAGCAGCCGCTCGCCGAGTCCTGGCCGGGCCGCGACCTCCTCCAGGAGCAGGGTGCGTGCGGCGACGCTGACTTTGACACGATCGAGGAAGGCCTGGGATGTGATGACCGACTCGATCTGGCACTGCCGGAGGCACGAGGCGAGCGGTTCTTCCGGAAGGGTGTAGTTGAGATTGACCGGCACTTTGCCCATCAACAGGGCGGCGTGGTTCACCAGCGCCCCGGCGACCGAGGGCGGAAGCAGGATCCCCACCATCTCCTGGCCCGCCCAATGGGCCCGCAGACGACGCGCCAGAAACACCACCTTGATCAGTGCCCCGCCGAACGTCAGCTTGGGCACCCGGGCATCGGCCATGGCAAAGCGCAGCGGCGAGCGCCGGGCCCGGCGCACGAAAGCGCGAGGGAGGGTCCGCATGCTGTCGCGACGGTGAACCCAGGCCGCCGTATTCAACTCCTGGATCGCCGACCGCACCTCGAACGCGCTGGCCGAGGAGGGCAAGGGCGTGCCGAAACTGACGGTTACCCGGCGACGGAGAGTGTCCGGCACCTTCCAGATAAAGCAGCGCTTTTGGTAGCTGAAGATGCTCCCCCACACGCCGTCCAGGCAGACCGGGATGATCGGGGCCGTTAATCCCTCCATGATTCGCTCGAACTCGCGCCGGAACGGCAGCGTGACGCCGATCCGCGAGATGCTTCGCTCCGCGAAGATCCCGACCAACTCGCCCCGGGCGATCAGATCCCGGGCCGCGTGCATCGTGCGAATCAGATCGCGCGGCTGCGACTCCGGCGGCAGAGGCGTCACGCGGAGGTAACGCAGGAACGGCTGCAACCAGGCGAGGTCATAGACCTCCTGCGGCAGCAGGAAGTGAACAAAGCGCCGTGAACCCGCCAGCACCAGGAACAGGTCGAGAAAGGAAATGTGGTTGCTGACGAGCAGCGCCCCGCCTTGTGCCGGCACGTGCTCAGAGCCGAGCACCTTCATACGATACGTGGTGCGGGCGAACAACCACAGAAAGACACGAAGGGCGACGGGTTTCAATCTAAGGCCTCTTGGGGATGCCGGGGTTTCTCGACGGGGAAAGGACCCGCCACCGAGTGGCCGCACCGACCAATGAGCGGCCGATCTCCAGGGAGGCTGGGACCGGATCGACGACGCCTCGGGCGCGGTTCTTCGGGACTCGTCGGACGCGGGCCGAACCTTGGGTGCGTGCGGTTTTCATCGCGGTTGGAGGCTTGCCTACCCGGGTTCGCTCAGGCCACCCACGCGGACCCGGCCCGGCACTGGCCGAGGACGAGATTACGCCCGAACCCGTTCCGTGGTGAATCGAAAGGGCGATGGTGAGCATCGACTCATGCGATCTCGGCGGGGTCGGCCCGCTGGCTCATGACGCGGCCACAGGCTATCTCGAAGCAAAACGCGTCATCGGGATTCTCACCTGTCTTGCTGGCCGGTAACGGAACAGGCCCACCCCAAGGCTCCAGGTTAGGGTAGAAGCACCACGCGGTAGAAGCGGCCACCCTCGGCGCGCAGAGGATCCACCAGCGTCAGCCGGTGTGTTGCCGCTTGACTCGGCGCTCCCAAATCCGACCACCGAGCAACCCCCAAATCGTCAAGGACTTGAACCTGATAACGCCGGCCTGGAATCGCGGCCCATTCCAGGCGGAACATCAGACCCGTAATGCTTGCCTCGACGCGAGGCCCCGCAACCACCACCTCCCGCACGCTCAGGACGAAATCGTGGGTGTGGCTCAGCGGCGGCTGGCCGTCGTCCGTGACGTTCACCCGCACCGGATACGAGCCTGGCCCCTGGGCTTCGCTGGGGGTCCAGGCCAGGGCCCCGTTCTCGCCTACGGTCAACCCCGCCGGCCCTTCCACCAAGGCAAACCTCAGCGCGTTGGCCGGTTCATCGGGATCCTCGGCCGTCAACGACAACGCGAAGGGCACGCCTTCGTCGAGGGTCTGATCGGCCACGGCGGTCAGCACCGGGGCGCGGTTGATCTCCCGCACGCTCAGGACGAAATCGTGGGTGTGGCTCAGCGGCGGCTGGCCGTCGTCCG
>CAZVRY010000003.1:8126-70595 GCA_964629545.1 uncultured Verrucomicrobiota bacterium | reverse complement strand
CTTCGTCGAGGGTCTGATCGGCCACGGCGGTCAGCACCGGGGCGCGGTTGATCTCGCGCACGCTCAGGACGAAATCGTGGGTGTGGCTCAGCGGCGGCTGGCCGTCGTCCGTGACGTTCACCCGCACCGGATACGAGCCTGGCCCCTGGGCTTCGCTGGGGGTCCAGGCCAGGGCCCCGTTCTCGCCTACGGTCAACCCCGCCGGCCCTTCCACCAAGGCAAACCTCAGCGCGTTGGCCGGTTCATCGGGATCCTCGGCCGTCAACGACAACGCGAAGGGCACGCCTTCGTCGAGGGTCTGATCGGCCACGGCGGTCAGCACCGGGGCGCGGTTGATCTCGCGCACGTGGATTAGGAACTGGAGATTGGCGGTCAGGAGCGGGGAATCGGCCGCTTGCGCAAGCACATGGAAGCGATGCGAGCCGGGGCCGTCGGTTTCTGAGGGAGTCCAGGAGATCACGCCGGCGACGGGATCGATGCGGGCGTTGGCGGGCACAGGTTCGACCAAGGCGAATCGCACGTGGGGAGCGACCGGGTTGGGCCGGGCCAGCCGGATGTCGGCCTGCAGGGGGGAGAGTTCATCCGCGGTGAGGTCTGCGACAGGCTCCAGGTCGGGTTCCCAGTAGAGCGTGGCGGGAAAGAGTCCGGCATCCGGGGCGGGCAACGATCCGGGGAGGGCGAGCGGCCCAGCCGAGGCCCGAGCCGGGCTGCCGCCCTGATTGCGGAAGTCCGCCTGGGCGGCATTCTCGAAGAGCGGGTCGAGGTAGGAGACGAATGGCCCGGCGGGCGAATCTCCCCACAACGAGGCCCAGGCATGTTCCGGAGCGATTACCGAATGATCGACGGTGTTGGCGACGGAGACGAGCGCGAATTGGGCGGGCGCGTTGCCGGCCAGGATATTGTTGAGGAAGGTGTTTCCGCTGCCGTAAACCACCACCCCATAGCCGGTGTTGCCCACCACGACATTATGGGCCAGAAGGCAATCCGAGCTGGAGAGCCCCATCCCCATGTTTGGATGGTCGGCCACGACGTTGTTGTAGAACTGCACCCCGGCCAGGGGTTGGCGCAGAGAGACGCCGCCGCGCCCACAGCGGAGGAAGGCGTTGCCGCGCACGACCAGACCAGCCGAGTGCGCCCGGTCGGCCGGCTCGAAACCCAGACTGGCGTCGACCAGGACGTTCCCCTCGACCAGGTAATCCCGCCAGCCGTGCGCGCTGTGGTCCGCGATCCCGATGGCGGCGGTGCGACGACAGAGGTTGTTCAGGATCCGGCAGCCAATGCCGGCTTGCTCACTCCACCCGAAGAGTCCGATGCCCCCGAAGTTGGCCGCCGGTTCGCCGCCGGCGGGCCCTCCGTCGAGGTCCAATCCCTGGATCCACACATGCTGAACGTTGTCGAGGGCCAGGAGATAGTTGAACTGCGGCGGACCGGCCGGTGGGCGGAGGCGCGCGTGTTCTCCCGCCATGGCTTGGATAACAATAGGCGCCTGGGGGGTGCCCGAACGGCGCATGACCACCGCCTCGGCGTAGTCGCCGCCGCGGACTTGCAGCACGTCGCCCGGCGTCAATCGCTCGAGGGCTGCGGCAAACGTCCGCCAAGGTTGCGCCAGAGAACCCGGCCCCGCGTCGTCGCCATCGGTTGCCAGATACAATGTCCGTCCCACCCCGACGGGCAGGCAGTCCCGGCGCGGGATGACGACCGCCTCCGTTCCTGCGGCCGAGGGCCATTCGACGCGCGCGAAGCCCGGCGGCAGGGTGGCCTGGGGGATCGTCACCGTCACCCGGGCCTCCCGGCTGTAAGCAGAGCCTCCGGCGGTGGTGATTTGACATCGATAGACGCTGCCGTTTTGCTCCAGGTCCAGCGGGGGGGTCAGGTAGTCCGGAAGGATGGCCCCGGGGATGTCGACGCCGTTCCGCTGCCACTGGTAGGCCACGATCGGCGCGTGGCCATCGACGAGGGCCGACAGTTGCACCTTTTGACCGACGGCGACTTGGGCGTCGGACGGTTCGCGCACCCATGGCGGCGCCGGCCCATCGGGGTTGGCGAAGGTCATGAAGTAAGCCCCGGGGATCGGCCGTTCGCCATCGACCGGTTCCGGCGCGCCCGGCGGGCGCCAGTTTAGGCCCACGTAATCCTGGCCGTCGCCTTCCTTGAAGAGAATCTCCAGGTAGTAACGCTGGCCCGCCCGCAGGGGCATGGAGGGGGAGCGATTCTCCGGCGCGTCCGGATTTCGCCCCTCCAGGCCGACCCACGAACGGGCCGGCTGCCAATCCTGATCCCAGGCCACCGGAACCCGGTTCTGGGGAGATTCACCGGGGCTCAACAGGACCACACAATGATCCGAGCCGGCCACGTAGAAGGTGTAATCGCCGTCCACCGGCGGGACGAGATAACCCCAGAGGCGCAGGCCATACCAGTCCCCCACGTTGGCGGGCGCCTCGGCCGCAGCCACGAAACCGGCCTGGTCGAAGTCCGCGGGGAACCGCACGTGGTTGGTCAGGTCGAACAACGACCAACCGGGCAAGCCGCGGAATCGCTCCAGCCGCAGGCCCCCGCGAACCGGGACGAAGGCGGTGAACGAAGCCGGGGTGCCGTCCGGGAGAACATTGGGAGTGGCCGCCCCGTCGCGCAGGGCCGGCAACGTCACCGTGTAGCGGCGGCCTGAGGTCTGCGGCGTGGTCCGCAACACCACGGTCCTTTCCTCGGCCAACCAACTCGCGTGCAGGATGCTCAACCCGCCGTCGACCCGGTAAAGCGCGGCGTTCTCGGCCTCCGCCGGGTTCAGCCCCTCGGAGAACCGCAACCACACCCGATCGAAGCGGGCATCGCCTTCCGCCCACTCCAGGAAGGGCGGCGTGCGATCCGGTTCGACCGTGAGCACCGCGTCCGCGCTCCGCAAGCTGTTCAAGCCGTTGCCCGCCTGCACGTGAAAAGCCGCCCCGCTGTCGGTCGCGAGCACGCGGGGCAGCGTCAGCGTCGGCGCCGATGCCCCGAGGATTTCCTCTCCGTTGCGGAACCACTGGTAATCGAACGGCGGGGTGCCGGACAGCGCAATCGAGAGGGTGACGGTGTCCAGTTCGCGGGCGCGGAGCGATCTGGGCTGTTGCGTGATGACCGCCGGCACCGAGGGCAGCGTGGAGGAGAGGTAGACCGCGGGCAAGGGCGGCGCCCCATTGAACAACTCCGGATCCCCCGGCGCGCGCCAGGTGAAGGCCAGGTTGTCCCCCCAACGCTCGGCTTTCATCAGCGCTTCGAAGGCATACTTGCGGCCCGCCTCGAGGAGGATGGGCGCGGAGCGATTCTCCTGGCCGGGACGGTTGGAGGTCTCGACCCAGGCCCGCGGCCACATTCCCATCGGTTCGAAGGCGATGATCCGGCGATGGTCCCGCTGATCGTCCGGGCTCAGGAAGAGCGCCCCTTGCGCTTGCGAGTTCAGGTAAAACACATACTCGCCCGTCACCGGCGCGGTCACAAAACCCTCCCACTGCACGCCATGATCCATGCGCCGGTCCCCCACCTCCGGCGTCGTGAGCCAACCCGCCCCGTCGGGTGCGTCCGGAAACCGCCCATGGTTGGTGAGATCCGCAAGCAGGCGGCCCGGGAGATCCAGGAACTCCCGAAAGGCGATAACCCCTTGCGTCTGCAACACCCGCATCGACAACCCCGGCTCGATCAGGTTCGGCCGGGCCGAACGGTCGGTCACCCCGCGCACGCGCAACAGGTAGACGCGCCCCTCCTCGATCTCGGTGGTGTGCAGACGCACCTTGGCCGCTTCGATCTGACTCACTCGCTCCACCACCACGCCATGATCGATGGTGTAATGGGCCGGATTGGTCGCGGTGCTCGAAGCCACAGGCACCGTGAACGTCACGGTCACCGCCCGCGGGTTGCCCCGGGTCTCGGCCGCGACCAGGCGCACCACGAAGTTGTCCCAGCGGGAGTCGATCACGTCCGGCACCCCATCGCCATCCGAGTCCAACGGGCGGTCCGGATCGCCTCCCAGCTCGTCCCCGTCCGCAATGCCATCGCCATCGCTGTCCGCGAATGCCGGATCCGAGCCCGCCCTCCGCTCGTAGTCGTCCGCCAGCCCGTCGCCGTCGCTGTCCGATTCCCATGCGTCGATCACCCCGTCCCCGTCCGCGTCCCGCGGTTGGGCCAGATCCGCCCCGACTTCCAGGCGGTCCGGCACGCTGTCCCCATCGGAATCCGCCCGCAGCGGATTCGTTCCCAACGCGCGCTCCGTCTCGTCCGGCAACCCGTCGTTGTCGTCGTCCGCATCATGCAGGTCGGAAAGCCTGTCCCCATCGTGGTCGATCGGGACCGAGGTGGCGTCGCGAGGATCGCTCTGACCCCCGCCGAGCTCGTCGGCGTCCGTGAATCCATCATTGTCGTCGTCCGGATCCAGGACGTCAGGAACCCCATCCCCATCCAAGTCGGGCCCCCACTCCAGCACGTCCGGCACCCCATCGCCGTTGAGGTCGGGCGCGGCGACGAAGTCCAATGCGAACCGATCGAAGTTAAGGGAGTTCTCGGCCTGGACGCGCAAGGTGCCGCGGCCAGCCGGCACGCGGAAGGGTGCGCTGACGGCCAGGCGGAGGTCCCCGAATCCCGTGCCGGTCACGGCCACCCGGCCGATGGAAGCGCCATTCCAGAACAGTTGAACCCAGGCGGGCTCCCAGGAACCCACCCGCGCGCGCAGTTGACCCACGCCGCTGGCCGGCAGCTCGAACGTGTAGTGCCACCAATCGCCGGGCGCGATGTAACCCAAAACCCCTTCGCCGGCAGGGCCGCGCCCGAGCGAAATCTCCCCCCGATCCCGATACTCGGGAAAATCCCCGTGGCCACGGCCTGCCATGTGGAAATCGACTCCCGGCCGGCCATCCTTCCCGGCTCCATAATGGACGCCGTCCGCAGCCTCGGTCGGGAACCCCGGAGCCGGCCCATCGCTCCAATCGTAATCTTCCGCCTCGCGATGGAATGTCCGCGCGCCCGCCAGCACGATCAGCGTGTTCGTCTGCGGGGCCTCGCCTGGAGCCGAGAGGATGTGGGCGACCCGATAGGCCCCGCGTTCGGCGTAGGCGTGGACAGGATCCCGTTCCGTGGAGGTCTGGCCGTCTCCGAAATCCCAGGAAGAGGTGACGCCTCCGCCGTCCGCGCTGGACCGGCTTCGGAATTCCACCGGGAAGGGCGCTCCCGCCACCGGCAGCGGCGACGCCGTCGGCCGGGCGACCAGGGATGATCCGCGAGTCACTTGGAAGTCGTCGAAGACCCAGCCCGTCCCGCGGGTGGCCAAGCCGACCGTGCCATCCGCCGCCGTCGAGGTGGTGCCCTGCAGCAAGGTCACTCCATCGATCGTGACCAGGATGCGTCCCGGCCGCACGTCGATGTCCACGGCGTAAGCCTGATGCCGCCGGGTGGGCCAATAGGCACGCCACGTGCCCTCCTCGGTCAGCAAGCGCAGGGTGCTGGTGGCCCACTCGCCTAACGGTTCGGGCGTCTCCCATTCAACTGCCAAATCGGAACTCTCCCCGGCCCCCGACCAGATCATGCGCTGCCAGCCGGCGCGCCGACTCTGGAACGTCACCTGCGCGCGCACCGTGTAAGCCGCGCTCGCCCCGCTGGCCACGAAGATGCGCGCGGCCGTGGCCTCGCCATCCGCCTGGGCCAGGCGTCCCCCGTCGACGGTCCAAAGGCCGCTCGCGCGGGTGAAGGACGGCGCCTCGCCCTCGTTGAAATCCTCCGTCACCACGGGCACCGGCGCGCCCAGCACATGCACGTCCGATTCCTGGGTCGCCACCAGGCCTGAGCCGTCCAGCGCGGTGAGTTTGACCGTGTAGTGACCCGGCCGCACGAAGGTGTGCGCTGGCTGCGGCCCCCAGGCGACCGTCCCGTCGCCAAACTCCCACTGCAAGAGGTAAGGCGGCTGGCCACCCCGAAGGCGGGCCTGGAACTGCGCCGTGCCCGCATCCGCATCGAACCGCGCCCGATCCTGCTCCAACCGCAGGTCCAGGTGCCCCGCGGCCAGTCCGGCGTGCAGCGCCGCCATTTCCTGCTGCAAATGCCGCTCCGAACTGACGTCGTGATCCCACCCATCCCAGGTGAAGTAACCGAACCCGGTGACGGGGGCCTCGCTCTGCCGCACGGCGCGCCATTGCTGTTCCACTCCGGAGCGTGGCGGGACGGGAAACCCGGGTCCATCGTTGCCGAAGCCCGAGCCGAGCATGAGCCATTCTCGGCCGGAAAGCCGCGGCCAGAGACTGTTCCACTCGCGGAGTTGGTGGGTCAGCCAATTGACGTCGCCTTCCCAGTTTACCGGGTAGTGGTAGTGCACTACGCCGTCGAACGCGTCCACCGCCACCTTGTGATCCGTGCCAAACTGGCCGGGCATCCCGCCGGTCCAGAGCACCAGGGCCCGCGCCTCCGGCGCCCATTCACGCAAGCGCGCCCGGACGTGTCGCTGGAAGCTCGGCGAGATATGGATCAAGTCCGTGTCGTCGAAGGGAAGGAACCCGTAAAGGGCCGGATGATCCCGCACCTGGCGAACGTAGTGCTCATAGAAGACGGGATCCCATTCGCTGCCCAGCAGCGTGATGGGCCCGCCCGCAAGGTCGCCGTAAGGCCAGGTAGCCAGGAAGTCCGAGCGCTGATTCTCCTTCCCCGCAACCACCTCCGCCGCGAAACCGTGTCCCAGTGTGTTCAGGTGCGCGACCAGCTCGCCCACGGTGTCGACGTCCGGTTCGAGCAGATTGAGCTCCAGGTACTCCAAGGGGTGGCCCGGCGGCCCGCGCAAGAGCAGCGAGGGATGCTCCGACCGGAAATAATGGATGCTGTCCACCCGCAGGAAAGACGGCGCGCCCGGAGCCCCGGCGTCCAGCCGCAGCGTCATCCAGGGCGCGGGCTGGCTGACCAGATGCCCAGGCGCCACCCGCAGGCCGCGGGCCTGGGCCAGATCGAGGTTCTGCCGCACCCCTTGAGGCGACGAACCATAGGTATGGCCGAGGGTGAACCCGGCCCGCGCGATCCAATCCCAGTTCTGCGTCGATACCACCGTCGCTCCCCAAAGCGCCCGGTGAAAGGTCGTGCTCAGCGGCCGCACCTCGGCCAAGGCATCCACGCCCCCCACCGTGCGCTGCACCTCCCCCCCGTCCACCCGGGCGGCCAACGTGCCGACAAATCGCCGCGGCCAGGCCTGCTCGTCGACCGCCTGCAGCCGGTAAACCAAGCTGAATGGGAAAGCCGGCGCCACCGGCCAGCGAAATCGCAAGGGGCCGGCTTCCCCCGCAAACGGCGGCAGCACCGGCGGCGGACCGCTCACCAGCGAGTGAAACGTCCACCCCGGCGGAGGCGATTCGCGAATCTCCAATCCCGTGACCGAGGCCGCCTGCTCCTCAGTCACCTCCAGCGTCACCTCCAACGTGCCCGGCGTGGACGCAAAGGGCCAGGCAAACGACCGCCGGGCCTGCAGCTCGCTCCGGGGCGGCGCCCACTCGAGGGTGTCATCCAGGATGCCCGAAACGCCGGCCGCATTCCTCACCCGCACGTAGACCCGCCTCATCCCAGGCGCCCCGCCGAATCGAAAGACCGGCCGCGAGGTCAGCGTCTGCCAGGTCGCTCCCGCAAAGTCCGGCGACTCGCTGGCCTGGTAGGCCTCCGGATGGCCCGAGGCCGTGATCCCGAGGGTCACCGTCGGCTCCGCCGCGGTGGCGGCGCCCGCGGCCAAGGCAACCCCCTGCAGCACCGGCGCCGCCAGCGGCGCGTCGGCTTCCCCACTGATCGCTATGTTGTCCAGCGCCCACCAGAAATCCCAGGCGGCCCGGTGAAAGCGCCAGCGCAGCCGAAAGCGCTCGGTCGCGGCCCGTCCCGGCAGCGCGATGCTCTCGGTTCCCCCCACCCCCGCATCGCCCCGCTCCCGATGAAAGAGGTTCAGCCAATCCTCCCGCCAGGCCCCCGCGGCCTCATCGTAGGTGTCCAGGTCGAGGTCGAAGTGCTGCGCAGTCGCACTCGCGGCATTCAGGGCCACCTCGTGGCTGAATTCCAGCCGGAGCCGGCGCAACCCTCGGCCGTCGATCGCCGGCGAAATCAGGCTGGTGTCGATCTGGGCGTCGCGATCCATCGCCGCGTCGGCCAGGGCGAACCGCCCCTGCATGCCGGGCAAGGTGAAGGGCGCCGTCTCCTGGCTCCTATCGCCCAACGCCCACTCGCCCCCATGAGCCCCCGCCGCCTGGACCACCCGCCACTCCCCTCCCCCGCGAAAATCAGCCGTGCTCCCATACGATTCAAAATCCTCCTGCAGGAGCACTCGGCGCGTCGGGGGCTCCCAGCCAAAGCCCACGCCCACCAAATCCAAATTCACGCCGCCCGTCTCTTGGACCAGCCGCAGCGTGTGGAGCCCGGCCTCGCTCCAAAACACCTCCGGCACCGCAAATTCCTGGTAGTCGTTCCACGCCCCCGATTGACACAGCACCCGGCCGGCCGGCTCTTCATCCCAGTAGAAGCGGATGGTCCCCGCGGCGGGCGTGGCCGCCCGCAACACCAGCTTCACCCAACCCGCCGAGGGCACGTCGAACGTGTAGCGCCACCAGTCGCCCGCGCTCGTCCAGCCAATCACCCATTGCTCGCCCGCCGAGGGATCATCATCGACAATGGCGATGCTGTCGTGCGGGCGATAATGAAGTTGGCCCGTCAACCACCAGGGACC
The DNA here is from genome assembly GCA_964629545.1 of uncultured Verrucomicrobiota bacterium. Lineage (GTDB taxonomy): Bacteria > Verrucomicrobiota > Verrucomicrobiia > Limisphaerales > CAZVRY01 > CAZVRY01. The sequence goes on along the minus strand of CAZVRY010000003.1, from coordinate 61,897 downwards.
CACTTCGTAAAAATAATCATACTCCAAGCCCACCGCGGCCGGAGCAGGCGCCTCCGCCGCGGAAGGGCAACGGCGGTATCCCGGGAACTGCCCGCCGCCGAAATTGAAGTCCTCCGCCTGCCGGATCACCATCCGGTGGCGCCGCACCTCGCTCGGGGCTGACCATTCGCTTGCCACGCCGTCCGAGGTCAACCGGGCCACCCGATACTGGTAGTCGACTCCCGCGGCCGTGGTGCGGTCGACCCAAGCCGCGGCCGTCGTCCGCCCCATCTCCTCCCAGGGCCCGCCCCCGGCGCGACGCTGGAGCACGAACGCGCCCTCCGATTCGTCCTCCCCGCCTTCCCAAGCCACGTGCGCCTGCAGCAGCAGATCGAGCGTAACCCGGGTCGGGGCGGCCGGCACCGCCCGCACCACGGCGTCGCCAGTCACCGGTCCGGACACCCCCCCCGCATCGAACCGACCTTGCACGGCGACCGGGCCCAAGTCCGCGGCGCCTGCGCGCAAAACATAACGGAGGACCTGACCCTGCCACGCGTCCGCCCCCAAATTCCAATGCAACGCCCCGCCCTCCAAGGTCGCCCCGCCCGCCTCCTCGACGCTAAATCCGGCCGGCACAACCTCGCGCACGACAGCACTCTCTCCGACCGCCCCGGGCCGATGCTTGAGGAGCAGGGCAACCGGAACGGCCTGGTTCGGCCGGTAGACCGGGGGCAGCACGCGGGCGACCTGGAGAGCGGGCAGCGTGGGCGGCGGTTCGAGGGCGTATTGCAGGTCATCGAACGCGCGACCCTCCAAATCGGTTATGCGCCAGGCCAAGTGATTCCCCCCGTCCCCCTCAGCCAGCTTGAACAGAAACGCGTTCGCCCCCGCCGCCAGCGTCACCACCTGCACCCGCTCCCGTTGGCCGTCCCAGGAAGGCTGGTCATAGATGAGCGCACCGTCCTGCCAAACGCGCAGCCCATCGTCGTGGCGCAGGCTCAGGTGCACCGTCCGGACCTCCGGCGACACGAGGTAGAGGTGCCAGTAGCCGACGAAGCGGTCCCAGGCGGGTTCCCCCGCAAACAAGCCTGCGCCTTCCACCTGGGGCGTCCAGACCAGCCGCGTGCGCGTGGTCCGAAAGGCGCTGCCGCTGAAATCGCACCCTTGGCCGGGCCTGGGGCGCAGGGAGGCTTCCCCGCCAAATTCCGCCAGGTAGTCGCGCTCCAGCACGAGTTCCTCCAGACGATCCCCCGGGTCCTGCCCGAGGTGGAGCAGCGTCCGGACCGGTCCCGGGGGCAGCGAGCGCAACATGGGCGCATCGCGGTTGGCGACCACGACGGTTACCTCGTTCGAATGGACACTGTCCGCCAGGCCCAAACCGTCATCCACCCGGAGCGCAAAGCGCAGCGTCTCCGTGAGCGCGCCCAGCGACGGAGCGTCAAAGCGGGCGAGCGGCGACTGGGCATCCGCCAGCGTCACGGGCGAGCCGCTGAGCTGGGTCCACCGGAAGAGCGTTTGGGGACCGGCGCTAAAGGAAGCCGAACCGTCGAGGGTGACCCGCTCTCCTTCGCGCGCAGATGCGTTCGGGCCGGCCACGGCCGTCGTGCCTGGCCAGCGGCGGACCTGGTCGAAGCGGAGGTCGGTGAACGCGCAGCGAGTCAGCGTGCCCGGCTGGTGGCTGGTCACGCAAAGTCCGGCTTGGAAGGAACCCTGGAATGACACGCTCCGGGAGGCTCCGGCCTGCTGCGTCCAGACCACGCCATCGTAGGAATATTCCCCATGCCATTCGGACCCCTCCCGTCGCAAACGGAGCCAGACCGGCAACACCGTGGCGGCTTCCGTCGGTTCGGCCTCGCCCAGCCATTCCGCCCCGATGCCATCCCCCTCCCGCCATTGCAGCGAGAGGCCGTTCCGACGCGAGACCGCCATCATGATGAAGGGCGATCCGGGCGCGGAGCTCTGACGGACCATGATTCCCGCCTTGGCCCAGGGATCGTCGCCCCCCGCCAAAGCCCCGGGCAGCACGAGGGCCGAAAGGACGTCCAGTCCTTCCACGGGGCGGGATGCGAAATGGAAGCTGTCGGCTGTGCCCCAGATATCCGCGCCGGCGCCGGCCAAGGTGTAGGTGCCTCCCTGAGACCGGCGCGCACCGGCATCATAGTGAGTTGAGCCAGCCAGATCGGCCTGGGCGTGGATGTCCTCCCCCGTCAGGCTCCAGGGATCGGCCGCGTGCGCCAGACGGACGCCCACCGCAACGAACTGGAACAGGAGGAGGAGGCCGCAACGAGCCCTCGGCCGACCGGACGTTGTCCGTCGAGCCAGTGCTGGGAAATTCATCGAGTTCCCGCTCCTATACCACGGACGGACAGCCTGCGGCAGTCGGTTGATCATCGGAGGAGCGCCCTGCCTCCGGGTCCGCAGCGTGCGGCGTCGGATCAGCCCTCGCGGTGGGCGGGAGGCAACGGGGGATGGTGAGAGGAGCCGGCACCTGGGTGAAGCGCCGGTTCAAGCGCGGCCGGTCTTGCGAAGGGCCTCCAAGCGGGTGCGGACGTGCAGCTTCTCGTAGATGCGTTCGACATGGGTCTGCACGGTGCCGAGGGCAATGCCAAGCTTCTCGCCGGTTTCCTTGTAAGTCAGACCTTGCGCGAGGGCGTCGAGCACCTCGCGCTCGCGGTGGGTGAGGGAACTGGGCGGAGGCGTGACCGGCCTTTCCTGGAAATGGGCCAACACCAGTCGCGCCACCGGGACGCTCAAGGGCATCTCGCCCTCATGCACCTCCTGCACCGCCCGCCCCAACCTCTCCCGCGCGTTCTTCTTCAGCAGATAGCCGCTGGCACCGGCGGCCAAGGCGGCAAAAACCTCCTCCGCGCGATCGATCACCGTGAGAATCAGGAATTTGGCTTGCGGCAGTTGCTCCCGAAGGATCGCCACCAACTCAATGCCTGTCCGTCCGGGCAACCCAATGTCCACCAACACCACATCCGGACGCTGGCCGGGCAAGTCGGCGATGGCCTGATCCGCTTCCAGGCAGTGTCCCACCACCACCAGACCGGGAGCGGCTCTCAGCACCTCCAACAACGCCGCCGCCTGATCCGCTTGATCCTCCACCAAAGCGACCCGAATGCCCCTCGAGGTGTCATTCTGGTTTGCGGTCATATGATTGGCACACGCTAAGCGCCGACCGGCTCCCGGCCACGGACCCGGCTTCGGCGAGCGGCACCCCGATTCAACCGGTACCGTCCCCGCCGGCAAGTCCGGGGTGACAGAGGGGAGCCATCCCGTGTCTGCCTGCTTACGCACTCATCAATAGGGGACGGGTTCAAGCGGAGGATTCCGGCCATGACGGTTCGCGCAACGGCAATACCAGGGTCACCCGAGTGCCCACCCCGGGCGGCGACTCCACCGTCAGGGTGCCGCCCATCTGGGCCGCCCGGTGTCGCATGTTCATGAGTCCGTTGCCACGGGATCCGATGGAACCCGCTCCACCCGGGCTTTCGCTCGCGCCTCCGACCCCGTCGTCCGCAACCACTATCACCATCGTCCGGCTCTCCGCAAGGTCGGGCAGGCGAATCTCCACCCGGACTTCGCGTGCTTGCCCGTGTTTGAGGATGTTGTGGAGGGCCTCCTTCACGATGAGCACGCTGTGACGACGGATTTCCCCGCTGACGGGCAGGGGAGGAATCGCCGCTGGGAACAGGATGACGGGTTGCAGCCTGGTCTTGGCCAAGAGTCGATGCACAAGCTCACGGAGGTAGGCCGCCAGGTTGTCGAGCGTGTCGAACCGGGGATTCGTCGCCCAAACCAGTTCCCCCAGATTGTCCAGGGCCGCGTCGGCCAAGGCGGTCGCCCGGCTCAACTCCCCGCCCGGCGGCTTGGATCCTTCCCCCGATGATCCCTCCGGGGCAAGCATGGTGATGAGCGTGAGGTTGGCCGCAACGTCGTCGTGCAAGTCGCGCGCCAACCGTTCCCGCTCCTCGCGCAAGCGATTCTCCCGCTCGATCACCGCGAAGCGCCGGAGTTCGCGCGAACGCCAGCGCACCAGGAGGATGACCCCGGCGACCAGGCCGGCCAGCACCAGGGTCCGCACCCACCAGGTCTCGTGCAGGTAGGGTTGTATGCGGAACCCGAGCTCGGCCCATTGGGGACTCCACTGCCCATCCGGATTGGCTGCCCGGACGCGGAATCGATAATCGCCCGGACGGAGGTTGGTGAAAAACGCTGCCCGACGAGTCCCAACGGACACCGCGTGGTCGTCGTGCCCCGACAGCGCGTACTCGAAACGCAGCCGATCCGGAGCAGCATAATGCAGCGCAGTGTAATGAAGTTCCAGCCGCCGGCCGCTCCCAGGCCGAAGCACCAGCGGCCGCCCGGGCCGCATCCACTCGGCCGACGGCCAGAGGTCCAGCACCCGGTCGCCCGTGGCCAGGCGCTCCAGGAACACCGGCGGCCCAGGCCGAGGGGTGTGCACCACGGCCGGATCCACCATGGCCAAACCTTGGCCCGTGGCAAACCAAAGCCGGCCGTCGGCGGTCCGCGCCGCCGAGGGATGCGATCCGCCCATCGTCTCACCATTGAGCATCCCGTCCGCCTCCCCCAAGCGAAGCGCGGTCACCCGCCTGGCCTGGCCGGCCGCCACGGCCTCAAGTTCGGCGCGGGCGACCCGCGTGATGCCCTGTTGTCCACCAAACCAAAGCGCCCCGTGACCATCTTCCATGATCTGGTAAAACATCGTCTCTTCCAGGCCACAGGCCGCCCCCAAGATCGTCCAGGACCGCCCATTCCAGCGACACAAGCCGCTCCGCGTCCCCGCCCAGATCGCACCGTCTCGACTTTCGTGCAGCGATTCCACCTCGTCCCCGGCCAGCCCTTCCCGCACCGTCCATCGCCGCACCGCGCCCCCATCCACGCAAATCAGCCCGTCCAGCGTTCCCAACCAGAGCCGCTGGCGCCGATCCACGAGCATGGACCGGATGGGGCGGTTCGCGTCGGCGAAAGCCCAGGGAAAGAGGGGATGTTCCTCGACGGGAGGAACTGCGGCGGGCCCGGCCGCCGCGGGCCCAGGCCACCATCGGGCATGAAGCCGGGGAATCCACTCGCCGTTGCGGCGGAAGAACCCCCAATCTGTCTCGCACTGGCTCTCGTCGCCCGCATACCAGCGGAACGGCCGGCGGCTCCTCACCGTCTGGCCCGCGAGCCGATGCCCCCGCTCAAAATGAACCCACTGTTCCCCGGGCAAAGCCATGAACAAACCCGGCGCCTGCCCCAGCCACACCCGGCCCTGGGCATCCTCCGCCATGACCCGAACCCGGGCGGCTCGAACCGGAAAGGAAGCCCGGTCCTCCAGATCATGTTCAATGAACCCGGGAACGAAACGCGCTCCGGATGGAGCCTCTGCGGTCGGATTGTTCGTCGGATGAGTCAGCCAGGAGACCCCCATCGGGTTGGCCGCCAGCCAGAGATCGCCTTCCCGATCCTCCAACACCGCGTGCCAAGGCTGGCGCACCCCGGCTCCCGGAACCGAAACCACTTCAAACCGCCCCGGCCGACCGTGCGCTACCCCCCCGCCGGTCGCCACCCACACCCCACCCTCCCTCGCCGCGCACACCGAGAACACGTTGTTGTGGGGAAGTCCATCGCGGGTGGTGAACACAGCCACGCGAGGCCTGCTCAACTGAGCCACGCCCCCATAGCGGGTGGCCAGCCACCGCGATCCATCCGCCATCACCAGAGTGTCGGTCACGAAGGCTTCTTCTTCCCCCGGCCAGCTCAACGACGGCACCACGGCCCGCCCGTCCATGCGATAGAGCCGGCCACCGGCCACCAACTCGATCACCCCATCCACCTCCACCACCCGCCGAACCCGCTCGTCCCCCGCACTGGCCGGAATGGCAAACTCCTCCACCGTTCCATCCGGCCCACGCCGGCCCAGGAGCCGGTCAGTCGCAAACCAGACAACACCGCCCTTCGCCACCCGCACCGCCCGCACAATGTGATCCTGCCCTATCTCCCCCTCCTTGGGGGGCGGTCTGTGCCAATGCCGAACCCAGCCTGTTCCCGCCGCATCCCGGCTGTAGAGGCCGGCATCGCTCGCCACCCAGATCGTGCCCGACCGGTCTTCACCCAAGTCGAATAGCTGGGGTGGCTCGCCGCCCTTCCAGCCCCGACCCTCCTCCGGCCCAAACTCCAGATGTGTCCAGCGGCCCCACCGCAGCCGACTCACGGCCCGGGTGGTGACCACCCACAACCCGCCCGACGAGGCGGCCACCAGTCTGCGCACGGACTGCGCCGGAAGTGCCTCCAGTTCCGGAGGCCGCCTGAAGCCGCCGGGCTGGAGACCAAAAAGTCCCTGCTTCGTCCCCGCCCACACCTGGCCCCCTTCGTCCTCGCCCAGCGCGATCACGGCGTCGTCCGTGAACCCTCGTTCGGAAGCGCTGTAACGAGTGAACGTAACCCCATCGAAGCGGGCGAGCCCTTGCCGCGTTCCCACCCACAGCCAGCCGTCGCGGCTTTGGAGCAGGGTCTCCACGGCGTTGCTCGGCAACCCTTGCTCGGACTTCCACTGCCTTGCTTCCTGCCTTGGCTCCGCAGGCCCGGGCTCGGCTCCGGCCTTCCCATCCCCGCCCATCGAAGTCCCGAGCCAAAAACAGGCGACCAGCGCGAACCGGTTCATCGGGCCGAAAGGGCGACGGGTCCTCCGACCGTGGCCAGGATTTCCAGATCATGAATCGCTCGGCCGATGGTGAGACCCCGTGGATGGGCGTAAACCACCCCACCGAACGGGAGTCCCCTCCGCTGACGCGCGCTTGCCTCGGCAAGCAGATCATCGTCCTGGCTGGACTGCACGCGGCCCAATGCGGTGGCGCGATCCAAGAGAACCGGGTCGGCGAGCTGCGTCCGGCCATCGAGCTGGGCTGTCCCAACATCCACCCCGCGCAAGAGCAGACCACGTGTGATCGCCGCCGGAACGTGCACATCCATGGTAGTCGGCACCGACATGATCCCAGCCTATCTCAGCCCCATGTCAGCGGCAACGCCGTTTGGGCGTAAGTGTCCAGCACCCGCGCCAACCCCTGCGAGAGCTTCTCCGCCGTGTCGAGACACAGTTGGTCCGCGGCCGCTTGCTGGGCCGCCTGCCGGTCCCGCTCAGGAGGCGCAAGGTTGGCCTTCTCGAGCCCGAGCCAGACGTCGTCGTGCGGGGGGGGCGGTGGCGGCGCGTGACTCGGTCGTGGGACCTCGAAGCCCCTCGGGGTGGCTCGTACATGTCGTCGTAGGAAGGGTAATTGGGGAGGATGAACCGATGCGGACGCAGGCCCGGAATGGACTCGATTTTGGCATAGATCCGTTCCAATTCCCGGCGGGGAGGCGCCCGGGCCACCAGGCGATGCCGGGTTCGCGCATGCCGCCCTCCCACGCGCTGCCCTTGCCGCCACGGAGCAGGCTAGAATCCTTGCCGCCCAGAACTTGATCAAATCAAGTCAAGTTCTCGTCCCGTCCCTCCTGCCGGCAAGGATTCTACAGAGCGAGGCGCGGGAGCTGGGGTCAAACAGGGGACGGAGATACGCGCAGGGGCATGGGTTCCTGGTCTGAGGCGCGCCTCGCTAGAGTTCTCCGGCTTCGAGGCGGGCGAGGATGGCGGGGTCGCGGACATCGACCCAGCGGCCTTCGATCTGGAGACCGGCGATGCGGTGGCCGGCGTGGATCATGGCGATGATGGCGTCGGTGAGTTCGAATTCGCCGCGCGGGGATTTTTGGAGCCGGGCGGTGAATTCGAAGACCTGGGGATGGAAGACGTAGATGCCGGCGTTGTACCAGATGGGGTCGCCCGGGCGCAGGGCCCCTTCGCGGCGCAACTCCGCCAACTGTTCCGGGGAGGGTTTTTCGATCAGGCGCCGCAGGCAGAAGTCCTGGTCGAAGAGGTTGATGGCGCCGTGGCTGACGTCCTGGCCCTGGGTGACGGTCAGGAGGCCGGCAAAGTCCCCGGCCTGGAAGCGGTCGAGCATGCGGCGGTAGGTGTCGGGGCGGACGAGGATGTCACCATAGGTGAGGAGGAAGGGGGAGGGGCCGACGAAGGAACGGGCGAGTTCGGGGGCCTTGCCGGTGCCGTCCTGGATGACCTGGCGCCCGTAGTGGATGCGCAGGCCCCAGCGGGAGCCGTCGCCGAAGTGGGATTCGATGGCCTCCGCCCGCCAGCCGGTGACGATGAAGACGTCCTGGAGCGCGCAGGAGCGGAGGCCATCGAGGATATGCTCCAGGATGGGTTTGCCCTGGAACGGGAGCATGGGCTTGGGCAGCTCCTGGGTAAGGTCTTTCATGCGGGTGCCCTTGCCCGCGGCGAGGATGACCGCTTTCACGGGTCAGGCGCCGAACTTGTCGAACATGCGGGCATTGGCCTGCATGAGGCGGAGGAGGAATTTGGCCTCGAAGACGCCGAGGGAGCCGAGGTTGGCGCCGGTTTCGGTGAAGCGTTCGAGTTTGTCGGACCCGCTGAAGGCGGAGTGGAGGAGGACGGGTTGGGGGTGCCAGGAGTGGCCTTTGAGGGCGCAGGGGGTGGAGTGGTCGCCGGTGATGGCAAGGACGTCGGGCTGCTTGGCCAGGAGGACGGGGAGGGCGGCGTCGAATTCCTCGATGTAATGTTTCTTGGCTTCGAAGTTGCCGTCTTCGCCGGCCTTGTCGGTGTATTTGTAGTGGATGAAGAAGAAGTCGAAGTTGTCGTATTCGGCGGTGTAGCGTTCGAACTGCTCGCGGATGGAGGTGGGCCCTTCGATTTTGGTCATGCCGACGAGTTGGGCGAGGCCTTTGTACATGGGGTAGACGGCGAGGCAGGCGGGTTTGAGGAGGTAACGGTCCTCGAAGCGGGGGATCTCGGGCTGGTGGGCGATGCCGCGCATGAGGAACCCGTTGGCGGGCTTCTCCTTGGCGAGGACGGGGAGGGCCGCCTTGTAGAAGTCCTTGATCAGTTTGGCCATCTTCTTCTGTTTGGCGCTCTTGGGGTCGCGGGGTTCGACGTCAGGGATGGGGTAACCTTCGCGGTTGGGGTCGGCATCGGTGAGGGGGCCCTCGAGGCCGGCCCCGCGGAAGACGACGACGAAGCGATGTTCCTTGCCGGGCTGGATGATGACCTTGGTGTCTCCGAGGGCTTTGACTTTGGCGGACAGCTTGGCGCAGAGTTTCTCGCAGGTCTCGGTGGGGATGCGCCCGGCGCGGCGGTCGGTGACGATGCCTTGGGGATCGAGGGTGGCGAAGTTGGCCCGCGCGCAGACGTCGCCGGCCTGGAGTTCGACGCCGAGGCCGAGGGCTTCGATGACGCCGCGGCCGACCTGGAATTCGAGGGGGTCGTAGCCGAAGAGGGCGAGGTGGCCGGGGCCGCTGCCCGGCGTAATGCCGGGGGCGACGGGGATCATGCGGCCCTGGGCGCATCCTGCGGCGACGAGGGCGTCGAGGTTAGGAGTGCGGGCGGCTTCGAGCGGGGTGACTTCGCCCTGAGTTCGGGTGGCCAAGTCGCCCAGGCCATCGAGGACGACGAGGGCGAGTTTGGCGCCGGTCTTGAGCGTGAGTTCGGAGTAGAGGGTGTCAAGGTTCATAGGGAGGCACGAGGTCAGTCAGTTACATCGGGACCAATCCACCGAGGGGTCTCGCAGGACCGGTCAGGGGGGAGAGTGGTGGGAAGGGAGACGAGCGTCAACGCGGAAGCAACTCCACGTTCGCACGCAACGCAGCACGCGGAAGCAATTCCCTTCCCGCCGTGGGTTTGGGGGCTACTCGCCCGAGTCCTCGGAGCGGGGATCGAGCGGGCGTTGCTTGGCCTTGAGGAGGGTGACCTGTTGGAGGGCCAGGATCGAGCGCTCGTCCTCGGGGAGAGCCGGGTCGGCCACGCGGCGGCCCAGGGCGGCGATCTGCCGGTCGAGGTGCTGATCGCGCAGATGATGGAGGAGACCCTTTTTCTGGACGCTTCCGTCGGCCCGCTGGGTCCCCATGAGCACCTCCGCCGGGTTCGGCAAGGGGCGACGATCAGCCAGCGCGCCCGTAACCAGGTTTCGGACGGTATCGTCGTCGAGGCGCGAGAGCAGGGCGGCGATGCCCCGCCAGGAGTCAGTGTGGTAGGCCTCGAGGCGGTCGTGGAGGATCTGGCGGACCGTCGGGTGGAGGATCCAAGCGGGGTCGAGGTGGGCCGCGGTCCAGGGGACGAGGTCGTCGTGTTGGAGCACCAGACGCAGAAGCCAGGCTTCGTGGGAGGAGGGAGGCGGGATGGGGGGAACTGGGGGCGGGGCGGGGGCCTCGGAGGGGATCGCGGCGGCGCGAGGCGCGCCGGGCCGGGTGCGGCGGAATTCGGAGCGGACGGCCTCGACCGCCACGCCCAGGCTTTGGGCGGTTTTTTGGGCGTAGGTGTCGACGAGAACGGCGTGGCCGGTTTTGAGGACGGCGGCGGCCATGGCCTGAACGACGGCGATGCGGCCACGGTCGGTGGTGGGGTCGTGGGCGGACAGCAGTCGTTTCAGGTAGTAGTCGAAGAACCCTTCCGCGCGTTGGACGAGTTTCTGGAAGGCCGGCCCGCCGTGTTCGCGGATGTAACTGTCGGGGTCGTGCGGGGCGGGGAGGGTGGCGACGCGGATGGCCAGGCCGGAGGCCAGGAGGTCGTCCAAGGCGCGAACCGCCGCGTTTTGTCCGGCCGAATCCGAATCGAAGCAGAGGATGACCTCGTTGGCGTAGCGCTTGAGGATCCGGGCGTGGTCGGCGGTCAGGGCGGTGCCCTGGGGAGCGACGACGTTCTGGACCCCTGCCATGTAACAGGCAATGAGGTCGAGTTGGCCTTCGCAGACGATCGCCACGCCGTCGTCGAGGATGGCCCGCTTGGATTTGTCGAGGCCAAAGATGACGCGGCCTTTGGTGAAGAGGGGCGTTTCGGGCGAGTTGACGTATTTGGCCGTCTTCTCGTCGCCCTGGAGGATGCGTCCGCTGAATCCGATCACGCGCCCTTGCTCGTCGCAGATGGGGAAGATGAGCCGGCCGCGGAAGCGGTCATAATGGCCGCCCTGTTCGCGGGGGAGGACGAGGCCGGCCTGTTCCATGAGGGCGGGTTCGTAGCCGCGGGAGCGGGCCCAATTGACCGTGTCGTCCCAGGCGTCAGGGGCATAGCCGAGGCGGAAGAGGTCGATGGCCTGGGCCGAGACGCCCCGGCGGGCGAGGTAGTCGCGGGCGACTTGGCCGGCGGCGTCGCCGAGGAGGGCCTGGTGCCAACGGACGGTGATCTGTTCGTGGATTTGGAGGAGGGTCTCCTTGACGAAGCGATGGCGGTCGGCGCCGGGGGTGGAGTCGAGTTCGAGGGGGATGCGGGCGCGCTCGGCGAGGCGTCGCACGGCTTCCACGAACGTGACGCTTTCGTAGTCCTTGACGAAGGAGAAGACGTCGCCGCCTTTATGGCAGCCGAAGCAGTGGAAGATCTGCTTCTGGGGATTGACGTGGAAGCTGGGGGTCTTTTCCTTGTGGAAGGGGCAGAGGGCGACGAAGTTGGCCCCGGCGCGGCGGAGGGGGAGGGCGGCGCCGATGACATCCACAATGTCGCTGGCGGCGCGGATGCGTTCGAGGAGATCCTCTGGGATCAGGCCGGCCATGGAGTTGCGCGGGCGGGCCGCTACTTCTTGGGCTCGCCGAGGACTTCGTTGACGGCGCTTTCGCGGCGTTTGCCGACGGCTTCGGCGCGTTTAACCGGATCGAGGTACGGGGTGGGTTCGATGAGTTGGGCGCTGAAGTTCTTCTCGATGATCGGGCCGAAGACCGATTGGCGGAACACGGTGCGGTGGATGGTGCCGAGGGCGGGGTAAGGGGTCGCGCTCCCGTAAACCTCGTAGCGCTTCTTTTCCAGGGCGGCGAGGTCCTCGTCGCTGATGTAGTAGGCGTGGAAGATGGCGAGGCCGACCATGAGCATGCAGGTGAGCCGGAGCATGCCGGAGCCCATGCCCAAGTAGTATTCCATCCGGCCGAAAAGATCGCTGCCCACCAGCTTCTCTCCCACGGCCCGCTTGATCAGCAGAAAGGCAAGGTAGATGACGACGCCGATCAGGCTATAACCGAGGAGCTTGCTGAACAGCGGTTGGAAGTGCAGGAAGCCGCCGAGGAACTGGCCCACGGGCTTGTAGAACCACGCGCTGACCACCACGATCAGCAGCCATTTGAGGACATCGAGCAATTCCTCGGACATGCCCCGTTTGCGTCCACGCACGAAGCCGACGACCAGCAGCACCAGGACGAGGAGGTCGAACCAGTTGGGTGTAAACGACTTCAGGACGTTCATGGTGGCAAGCGGGCATCCAGCAACTGCGTGTGACCATACTGAAATCCGCCCTGATTGCCAGTCACAAATCGGCCGTTCTGTCGATGAAACGGCTTCCGCACACCGTCGGTGGGGCGAGGCAGCCGACGAGCCGGGATGTCGTGCGCCCTGGGCGGCTCGCGAGCCGTGCATGCCCTCGGTGGGAGGGCCCTGAAGCAGGAAGAAACCTCATTCGGTTTCTTAGAATTCAGAATTCAGAAACGGGCTTGCCTGGCGGGAGGCGCGTCGGCTTAGATCGGCCCGTGAAAGGAAGTCGGGATTTCCTGCGGTATTGGCTGCCCGTCGTGCTGTGGCTGGGCCTCATCTACCTTGGATCGACCGATTGGATGTCGACCACGCGCACCTCGCGGATCATTGGGCCTCTGTTGCGGTGGCTGGTGCCGGAGATCTCGGACGAGGCCATTCGCCGGGTGCAGTGGGTCGTGCGGAAGGGGGCGCACATGGCGGAGTACGGGGTCTTGGCGCTGCTGCTTTGGCGGGCCCGGCGTCGGCCGCAGCCCGGGGATCCGCGGCCGTGGGATGGGCGGGAGGCGCGGAGCACGTTGCTGTGGGTGGCGCTCTGCGGAGCGGCGGACGAGTTTCATCAGTCGTTTGTGGTGTCGCGGGGGAGTGCGGTGGGGGACGTGCTGTTCGATCTGGCCGGGGGCGCGTTGGCCCTGGGGATCCTGTTTGCCTGGGGACGCTGGCGACGGGACTGGTGAGGCGGCATGAAGCGTCCGCTGGTGCCGGTCGCGTTGCTCTTCGCCGGTGGCGTCCTGGCGGGCGAGATCTGGCCCGAGCCATGGGGTTGGTTGTTCGCGGCGACGGCGCTTTGTGCGGCGGCGGCTTGCCTCCAGGAACGGCGCCGTGGGGTGTGGTTGGCGGTGGGTTGGGCGCTGCTCGGGTGGACCCATCACGCCCTGGAGCAGGCCGCACTCTCTCCCTGGGACCTGCGTCGCCAGATGGAGCCGCGCCCTGAGTTGGTCACGCTGCGGGGGCGGCTGTTGCGCAGCCCGGAGTTGCGGCTGGTGGAAGATCCAGCCGAACTCCAACCCGCCAAGCCCCGGAGCCAGGCTGCCTTGCGCGTGGTGGCGTTGCGGCGGGGCGGGGAGTGGGTGCCGGCGACCGGCGACGTGCTGGTGACGGTGCCTGGGCGGATGGGCGAGGGTTACTACGCGGGCCGGCAGGTGGAGGTGTTTGGGGTGCTCGAGCCGCCGCCCGGCCCGACTGCCCCCGGGCTCTTCGACTATCGCCGTTACCTGGCGCACGAAGGCGTCCACTTCCTGCTCAGAACGCTCTCGGAGGCGGACTGGCGGCTGACCGAGGTGGCGCTGCCGCCGCCGCGGCCGCTGGCCGACCGGTTCATGGACTGGGCCTCGCGGACGTTGGCGCGGGATCTGCCCGGGAACCCACTGCCCGGGCGGCAGGACTTGGTAGACGAACCGTTCGATCTCCTGAGGGCGATGACCCTGGGGTGGAGGACACCGTTGACGGACTCGGTCGCGGAACCGTTTGTCCGGACGGGGACGATGCATGTGTTTGCGATCAGCGGGTTGCACATTGCGCTCTTGGCCGGGATCCTCGTGAATGTGCTCCGGGCCGCGCGCGTGCCGCGGGGGGCCTGCGGGCTGATGGTCATCCCGTTGATCTGGCTCTACACCGCCGCCACAGGGTGGCAACCGTCGGCCCTGCGGGCGTCGGTCATGATGTCGATCGTGCTGGCGGGTTGGGCGTTGGCGCGGCCCTTGGACTTGGTGAACTCGCTGGCGGCGGCGGCGCTGGTGTTGCTGTGGTGGCGGCCCGGTCATCTGTTTCAGGCCGGCTTTCAGCTCTCCTTTGCGGTGGTGCTGAGCCTGGGCCTGCTGCAGCCCCCGTTCGAGAAGTGGGGACGGCGGCTGTTGAGGACGGACCCGTTGCAGCCGGTCGCGCTGCGGTCGCGCGGGCGACGTTGGTTGGAGCAAGCGTGGCGATGGGCGGCGCCGAGCTTGGCGACTTCGCTGGCTGCGTGGATCGGTTCGTTGGCCCTCGTGGCTCAATACTTCCATGTGGTGAGCCCCGTGGGCCTGGTGGTCAACCTGGTGGTGGTCCCTATGGGTGGCTTGGCCCTGATGGCGAGCTTGGGAGCGTTGGTTTGCGGCGGGTGGCTGCCCTGGATCGGGGGGCTGTTCAACCACAGTGGCTGGTTCTGGATGAAGGCGATGACCGAGGTGACCGGTTGGGCCGCCACGTTGCCGGGGGCGTGGTTTCATGTGCGTGCCTTCACCCCCTTGGAGTGGCTCCTGCTCTACGGGGGGCTGGGGGCTGGGTGGGCGGCGGCGCGACTGACAACCAGCGGGCGGAGGGCAGTCGGGACCGTTTGGCTGGCCCTGGCCTTGGCCTGGGGATGGGGCCAACTGCGGTCGGAGCCCGCGACGCAGATCACGGTGTTGCCGGCCGGCAGCGGGGGGGCGGTGTGGATCGACGCGCCCGGACGGGAGGAGGATGTGTTGGTGGACACGGGTTCGGCGCGCGTGGCCGATGTTGTGGTCAAGCCGTTCCTGCAGTCTCAGGGCGTGAATCGCATGGAGCACCTTGTGCTGACCCATGGCGACCTGCATCACATCGGCGGCCTTCAGATCCTGGAGGGCTCCTTTCGCTGCGGACGGCTTTGGGTCTCGCCGGTCCGCTTCCGGTCCAAGGCTTACCGGGAGACGCTGGCACGGTGGGAGAGGAACCCGGGCCGGGTTTGCCAAGTCGAGCGCGGCGAGACGGTTGCTGGCTGGGAGGTCTGGCATCCTGCGGGCGGCGATCGTTTCGCGCAGGCGGACGACGGGGCGTTGGTGTTGGCCCGGACCGTGTTGGGGGTGCGGTATGTGATGGTCTCTGATCTGGGGCGTTTGGGGCAGCGGGGCTTGGCGGATCGGCTGGAGGAAGATCGGGTGGGGATCGTCATCGCGGGCATTCCGGCCCAGTCGGAACCGCTGTCGAGCCCGTTGCTCGAGCGCTGGCGGCCGCGGGTGATTGTCTTGCAGAACGGCGATTACCCGGCCACGGAGGCGGCCAAGCCGGCGCTGCGGGAGCGATTTCGGGCCGCGGGGGCGGTGGTGTTCACGACGCAGGCGGACGGGGCGGTGAGGCTGGTCGCCGGGGCCAGCGGATGCGAGGTGACGTCGATGCGCGGCCGCCGGGCCTGGGTGCCGGCCCTGGCGGGCGCGGTCCGCGGGGAGGAATCGGTGATTGACGGCGATCAGGCCTTTGGTAGTGTCCCCGGCCGACGCAAAGAGCACGCGGTGACGGTGTCAGAACGACAGATTGACCCAATCGACTTCCACTTCACGGGCATTCCGTGATCCTGCTGGCGCAGTATCCCCCCACTACCCCCTCTGAGCGGTCTTCCCATCAGTCATGAACGAATCCAGATTGTTCGTTGGCAACCTTTCCTATCGCACCCTGGAAGGTGACTTGCAGGAGTATTTCTCGCAGGCGGGTGTGGTCCGGTCGGTGAACGTCATGATCGACAAGTTCACCGGCAAATCGCGCGGGTTCGCCTTTGTGGAATATGGAACGTCCGAGGAGGCCAACAAGGCGGTCGAGATGTTCCACAACCAGGACTTCCAGGGGCGCCAATTGACCGTGAACATCGCTCGTCCGCGCGAGGAGCGAGCCCCGCGGGAGGGCGGTTCCCGGGGCGGGGGCGGGGGACGGGGCGACCGCGGCGACCGCTATTAGGCGGGTGCTGGCCGCAATTAGCCGACAAAGAATAGCATTCTAGCGACAGCGGGCCGCAGCCTAAGCGGATAGGCTGCGGCTCATGCATTTGCTACCTAGGCGTTATCGGGCAGCGGGCGATGCGAGCCACCATCGCCCGGGTTTCACGTTGATCGAACTGCTGGTGGTCATTGCCATCATCGCCATCCTGGCCAGCCTGCTGTCGCCGGCCTTGAGTCGGGCGAAGACCAAGGCCAAGTCCATCTCCAGCCTGAACAACTTGCGTCAGTTGGGGTTGGGCTTGCGCTTGTATCAGGACGATCAGCAGGGCCGCTTTCCGGGTCATTCGTTGCCGGCGGTGGCCGGGGAGGCGCGGGTGCGCTGGGCGGATCTGGTCTTCCCCTACTTGCAGACCCCCCAGGCCTACCGCAGCCCGCTGCTGACCGTGGCCGAACGGCCGTCCATGAACAAACCGTTCGCCCACACGGCGCCCGGGGGCGTCGAGGTGCCTGGGGTGACCGAGTACTATGGCGGCTACGGCTACAACTACCAGTACCTCGGCAACACCCGGCAACCCGGAGGCGTGCCGCCTTTCCACGCGACCGACAGCTCCATCACCCAACCGGCCCATACGGTCGTGGTGGGCGACACCAAGGGCGCGCGCGGAGGGTCGCCGGACAAACCGTATGGGGCGGGCGGCTCGGGGGTTTATGTGATCGACCCGCCGCTCGGCTCCGTCGACCTCGGCTCGCGCGGCAGCCGCAAGAGCAGTGCCTCGCCCGGGGGCGGGAACGCCTATTATGAAGGGGGCAGCGATGGCTCCGATGCGCATCGCGCTACCCCCGCAGCCCGCAACGGCGGACTGGTCAACCTGGTGATGGTGGACGGTCATGCCGAGGCGCTCAAGCCGGAGGAACTCGACGGGCGCACGTCCCATCCCGCCCGCCAACCCCATAACGCCTGGTGGAACGGCGAGGGAAATCCTCACGTGCGGTAGACCGGTTGTCCTGCCGAGCCGGAGTGTTTCCCCGCCGGCAGACCCCCTCCCCATGAACCAAGGCAGAAGGCAGACTCCCAACTCCTAATCCCAATCGTAATCGTAATCCTAATCCCAATCCTAATCCTAATCCTCATCGCGTCCCTTCCCGGTTCAGGGGTTCCATGCGCGATTCCGATCGGGGAATTCTCTTCTGGAGAGCGCCTGCTACGCTCCAGGTAGCCGGCCCGTCAGGCGGCCCAGCCCCGCCGCCCGGGCGATCGGTTTCCCGTCGACGAGGATCTGCAGCCCCGGTCCCCGGCCGTAGCGTTGGCCGGTGCGGTCGTAGAGGATGGTGAGGAGGCGTCCGTGGTAGGGGACGCGGTCGAGGCAGAAGTAGTCCCAGACCCCATCGGGGATGAGCGGGTTGACTTCGACGACGTCGTCGGCACGCGGCCGCAGGCCGACAAGCCCGGTGATCACGAGGTCGCAGAAGGTGGAGTGGTTGTAGTCCTTGCCGCGCTCGTCGGGTGGTTGCCGTCGCTGTTGGAGCAGAGTGCGGGCGATCCAGTCGCCGGTGTAGGGATGAAGGTTCTCGTCGATCCAGGGTTGGCGGCTTTCGAGACGTGGCAGGGTGGTTCCTTGCTGGTTGAGCGCGCTGAGCCGGGCGGCGTAGATATCGCTGTAGGATGCGCTGGGGGTGGCGGCGGCGGCCACGTTGGTGCCGCTGTGGAAGACCCGCCAATCGAGAATGCCCGCGCTGTGACCCGGTGCCGTGGTCGCCTCGAGCCGGAGGGCGGTGGTGTTCACGGGGGCGAACTCGACGAAGTTGTATTGGTTGAGGGCGGTGAGATAGGGAGCATCGGCCTGGACCTCCTGCCAGTCGGTTCCGACCTTGGCCAGGAGACGCCACGAGGCGGGAGGATCGATCCCGTGGGGGTCGTCGTACCAGAACACGGAGGCGCCGTGGAGCGTCAGGGGCGAGGGAAAGTCGTATTGGACCCACTCGGTGTTGCCGAGACGGTCGGGGGCCCACCAGGTGTGGCGGGGGACGGAGTCGTCGTGCGACCGCCGGAGTCGGGGGCGGGGGGACGCGGGGGGCAATTGGCGGAAGCGGTGGCTGCGCAGGTAGCATTGGAAGGTCTTCCAGTAATCGTCCTTGCCGATGAACGACTGGGGCGGTTGATTGAGGAGGTTGGCGAGGGCGGTGAGGGTGAGGGAGGTGGCGAGGGGCCAACTGGGGCCGTTCCATTGGCATTCGTGGCCTTCGTAGGCCAGGGTGAAACGGGGATGGCGCTGTTCGGCGGTGGTTGGCCCGAACGGCGCGAAGAACCCTTCCGGATCCATCAGTTGCCGCCAGGCCACGGCCTTGTCGGGATCGGGCAGGTTCACATACCAAGGGGTGAACCCGTGGAGCTCGCGCACCTCGGCGAGTTGGGTTAGTCCGCGAGGCAGCACCTTGAAGAACTGCGCCTCCGGGTCCCACAGCGTTTCCTGGACCAGCCGCTTGAGGGTGGCGGCCTTGGCGCGGTAGGTGGCGGCCAAGTCGGCGAATCCCGCCCGCTCGGCAATAAGGGCAATGGCGAGGGCGTCGCCGTATTGGTAACTGTTGATGGTGGCTCGGCAGCCGGAGCCGCCGATCGAGACTTCCATGCCATCCTGGCCGTCCTCCTGCCAGAACAGACCGTTGGGATCGCGGCGGGTTCGTTCCCACCCTTCGTAGTTGGCGACCAGATCCGGCAGCAGATCCTTCAGCCAGGCATCCTCGCCCAGGACCAGGAACCGGGCGTAGAGGGCGTCGGCCGCCCAGAAGCTGTATTTGCGCGGTTCGCCGCCCCGTCGAAACCAGAAGCGGGCGTAATCGTCGAGCGGCCGCCGGTCGTGCAGCCAGCGGCCCTCGTAGAAATGGTGTCCGGCCGGGCAGTTGATCGAGTTGTGTTTGCCGGCCCAGGGGACCGGCGGGAGGAACTCGGTGACGATGAAGCCGTCGGGGGTTTCTTTGAGGTGCTTGCGATAGGTCCACCAGCGGAAATAGTAGATCTCTACGAGGTCACCGTCGGGGCATTCGAATCGCGGCACCTGGCGGGTCAACCAATCGGCGGCGGCCGCATTGGGGATATGGTTGGTGACCGTCTCCCGGTCCGCGATGTTGAAAGCGTCGACGTGGCGGCGCAGAGATTCGGGGCCGAGCAGGTCGGCGGTCCACCCCAGCAGCGGGACCACGCCGAGCCCGATCAACGCCAGGAGCAGGCTGCCGGGCGAACCGGCCGTTCGCCCGGAGGCGAGAGAACACGCGAGAGGCATCGTGGGAGCCTGCTCGGATCCGTGCGGACGGGCAAGCCGTAACCGGCAGCCTGCGTCCGCGGCGAGCGGACCGGGATCACGCCGGATGGACCACGATGCGGCTGGCGCCTCGGGGCAAGTCGAAGCAGACGAGGAGGCCGTCGTGGCGCTGGCACCACGTCCCGGATTGGAGATGGCGCGCATCCTCCACTTGCCGCAGAGCCGGTTGCCCCTCCGCAGTGACTCGTCCCGCCGTTTGGCGGGGCCACTCGATCCGGACGGTGAATCGCGGGCAAGCGAAGGGGGCCTTGAAGGAGCAGGTGTTGCCCGTCCGCTCCAGCCGGGTCAGTTCCCGGGCGGCGGCATAGCGCGCCAGTTCGCTGGGCTTCATCCAGATCAGATGATCGAACCGCGCGTGCAGCCGGCGCACGACTTCCTGGAAGACCTTGAAACCCTTCTCCTCTCCGTTCCAATAAATGCCTGTCCAGTGGCAGACCATCATGGCCGGTTCCCCTCGCGTGATGACGTCCACCAGGCGGCCTTGCTGGAGATCGGCCGTGATGAAGCGGTCGGCGCCCTCCGGTTCCGTGTTGTCCCAACCCCCCGTCCAGTCGCCGGTGCAGCCGATGATGCTGACGACGCACCGCGGGTCATTCGAATCGAGGTCGCGGGCGTATTCGACGCGGGGTGCCACGCTGGATTCGTCCGTGTAAAGGTGTCGAAAGTAGTGGGGGATCTCGGCCTGAAAGACGGCGCGGAGGGCCTCGAGGGTTGCCTGGGCCAGTTCGGGCAGGGCGCGGTTGCCATAACCCCCAGGCGTGGTCAGCCCTTCGCAAGGCAGACCGACATTCTTCAGGATCTGCAAGGCATACGCGTGGTAGGCGGCTAACTCGTCCACGCTCCGACCCGTGGTCCAGTCCCAGTTCTCCATGAACCGCAGCGACGGGTCGGGGTAAGGATGGCCGGTGGCCAGATCGATGACGCGCGTGTGGGTCACCATCTCAGGGTGGATGTCCCAGTGAGGCGTCAACTCCTCCCGCACGAGGCGGAGGCTGTCCTCGAGGTCGCGGCCAGACCAGCCTGGCAACTCGCGGTCGAGGCGGCCGACGCACGCCGGAAAGGGCACCACGCTGTATTTGCCCTTCACGCCGTGGGCGGCGCACCACTCGCCGAACCGGCGGACGAAGGCGTCGGGGATTTCGACGGGCCAGCTCTTCCAGTCCCGATGGTAGGTCGGATTGCGCCTTTGAAACGCCGCGTCGAACTGCGGCATGGCAAACCGGTTCAGGTTCACCAGGCAGGTCGAGTCATCGATCAGGAGCCCCACCGGGACTCGCCCCGCAGGATGGAGAACCTGCAGCCCTGCGGCCCGGGCCGGACGGTCCCCAGGGACCTGGGCCGCCAGCGCCGCGGCAACGCCCGGCAGGGCGGCCGCCGCGGTCAACCGCGCGGTCCGCCCGAGAAAGCGGCGCCGCGAGAAAGGGGGAAGACAAGAGGATGCAGGCATAACCTTACCCATCTGTAATGTTCGTGTAAGTGTGTCGTTATGGCCCCGGGGTCACAATCCGCGGTAACGAAACAGACCTTGAACTGAACTCCGACTTGCCATGAAACTCAACCTTGATCGATTCCTCAACCGGTCCACCCTGACCGGCATCTGCCTGGCCATCGCCTTGGCCGGGCTCAGCACGGCCTTCGCCGCCAAAGAAAAAACCCCGCCCGCAGCCGGACCCGCACCAGCCACGGAGGCGGTCTCCCAGGACGCTTCCCCCGCGCCCCTCCCCGACCGCTCGTCGCTCGGCTACGCGTCCGTCGTCAAACGCGTCACCCCGAGCGTGGTCAAGATCTTCACCAGCACCAAGGCCAAGCCCGCCAACCTGCGCGGCCATCCGGAATTCGAGGATGGCATGTTCCGTTGGTTCTTCGGGCCGCAAAGGGGGCGCTCCGGTCCGATGGAGTCGTTCCGCCTTCCCCCCCAGCGAGGCCTGGGCTCGGGCGTGATCGTGACCCGGGACGGCTACATCCTCACGAACAACCACGTGGTGGACGGGGCGGACGAAGTGAGAGTGAGCCTGACCGATGGTCGCGAGTTCAGTGCCAAGGTGGTTGGCAACGACCCGCAGACCGACATCGCGGTGATCAAGGTGGACGCACGCGATTTGCCGGTCATCGCGCTGGCCGATAGCGACCAGATCGAGGTCGGCGATGTCGTGCTGGCCATCGGGAATCCCTTCGGCGTGGGCCAGACCGTCACCAGCGGCATCGTGAGCGGGAAGGGACGCGGCAATATCGGTCTCGATTACGAGGACTTCATCCAAACCGACGCCGCCATCAACCCGGGCAACAGCGGCGGGGCGCTGGTGGACGCCCAGGGGCGCCTCATCGGAATCAACACCGCCATCATCAGCCGCTCCGGCGGCAGCCAGGGAATCGGGTTCGCCATCCCGGTGAACCTGGCTCATCAGGTCATGACCAGCCTCATCCAGGACGGCCGGGTCACCCGGGGCTACATCGGCGCCATGATCCAGGATGTCACGCCGGCGTTGGCTCGGGAGTTCGGCCTGAAGGAGAACCGCGGCGCCCTCGTGGGCGAGGTCAAGACCGGCGGTCCGGCCGACAAGGCCGACCTCCAACCGGGCGACGTCATCGTGTCCTTCAACGGACGGAATGTGGACGGCAGCCGGAACCTCCGCCTGCAAGTGGCCGCCACCGCCCCGGGCTCCACCGTGCCCATGACGATCCTCCGCGACGGGGAAGAGAAGACCCTCAACCTCACCATCAAGGAACTTCCGGGTTCGGCCACGCTGGCCAAGGCGCGAACCCAGGCGGCCGAGGACGACGGCGTGCTCGAGGGCGTGACGGTGGCCGATCTGGACCCACGAGTCCGGCGTCAGCAGGAGGTGCCCCGCAACCTCCAGGGTGCCGTGGTCACCGACGTCGATCCCAACTCGGCCGCCGCCGAAGCCGGGTTGCGCCCGGGAGACGTCATCACCGAGATCAACCGCCGTCCGGTGCGCAATGCGGATGAAGCCGTCCGCATGAGCGAGAATGCCCGGGACAAGACCACGTTGCTCCGCGTGTGGAGCGAGAGCGGCAGCCGCTACGTGGTGGTGGATGAAACCGGGAATGGGTGAATACAGCGCGCTGATCGTCAGTATCGTAAGCCATCCACCCCGCCGCCCGGTGAATGCCGGGCAGGCGGGGTTACCCGTTGTGGCTGAAGTGGAAAAGGAAAGGCCCCGCGCCTCCACGGCGCGGGGCCTGTCAAAAGCACCCGGAAGTCAGAGCCAGATTTAGGCGCGACGGCGCATCCAGCCGGTAGCACCCACAACCATAAGCAGGAGAGCCAGCGTGGACCCAGCCTCAGGCACAGCGGCGCCAGCGCGGACGACGACCGCAGGATTGCCGCCCACGCCCCAGGTGGCCATGACCATCGCCGCCGGCACGCCACTCATGGTGGCGCCATACTCCACGGCCAAAGGATTGTACCCGTCAGGGAGGCCGGACGTGACTGGATTCACAGCGCCAGCCAGCGTCTTATAAATGGCCCCGCTGGAACCTCCTGCGCCGCCTCCCAGAGCCCCAGCGGTACCGGGGATGAGGCCGATGGGATTGAAACTGTTGCCGTTGGCGGTGAGCGCAGCGACCGCCCCGTTGAACTCTCCGATGAACCCATTGCCGCTGGCCACCGCGTAGGCCACGGCGTTGGCCACCAGAGTGTTGATGGTCCCATCGCTCGGCACACTGTCCGCGAAATCGGCGTTGAGCAACACCACGTTGCCACTCGCGCCCACGAAGCTGGCAACGTTGGCAGTGGCGGCCGCGGAAAGCCCGCTTCCGAAGGAACTGCCGTCGCGAGTCATGAAAAACGCGTCGAACGAGGAGAGGAACCCGGCCGTGGCAAGTTGGGCATCGGAGACGAGGGTGGCCGTATAACCCAACCCGGCGAGGTAATTATCGATGCTGTTATCGCCAAACACAGCGATCGAGGCGGCTTCGGCCTTGGGCGTGAGCGTGAGAACGGCTCCCACCACCAAGGTTCCGAGCAGCTTTTCAAAGGTATTCATAGGTTTAAGGATCTGATTCTATCTTTAGGTTGGCGCCAATATGCGCCGAACCACGCTAGCAGGCTTTATGCCAATATCGCCGAAGCGGCCTGCATGTACATTCTAACCTCCTTGTGATAAATATGTTGCAATCACATCGATCACGGTCTGAGTCGACCCGTCGACCGGCACGCGGCCCCTGGACTGTAAAACCCGCCGACGTCGTTTCGGTGGATCGATCAAGCCGGGTTGGGTCTTAAGACTCGCTCATGATATCATAAGTGACTGTTGACGATGAGGTTGTGCCAGTCGTCGGCGCGCCTACCACGCCGTCCCTGAGATCGAGCCTGGGCCCGGACAGTGTAAAGCGGGCCGACGTTTCATCTCCGCGTCGGCCGCCCCGGGCCTCGGTAGAACGGCAGCGAAAGTGTTTGTAAATCGCTTTCAATTAACATACTACGCGTAGGACAGATCGCTCGCCAAGCCAGGCGCCGCCCGGCGTCAAATCCTCCGACAACTACGAACCATGTTCACCTCATCCAAAGCCCCGGGGGCAGGCAGTCCGCTTCACGAAACGCCGCCGCTTGCGCCGGTGTCCCTCGTCGCCATCACCGGCGGCAGCGGCTCTGGGAAGACGTGGTTAACCCGGCGCCTGCAGCGGCGTCTGGGCGGTTCGGCCGGGCGGTTGAGTCTGGACGACTTCTATCGGGACCTCTCCCATCTCCCCGCCCGGCAGCGGGCCAGCACGAACTTCGACGATCCTGGGGCCATCGACTGGGCCGAGTTTCGGGCCTGTCTCCAGGGCATCCGGGCCGGGCAGGAGGTTCAGGTGCCGCGCTACGATTTCACCACGCACACCCGCTGCGTCAGGCGCCGCCGCTGGCGCCGGCGGGCGGTGGTTCTGGTCGAGGGGCTTTGGGTGCTGCATCGGCCCGAGGTGCGATCGCTCTTTGCGTTGCGCGTGTTCGTGGAGGCTCCGGAGGCGTTGCGGTTGCAGCGCAGGATGGAACGAGATCGACGGGAGCGCGGGCGCAGTGCGGCCTCGATCCTCCGGCAATTTCGGGGCCAAGTGGCGCCGATGCATGACTGGTTTGTGGAACCGCAGAGGCGTTGGGCGGACAGCATCGTGGACGGCGCGAGGTTGGCGGGTGCGGTGAACGAGTTGGCTGATTGGGTTCGGGGCCAGGAAGTCACGGGTTGAGGGAACTGTTTTTTCAGAATGACGATTGCTGGGGTTGGGGCTTGACGGGGTCGCGGGGGCAGGGCGATGGTGGGATCGGGTCAGGTGCCCACGGCACGTGATTCGAGGGTCTGGCGGTGGGAGCCGCTGGAGGCCGTGAGGATGGTCGGGCCGCCATCCGAAGCTGCGAGTTGCCTTGGTTCTATGTACCTTCGGAAGCACTGGCCGGCCAGCAAGCGTACGCTTGATGGGGGATGGGAGAAGCGCGGGAGGGAGGGTCTGGTAGCTTTGCGGGGCAGGAGCGGGGATCTCGCGCGACCTTGCTCCCGCCATGAACAAGTCCCTCGGTGTTGAACTTCTCGCTTATAGCGTCTTACTCGCTGGATTGAGCTACCTGGCTCATCGCCTCTCCCCCGAACTGGCTCGCCTCATCCTCTGGGGCGGCCTGATGGGCGGGGCCCTCTGCCTGATCTGGGGCGGCCGGGCGGTCCGCGGTTGCCGGGGCAGGGCCCTCCCCATCCTCACGCTCATCCCGGTCAGCTTCCTCATGCTCTCCCAAGCCGTCCTGCTCTGGGGGGGCGGGGAGATCGAGGTCGAGAGCCGGCGTCGGGTAGCCCTCCTCAGCACCCTGCTGTGCGCCTGTTCGATCGGCATGCTGATGCGCATTGCCTACGCCGGCATGGTCTGGGGACCCGCCCCCGGGGGCCCGCCATCGACGGCGC
Organism: uncultured Verrucomicrobiota bacterium; assembly: GCA_964629545.1. Classification (GTDB taxonomy): domain Bacteria; phylum Verrucomicrobiota; class Verrucomicrobiia; order Limisphaerales; family CAZVRY01; genus CAZVRY01. The sequence goes on along the minus strand of CAZVRY010000003.1, from coordinate 36,717 downwards.
TCAAGCCTCGATGATGCCCTTGCGGATGGCGAAACGGACGAGGTCGGTTTGGGAGGAGAGACCGAGCTTGCGCATGAGGTTGGCGCGGTGGGTCTCGGCGGTCCGCGGGCTGATGAACAGTTTCTTGGCGATCTCGGGGTTGGAGAAGCCCTCGGCCGCCAGTTGCAGGACCAGACGTTCGCGGTTGGTCAACGAATCGTAAATGTCCGCGGCCGTTTCTCCCGGGTGGACGACGTAGCCGGTGATCGCGCGTTCGGCGAGGACGGGGCTCAGGTAACGCCGCCCGCTCAGGACCTGGCGGATGGCGGCCACCAGTTCGTCCACCGAAGCGTCCTTGAGCACATAACCCGAGGCCCCGTTGCGGAGGGCCTCCATGACGTAGGGTTCGTCCGCGTGCATGGACAGGATGACGATCTTGGTTTCCGGGTGGGAATGGTGGACCTGCTTGGCGACTTCCAGCCCGTGCAGGCGCGGGATCATGAGGTCGAGGATCAGGACACGCGGCTTGTGCTTCTCCACCAACTCCACCGCTTCGAGGCCGTCAGAGGCCTCGCCGACGAGCTTGAAATCCTGTTCCTGCTCGAGGAGGAGCCGGATCCCTTGGCGAACGACCACATGGTCCTCGGCGAGCACGATCGTGGTGGCGGATAGCGTTGGCATCGCGGCTCAGGAAGGAACGCTCGCGGAGCGCGGCCAAGGGGGAAGCCGCCACCTCCGGTTCCGAAGGCAGGCGTGGAACATCCCTCGGCAGTCAGGACGTTGCATGGGCAGGTGAATATCATCGCCCGGCGGCAAAGCGCCAGTTGATTTTGCGCCCGCGCGGATCTGGGAGCCCGGCGCGGACTTGTTTTTTCGCAACTTCCGGCAATAATCCCTCCAAACTCCATGCCCGAGCTATCCATCCTGCTGATCGACGACGATGAAGTGTTTCGGACCATCATGGCTGGCTGGCTGCGCGATGAGGGGTGGGAAGTCCTGGAGGCAAGTGACGGCGAGGCGGGGCTCAGGTCGGCCATGGAGCATCGGCCGGACGTGGTGGTTTGCGACCTGCGCATGCCGCGGGTTAACGGCTGGACGGTGGTGCGGAGCTTGCGGAGCCAGTTCGAGTGGACCCCGGGTCCGAAGATCCTGGTGACGACGGGCAGCGATTATCAGACCGATCGCGTCAATGCCATGGATGCGGGGGCGGACGCGTACCTGGTCAAACCAGTCAAACCGGCGGACCTCGTGGCGGAGGTTCGGGCCTTGATGGCCGGGGGGGGGGGCGGGGCGGGGCTGGGGGAGGAGCGGACGCCCCCCGGGGAGGAGCCACCCCTCCCGGTGCGATTGCGATTCTGGGGCGTGCGGGGGTCGATCCCGACGCCGGGCCCTCAGACCGCCCATTATGGCGGGAATACCTCCTGCGTGGAAATCCGTGCGGAGGGCGAGATCCTGATCTGCGATGCGGGGACGGGCATCCGGCCGCTGGGGATAGCTTTGGCTCGCGAGTTTGGGGCGGAGCCGATCAAGGCGACGATCTTGGTTTCCCATACTCATTGGGATCACATCCAGGGGTTTCCGTTCTTCGCGCCGGCCTACAATCCCAAGAACCGCATCCGCGTCCTGGGTTTCGAGGGGGCGCAACGGGGGATTGCCACCACGCTGTCGAGCCAGATGGAGAGCCCCTATTTCCCGATTTCTCTGCAGCAAATGCCGGGAAGCATCCGCTTTCGGGAGCTCAAGGATCTCTCGTTCTCGGTGGGCCGCGTGTCGGTTCAGGCCCAGTTCCTCAGGCATCCCGGGGTCTGTGTGGGCTACCGCTTCGCCACCCGGAGCGGTCGGATCGCCTATTTGCCCGACAACGAGCCCTACCAACGGCATTCCGAGCACCGGGACCCCGAGCCGGACCCGGGGACCCAAACGACCTTCCTCTACGCTGCCGACCAGGACGAGAAACTGGTCGAGTTCCTCCGGGACGTCGAGGTCGCCATCATCGACACGCAGTATACTGAAGAGGAATACAGAAGCCACGTCGGCTGGGGCCACGGCTGCGTGGACGATGTCGTGGCCATCGCCTGCCGCGCCCGCGTGCGCAGGCTCTTCCTCTTCCACCACGACCCGGACCATGACGATGACCAAATGAGGGCGATGGTGGAAAGGGCGCGCGGGATAGCGCAGCGCAAAGGAGTGCCCATGGAGATCGACGCGGCGCGGGAGGGTCTCGAAGTCGTGCTCGATCCGATCGCCGCCCCCGGCTGAACCGCTGCGGGTGGTGGCGGGATTGCCTCCCAAGATCACGGTGGACCTGCTCTTGCGCCGCGAAGGGAAGGCTGCGGTCCATGTGCTCATTGTGGATCGGAACCTCGCGCCCGGTCCTCGCGAGCAAGTCCCCGAGCGGCTTTGGGCCCACGGGGCCGCCTTCCGGCCCGTGTTCCTGCGAGGTCGCCTGCGTCAACCGGAAAACGACCCCGAACGTTTCCTGCTCGACCCACCCGGCGCCGCCCTCGGCCGAAGCGATCCTCGATGACCAGGAGGACGCCGAGCCGGATCCCGTCGCGACCGAATCGCATCCGCGCCCCGCCGCTCCTCTGCCGATGTGGATCACGGCGGGTTTGGTTTGTATCGCTTGTGGTCAGCGGACCGTCGATTGGCAGAACGCGGCGCCGGACCAGGATCGATGCGTGTGTCGCGCGTGTTTCGCCCGCGGGGTGCGTCTGGCGGACCGCCCTTGATGCGTGCCTGAGCAAGCAGATCACCGCGGATGACGCGCGTTGCGCCCATGAACCTGGGCAGTCGGGTGGAGCGAGCGTCGCGAGCCACCCAGGGCGCACGACCTCGCAGCCCCTCATGAGCCTCGCCCCTCCGACGCTCACCGGAAACAGGTTCGGGGACAGAACGGTTCCGGACTTACTTGGAAGCGCCTGCGCGGAGGTCGCCGGCGATCGCTTTGAGATCCGCGATGACAGCGCTGGAGGTCCGGCGGTCCATGCCGCCGGCTCGGAAGGCCGAATCCACTCTCGATAAGGCGGCCTCGGTCTTCGAGGCGGGAACATCGTTGCCGTTCAGGATGGCGACCAAATCGTCGGCGAGTTGGGTGCGAGCGGCCTCGTTCAGATGGCCCCCGGTCAAGGCGGACCCGAGGTTCTTGGCCAATTGGCTGGTCCGCTCGGGGGAGGGTTTGGCGGTCCCGCGGCAGGCGGCGGCGAGATCCTTGGCAAGCTGTTCTGTGAGCCGTGAAGTGACAGTGGCCCCGGGCTTGAGCGGGGCCAGGGCCGACTTTACTCGGCCCGCATCGTATTTGCGGAGGGCCTCCGGGCTCGCCACCGTGGGCTGGATCACCGTCGGCTGGGGTTGGGCGGGGGTGGCCGGGCGACTGGGGGCGGCAGGGGGGGTGGGAGTGGTGGGGGCAACGCCCTGGCGTTGGTTGTTTTGTTGGTTCAGTTCCTTGGCCCGTTGCTTAATGATGTGAGCTTGGCCCAAGGCCAGAGGGGTTGCCAAGGTGAAGACCAAAATTGCCAGGATCGAAGTTTTCATAGTCGCTGCGCGAGATTGCCTTCACCCGTGACCGGCACGAACCCCGTGCGCGGCGTCCGCGGGGGGGGGCTCCCGTGGTGCCGGGCGTTGCGACCGCCAGGCGTGGCCGCCCGACCCTGTCGGCCGACTGCCGCCAACCTAGTCCGGTCGGGCCCAATGTCCAAACGCGAAATTTGGGTTTCCTCAATCCGCTGAGTTCCCCCCCAGATCCGGCCCCGTCCCGCCGTCTCGGGCATAACGGGATCAACCAGCTGCGGGTTTCGCTGTGTTCAGAGTTCCTACGAACCTGTCACCCAGTTCGCACCCGACCGATGTCCGGTCGCGAGATGGAGGCGGTATCCACGGACTGCGGGCTGAGTCTGGGATGATACTCTGAACCTGTCACCTTTCCTGTCACCTTTCCCTTTGAACCTGTCACCTTTGTTTCCCTTTGAACCTGTCACCTTTGCTGTTTTCTTCGCGGCCGCCCGCTTTGGCATTGAGAAATCAGTCCGGCCGGGCTCTAATCGCGGGTGTGTCAATGTGTCGCCAGTAAGGACCGCAGCCGGGGAACGGCGGTCCGGATGGGGAGGCGCTCGGGCGTTGCCCTCTGCCGATGGCTGCTGGGGCTAACCCTCGCCGGGACCGCCGGGGTCGTAGACGGCAGGACAGCCACCCAGTTCGGAGGAGTGATCGACCGGGCGTCGCCGGTCGTGCAAGGGGAGTTCTTTGACGATCTGATGGCGCGAGGCGATCTGCGGTGGGTTCGGTTGGCGGGGGACTGGCTGACGGAGCGGGGGATTGACCAGGTGGCGGTGGTGAGGTTCGCCCCGCCGTCGACGCGGCGAGGGGATGCCTTCAGGGCGTCGCGTCCCGAGGCCCGCGTGGGCAGCCAGAGCACGACGCCCTTGCCGGATGACCTGATGGCGCTTTATTGGCACTGCCGGACGAATCTCCCGGTGCAGCGGGGGGTTCGACAGGCGTGGGAGATCTGGAACGAGCCGGATTTTCATTTTGTGGCGGACAATCCCGATCGGATGACGGCCGTGGTGAAGGCGGCGTGGTGGGGGGTAAAGGCCGGGAATCCGGCGGCGCAAGTCCTGATGCCTTCCCTGGCTTTTCCCCCGGGAGCGTATCTCGAGGAGTTGGTGCGCAACCGCCTGGGCCCTTACACCGACGGCTACAATTTTCATCACTATGGCTGGGCGCACGAGTTTCTGCCTCATCTGCGGGCCCATCAGGACGCCCTGGCGCGAGCCGGGTGGCGGCTGCCTCTATGGATTACCGAAGCGGGCCATGCCGAGATGGTAGCGCGCGCGGCGCCCGGCCATTCCGAACTGGCGCGTCAACAGGCCTATCATGAGCGCGTGGCGATCAGCGCTTACGCGGCTGGGGTTGACTATTACCTGCCGTTCATTCTTACCCCTTACCTGGAAAGGAATTCGGATCTGGGCCTGGCCAATGCCGACTTTTCCCCACGCCCGGCGCTCGACAGCTATCTCTACCTGACTCGGGCCTTGCCCCCGACCCGGCCGCTGTATTGGATCTGGCATCGCCCCACGGCGAGCGAGGTTGGGGTGGTTCTGGGGGAGACGTCGACGACGTGGTGGGTCGTCCTGTGGACGCCACATCGATACCACGACCTTCTCCTCCCGGCCAGCGGCGTGCGAGGCCCGGACTGGAGAGGGAAGCCAGGCCTGGGAGGGCCGGGTGCGGCCCTCCATGGAGCGACTCAACTGCTGAACGCGCCGCGACGAACGGGCGGCGACAGCTTTGAAGCGGGTCCCGAGGGCCCCTGGGACGGGGGGTTGAACCGGGGCGGAACCGATCTGGCCTTGGCCTTCCGCTTCGCGCGCGCAGGGGTGGACCTCCGCGTGGGCCTGAAGGGGGAAACCCGGCTGGGGTCGGTGACGGAGACGCAGTTTCAGGTGGCGGCGGAGGCGAACCTGCATCTGCGCGTGCCGGCGGCCCGCTTCGAGATCGAGGATTGCGAGTGGCGGAGCATCACGCCCTCGTCTCGCTGGCCCTGGGTCGCCGCCGGTCGGACGGTGGCCCCTCATGGGGGGGCGCACCTCGTGGCTCGGCGGTTGCAAGGGGCGGCTCCGGGCAAGCCGTCGCCGGTGGTCTTGCAGGTGGACTACGCGAGGGGGAGTTTCCAGCCGCACAAACCGTCGCGGACATATCGATATGAGCCGGGAGGTCCGTTGCGAGCCGAGGTGACGCTCTACAATTTCAGCGAGGTGAGGCAATCCGGGGTGCTGTCCATGGCGCTGCCGTCGGGCTGGCACGGGCGACTCGAGCCCGGGGACGGCGCGGAAGTCATGGAGTCAGAACTCGTTCCAGAGCTGCGCCCGGGAGGTCGAATCGAGCGGGGGGGGAGTGAGCGGCGCCGGTCCGGAAGCGGGCGCGAGGGGGAGCGGCGTAAAGGGCTCGGATTCTGGGAGGTGCCACCGCTTGGGCGACTGACGGCTCGGCTGACGTTGGAGCCGCCCCAGGCTGCGGCGGTTCCTCGATCCTGGCCGGCCTACGGCGAGCCCGTGGCCCACGACGCGCGGTTCGGCGTGAGCGGTCAACGGGTCGGGGTGGATCGCGGCGGGGGAGTCGGCGAGAGGAACAAGGAGCGGTTCGGCGGGGACAAGCGGCCCGCGGAGGGGGAGGGTGGTTCGGGAGCGGGGAGCGAGCGCTCGGTTGCCCGCGCTCCGTTCGAGTTGCGCTGGCGAGGAGAGGGTGGGGTGGAGGACATCCACGCGGTGTGGCTGGAGCCGCTGGGTTTGGGGGTCTCCGATGGGATGGGGTGGCCCGCAGTGGGCTGGCAGAATCGGCCGGAGCATCCGGATCGTTGGCAGATCGAACCGGCAGGGGCGGACACGGTGCGACTGACTTTACGCCAATTTCCGCCCCGCGGGACGAGCCTGTCGGCGCTCTATGTGTTTCCCCAGGGCTGGCGCTTCCGGGCCGACGACACCATGCAGTTGTCCGCCCGGGTTCATTCGGCAGCGACCAATGTCATGTATCGGGTGTTCTTGTTTACCGACGACCGGCAGGTGTTGCGCTACCAGGATCATGAATGGTTTAGGGAGGGGGCAGCCGTCTGGGAGGCGCGGGTCGGCGATCTTGCCCGGAGCCTGTGGTCAAGGATTCCGTCTGCCCGCTCCCCGGACCCAGCCCGGATCCGGTTCCTTTCGCTGGAGGTCACCGCGTTGCAGCCTGGGGACTGGGTGGAGGTGAAGGGGAGCGGGGGCCCGGGGAGCGAGGAAGTCCCAAGGGCCAAGTCCCCATCCGCGAGCCGCGGGCCGCGAGCCGCGAGGGTGCACGTGCGTGGGTCAGGGGGGCGGTGATTCAGGGGGTCAGGGGGCGGTGGGCGGACGACCCCTCGGCGATCGCCAGGGGAGGGGCGGAGATCAGAAACGCGGCGTGGAGTGCAGGTTCCATTCCTCGATCACGGCGGCAGGCAGTTCCTGGAGGAAACGCGAGGGTTGTTGCATCGCGTCGCCACCGTAGCCCGGGCGCGATCGGATCAGGGGGTAGCTGAGGTAGAGTTCGGACTTGGCGCGGGTGACGGCGACGTAGAACAGGCGTCGCTCTTCCTCCTCGCCTTCGAGGCTTTCCAAGGAACGCGCGGAGGGGAAGAGGCCATCGCAGAGCATGATCACGAAGACGACGTCGAACTCGAGTCCCTTGGCCTGGTGGATGGTGGAGAGGCGGATCAACTCGTCGTCGGGGTTGGAGGGGCGGGTCCCTTCGGCTTCGAGGTTGGTGAGGAGGGCGAGTTGGGCGAGGAACTCTTCCACGGTGGAGAACTGGCGGGCGAAGGTGGCCAGTTGTTCGAGGTCTTCGAGGCGGGCGCGGGCGTTGGCGTAGGTGGCTTCGAGGTAGTCCTGGTAGTCGGCTTCGAGCACCAACTGGATCAGGTCGGACGGTTGGCGGCTGTGCCGATCGAGTTGAGCCATGGTGGTGGTGAACTGAGTCCAGGGGACTTGGGATTTTTTGGGAACGCGCGCGGCGCACCCTTGGAGGGCTTCCGCGAGGGGGACCGGCGTGGGGTTTTGGCGGCCCAGGAACTCGGCCCACAACCGCTGGGCGGCTTTGTCGCCGATGCCGGGCAGCAGGCGGACGAGGCGTTTGAAAGCGAGTTCGTCGCGCGGGTTGCAGACGAGCCGGAGGTAGGCGGCGACGTCCTTGATGTGGGCCTGTTCGAAGAAGCGGATGCCGCTGGTGATGCCGAACGGGATGTTGCGGCGGGTCAGTTCGAGTTGGAGTTCGAGGGCGTGGAAGTGGGAGCGGTAAAGGACCGCGATCTGATGGAGTTCGATTCCTTCTTCGCGCAGTTCGAGGGCGCGTTGGGCGACGAAGGCGGCCTGCTCGGCCGCGGTGGCGCAGGCGACCAGTCCCGGTCGGGGGCCGTTGGGGCGCACCGGGGTCAGTTGTTTGGCGAACTGCTGGCGGTTAGCCAGGATGGCCGCATTGGCGAGCTGCAGGATTTCGGGGGTGCTCCGGTAGTTGGTTTCGATCTTGTAGAGGGTGGCGCCCTGATAGCGCTCGGGGAACCGAAGGATGTTTTGGTAATCCGCACCGCGCCACGAGTAGATGCTTTGGGAATCGTCCCCGACCGCCATGACGTTGCGATGCTGGGCGGCGAGGGTGTCGATGAGGTTGGCCTGGAGCCGGTTCGTGTCCTGGTATTCGTCCACCAGGATGAACTGAAACCGGCGTTGGTAGAGGTTGCGGATGTCCTCGTAGTCCTGGAGCAGCTTGAGCCACAGCACGAGCAGGTCGTCGAAATCCATCACCCGCGTCTCCCGTTTGCGGGCCTGGTAGCGTCGGTTGAGATCTTCGATGGGCGCAGCGAGGGGGCTGAAGTGGGGATACTGTTCGGCCAACATCTGGGGCACCGGCTTGCCCTGGTTGGCGGCCAGCGAGAACAGGTCGGCCAGGACGTTCGCCTTGGGGAAGCGGGTGGCCTTGACGTCGATCTCGGCCTCGCCGAGGCAGGCGCCGATGAGGTCTTCGGCGTCTTCCCGGTCGAGGATGGTGAAATCGCGGGTGTAACCGAGGAGGTCGGCGTGGCGCCGGAGGATGCGGTTGCCCACGGCGTGGAAGGTGCCGCCCCAGAGGTCGGAGAGGTCACCCCCGAGCAGGTCGGCCACCCGCTGCATCATCTCGCGGGCGGCTTTGTTCGTGAACGTGAGCAGGAGGATCCTCTCGGGGGCCACGCCCTGCTCGAGCAGGTAGGCGACGCGGTAGATGAGCGTGCGGGTCTTGCCGGCCCCAGCCCCCGCGATGACGAGCGCCGGTCCGGCGGGGGCGGTCACGGCGGCGAGTTGCTGCGGATTGAGCTCCCGGGCGTAGTCGATCCGGAGATTGACCGCCGCCTGGGAGGGGCGCAGCGAGTAGTCTCGCGACATGCGGGGAGGGGAGCGGGAGGGATTTAAGCCGGCAGGGGTTGCGCGAGCAGTTCCTGGAGGCGCTTAAGATTGGCCTCGATGCGCTGGAGGTATTCGTTCGGGCCGTGCGGGGGCGGATCGTTGAGGAAACGGTAGAGGCCGCCGAAATCGTGCTCGATCTTGGGGCGAACGTAGTGTTCCCAAAACAGCGGGGTTTTGCGCATGAGGTCGTCGACGGACGAGAACGTGCCGGTGCCGGTGCCACGGCCGGCATTGTAGGTCGCCGACTCGGCAAATTCCTCGTAGAGAATGGGGAGTTTCTCCACGTAATCCCCGGCCGCCATCTGGCCGAGCAGATCCGCCGTGCCGAGCGCATAGCCGATGATCCGCGCCCAATCGGCCGAGAACGGGATGGCCTTGAGATCCACGTTCACGCCCGTGCACCGGATCATGTGCTGGACGCACGTGATCTCCCGGGACCCGTAACCCTTCTCGGAAAGGAGGACGGCCGCGAAATCGGCGCTCCGGTTGACGTGGGTGAGAGTGTATTTGGCTCCGGTGCCCGAGCGGTCGCTGCGGGTCTTCAGGTAGCCGGTGTCATGGAGCAGGATGGCGAGGAGGCCAAGTTCGAACATGCACTGCTGGAGGCGGGGTTCAGCCCCAGCCTTGTGGCGCCCATGCAGCAGGCGTGCCATGCACAGGGTGCCCTGGAGGGTGTGTTCAAAGTCGTGGTATTGGGCGTCGATGGCCTGGTAATTGCGGTAACGCCCCGTGAAACACTCGATCGCCCATCCGAAGGCTTGGGGAACGAACAGGGGATTCCCGGAGGGGAACATGGCTCGATACCGCGATTGGACTTCCATCTCCACGGCCGCGGGATCTTTCGTGTCGACCGACGGAAACATCTGGTGGAACTAATAGCAGACTAGGGGCTGATTGCACGACAATTTTGGCCAGGGCGGGGCTGGAGAACAGCGCGGCGGCGCGTCGCCAACGGCGGTTTCGGGGGGGCATCCGGTCACCGGCTCGGGACTCGGCCCGCGGGTGGGCGCCGTGTCAGGCAGCGATGCTCCGGTTGAGGTTGGGAGAGCCGCTCACTCGGGTTTTGGCCAGGAAGACCTCGCCATTTTCGGGAGCACCCACTAGGGTTAGCGGCCTGATATGAAACCTGTTGCGATTCCTGCCCGTTTGTTGGTGAACAATCGAGAACGGTTGCGAGGGCTCCTGGCGCCTCGTTCCGTGGCGATCTTTAACGCCAACGACGTCATGCCCACCAACGCCGACGGCACGATGGGCCATCTCCAAAACTCGGATCTGTTCTACCTCACCGGGGTGCATCAGGAAGAGACCATCCTGCTGCTGGCGCCGGATGCGCACGAGGAATCCCTCCGCGAGGTCCTTTTCCTGCGAGAACCCAACGAACACCTGGCGGTCTGGGAAGGACACAAGCTGACGAAGGAACAGGCGCGGAAGATCTCGGGGGTCAAGGAGATCCAATGGCTGGAGGAGTTCCCGGCCGTGTTCCGCCGGTTGATGTGCGAATCGGACAACGTCTACCTCAATACGAACGAGCATTACCGGGCGGTGATCACGGTCGAATCCCGGGACGCCCGGTTCATTCGGACCTGCCAGGCCCAATACCCCCTGCATCGCTATCATCGACTGGCCCCCCTCATGCACGCACTCCGCGTGGTCAAGTCGTCCGACGAAATCCAGTTGATCCGGGCGGCCTGCGATCTGACGGGGCGAGGTCTGAATCGGGTGCTCAAGCGCGTGCGGCCGGGGATCAACGAAATGGAGGTCGAAGCCGAGTTCGCCCACGAGTTCATTCGTCACGGCGGCGCCTTCGCCTACCCGCCCATCATCGCGTCGGGCGCGAACAACTGCATTCTCCATTACACGCAGAACGACCAGGTCTGTCGGGGGGGCGAGTTGCTTCTCCTGGACGTGGGGGCCGGCCGGGGCAATTACATGTCCGACCTCACCCGGACGATCCCGGTCAGCGGGCGGTTCACGCGGCGGCAGCGGGAGGTCTATCAGGCGGTGCTCCGGGTGTTCCGGCAGAGCGTGAAGAACATGGTGCCCGGCAAGACGTTCCTGGACCTGCGTCGCGAGACCGAGGCCTTGATCGCCGAGGAATGCGTGGGGTTGGGGCTGTTGAAGCGGTCTCAGGTGCGCCGGGCGGCCACGGCGGCGGAGGTGGTGAAGCCCTACTTCATGCATGGAGTCTCCCATCCGATCGGGCTGGACGTGCACGATGTCGTCTACACGTATCAGAAGATCGAGCCCGGCTGGGTGCTGACCTGCGAGCCAGGCATTTACATCCAAGAAGAGGGCTTCGGCATCCGCCTCGAGAACACGATTCACGTGACGGCGACCGGTCAGGAGGACTTGATGGCGGGATTGCCGATCGAGGCGGACGAGATCGAGGCGCTGATGGCGAAGCGGCGCTAACCCGCCTCGTTCACGCGCGCTACGAAACCGCCACGGTCTGTCGAGCGACCCGACCGTACCCCTCACCCTTTGCCCGCTCCACCTGACTGTCCAGGTTCGAGGGCGTTACGCGCGCAAGCCCGGTTTTTTGGGGAAGTCTCATCGGGGCTGCCCTTGGATTCGGCACGGTTTGTGCCTATGGTGCGGCGTGCAACGAGCCATCAAAGCTCTTCCCGGGATCCCCGCGTTCGCTCTCGGTCTGCTCGCCTTTCTGGTTGCGTCGCCAAGCGCCGGTTGGGCCCACCCGGATGCAGCGGATCGTCCGGTTCGGCTGCGGCATGGGGCGATCATGACCCCGACCCGTGGTCCGACGCTGGCGGTAACCGATGGCCAGCCTCTCGATGGTCTATTCCTTGTCCAGTTCGCGGGGCCGTTCCAGGAGGTCTGGGGGGAGGCGCTCCGTGCCGAAGGGATCGAGTTGTTGCGGTATGTGCCCGAGGACGCGTTTGTGGTTCGAGCCCGGGCGGTGGCGCCGAGTGCCCTGACGGCATTGCCATTCGTGCACTGGGTCGGGCCTTATCTTCCCGAGTACAAGGTGTTTGCCGGGCTGAGAGAGGACCTGAAACAGGCCGGGCCGGGCGGCCTTCTCCCCGTTAAACTCCTCCTCGCCGCCTCGTCCAGCGGGCAAGAGCGGGTCTGGGTGAGGCGCCTCCTGGTGACGGTGCAGGAGGAGGGGCGGTGGCCGTTCGGGTTCACCGTGCAAGGCACTATCGAAGCCCGCCGTCTCGTGGAGCTGGCCCGGTCGCCGGCCGTGCTGTGGATCGAGCGGGCGCCCAGGTTTCGGTTGCTGGACGAGATTGCGACCAAGATTGTGGCGGGGGACGACAACGAGTTCGGGACGCGGGCGGTGGTGCAGCAGTTGGGATTCGACGGTCGCGGCGTGACCGTGGCGGTGGCGGACAGCGGCCTGGACGACGGGGTGCCCGACTCGATGCATCCGGACCTGGCTGGCCGGGTGGATGCTTTCTTCCATTACGGCCGCCTGCGCAACGCCGCCGACGAGCACAGCCATGGCACCCACGTGGCGGGCATCATTGCCGGGGACGCGGCGGCCGGGGAAGCGGACGAATGGGGCTACCTGTACGGGTTGGGCGTGGCTCCGGGGGCGCGGTTGGTGGCCCAGCGGATTTTTGACGGCGCGGGCGGCTACGAACCGCCGGCGGGGTCGGCCGACCTCAGCAGCATGGCCACGCTGGCCCACGATGCCGTCACGGCCGGCGCGATCATCGGATCGAACAGTTGGGGGGACGAGACCCAAGGCCGTTACGATCTGAGCGCCCAGGAGTTCGACGCCCTGGTGCGGGATGGGAACCTGCGGACGCTGGCGGCGGAGCCGTATATCCTGGAATTCTCGGCCGGCAACTCCGGGCCCGGTCCGTTGACGATGTACACCCCGGCGGTGGCCAAGAACGTGATCGCGACCGGCGCCGCCCAGAATAACCGGTTCGACTTCTTCATCTATGCCGAAGGCCAGGACGCCATGGCGGACTTCTCGAGCCGCGGGCCGGCCGAGGATGGCCGGATCAAACCCGACGTGGTGGCGCCCGGAACCTGGATTGCCTCTCAGCAGTCGTCGTCGGCCTCGGACGAAAACGCCTGGGCGCCGATTTCCGGCGATTACCTTTACCAGGGGGGAACCAGCCAGGCGGGGCCGCATGTCTCGGGAGCGGCCGCGGTCTTCGTCCAGTTCTATCGCGAGACCGTGACCAATGCCACGCCCTCGCCGGCCTTGGTCAAGGCGGCGCTGATCGACGCGGCGGTGGATCTCGACGACGAGTATGGCACGGGTCCGACGCCGAACATGGACGAGGGGTGGGGGCGGGTGGATTTGACGGAGCTGGTGGGGACGTCGCGGCGGATCGAGTATCTGGATCAAGGGCCGTTGCTGCGGGTGGGCCAGGTGCACGAGCGGCAGGTGGTGGTGTTCAGCGCGGAGGAACCGTTGCGTATCACGCTGGTTTACACCGATCCGCCCGCCCTGCCGTCGGCCATCCCGGCCCTGGTCAACGACCTGGATCTCGAGGTCATCGCCCCGGACGGGACCCTCTACCGTGGGAACCAGTTTGACGGGGGGGAATCGGTGCCCGGGGCGCCCTCTGCCGACCGGCTCAACAACGTGGAAGGGGTGCGCCTGGCGGTGCCGGCCCCCGGGGAATACCTCGTCCGCGTGGTCGCCCGCAACGTGCCGGTGGACGCCCGCATCGACACCCCCGCGGCGGATCAGGATTTTGCGTTGGTGGTATCGGGCGACCTTCCCCTCCCGGGCGTGGGCACCCTGGTGATGGATCGCAGGGCCTACCGCGCCGACGACGCTCTGCGCCTGAAGCTGATCGACTTCGATCTCGCGGGGAAGGCGTCGGTGGCGGTGCGGCTTTCGAGCACATCCGAGCGAACGCCCGAGGTGGTCACGCTCACCGCGGTGGGCACGGCCGGGGTGTTCACGGGCGGGGTGGACGTCGTGACGGGGCCCGCGGTGGCGGATGGCCGACTGCAGGTGTCCCACGGGGACAGCATCGATGCGGTTTACACCGATGCCTCGCCGGCGGCCACGCGGGTGGTTTCGGCCCGCGCCGATTTCCAGCCGCCGGTGCTCTCGCTGGTGGGGGTGACCAATCAGTTCGGGCGCATGGTCATCACCTGGACCACGGACGAACCGGCCCACAGCGTGGTGCGGTTCGGAACCAACGCGCCCCCGGCCCTCGCCGCGACCAATACGGCGCGGGTCACGGCGCATGCGGTGCCCCTCCCGCGCCTCGACTCGGGAGTCAGTTACCTCTTCAGCGTCACCTCGACGGACGAGGCCGGCAACACCGCGGCGGACGACCGGGACGGGCAGTATTACTCCTTCATCGCCGTCCCGCCCGCCTCCGTCCTCCTGGTGGACGCTTACTATCATGGGCCGGACGACGACGGGGTGGAGATCCCGGTGACGGAATACACGGATGCCCTCGACGCGACCGGGGTGAGCTACGAGATCTGGAGCGTGCTCGAACGGGGTTCGCCCACCGCCGCCGACCTCCAGCCTTACCAGGTCGTGATCTGGCGATTGAACGACAGCTTTTACGATCAAACGACGCTGACGCCGTCGCAGCAGGAAGCGATCGCGAGCTACCTCGAGGGCGGCGGCGGGTTCCTGCTGGCGTCGATGGAGATTCTCAGCCGGTTGGGCGACGTGGCCTTTCGGCGCGACGTGCTCAAGGTGGTCGAGTTCATTCCTAATCCGAACCTCTTCGGGCCTTGCGACGCGTGTGACGAGGACCACGGCGTCTACCTGGCCTTGGGGGTGGATGGCGACCCGATCGGCCACGGTCTGGCGCTCGAACTCGATTACGCCCTCTACCCGGAATTCGAGTTCCTGGGGATTGGTCCGGATCTTTCGGACACGTTCCGGGCCGCCACCAACGCCGCCCCGGTGGCCCTGGATCTCGATTCCGGCCGCGCCTGCGGGGTGCGATTCCCGCGCACGGGCGAGGACAGCGCGGGCCGAGTCGTGTTCCTGTCCTTCCCGCTGGATGCCGTGCCCATGGCCGGCGACGCCCCGAACAACCGCGTCCATCTCCTCCGGCAAATCCTCAACTTCCTCGCGCCCGGGCTGACGGGTTTTGGCACGGTTGCCCTGGACCGGCCGGCTTACACGATTCCTGGGCGGGTTCTGGCCGAGGTGTCGGACATGGACATGGCCGGGGAGGGCTCGCTGGCGGTGACCTTCGGGAGCCGAAGCCTGAGCACGGGGACCGTCGAGGTCCTGCCGGAAACGGCCCAGCGCGGCCTGTTCCGCGGGTTCGTCAAACTCGTCCCGGCGAGCGGGCCCACCGGACCGGGACTGCTGCGGGCGCGGGATGGCGACGCGGTGTGGGTCGAGTATTACGATGTCTCCTCGAAGGCCCTGGTGCGGACGGAGGCGATCGTGGACACCCAGTTGCCGGTTCTTTCGGGCCGCACGGATGAGCCCTATTACGAAGAGGCGGTAGTGAGTTGGCAGACGTCGGAGCCCTGCGACGCGCTGGTGCAGTTCGGCGGAGGCGACCCGGCCTTCCCGATCAACCGCACCGCCTACAGCGCGGATCTGCAGTACGCCCATGAAGTGACGCTCACCGGGTTGCGGCCGGACACGGTCTATCGCTACCGCCTGGTCAGCCGCGATGCCGCGGGGAACGTGGGAGTGGACGATAACCAGGGGCAATACTACGAACTGCGCACCCTCAAACCCCTGGTCCCGCCGTGGGTCGACGATTTCGAAGCCGGCCAGGCGGGCTGGAGCACCTTCGAGGGCGAGGACAGCCTGACCACCTGGCAGATCGGCGTGCCCAACAACGGTTGGGAAGCCGAGGCCCACTCGCCGGTCAACGCCTTCGGCAGCAACCTGAATGGCCTGCCCATCGATTATGCCGACACCTTCCTCATCAGCCCGGCCATCGAACTCACGGGCGGCAGCGAGGCGACGCTGCAGTTCTGGCACAGCTACGACTTCACGGAGCGTTCCGCCTTCGATCTCCTCGAGGTCGGAACCCTCATGATCATCACCAACGCCCTCAGCGCCCCCGTCGTGTTGGCGGAGTATGGCGAGTTCTCGGGCGGATGGGACCCCGTGCGGATCGATCTCACGCCCTACCTCGGGCGCGTCGTGTTCCTGGTCTGGGCCTATCAGTTGCTCTCGTTCGACTTCGAGGACGTCTATGAGCGGCCGGGCTGGCTGATCGATGACGTCGAGATCACCGTGAGCGGAAAGGCCAGCGGAACGGTGCAGGTCGCCAGCGACTTGTCCCAGGCGCGCTTCACCCTGAGCGGCCCGGTGGTGCGCTCCGGCGCCGGCCTCCTCGCCACCTTCCCCGACCTGCCCCCAGGGGACTACGTCGTGCGTTGGGAGGACGTGCCCTTCCATGTCACGCCCGGGCCCCAGACCAACAGCCTGACCGCCTACGCCACCCTCCGTTTCCAGGGCCTGTATTCCTTCCCCGATACCAACGCCAACGGCATGTCCGATGCCTGGGAGCAGGAGCACTTCGGCGGAGTTGATCCTCATCGCACGGCCACGACCGATACGGACGGCGACGGCGCCCCGGACGGGGACGAGTTCCAGGCGGGCACCAATCCCGCCGCCGCGGGTGACCGGTTGGAGGTGGTCGGCCCCGCTTGGGAGCAAGACGGGACCGTCCGGCTCCAATGGACGGCTCAGCCAGGCTATGCCTATCGGCTGGTCAGTTCGCCCGATCTTACCCGGTGGTCGGCCCGCTCGGATTGGGTGCGCGCCGAGGGAGCGAGCCTGAGCCACACGGTGAGCGCGCCCGCCATTTGGCAGGAATTCTATCGCATCGAAGTGCGCCGGTGAGGTGGATGTCCGAGCCCGGGCCCTGCACATCCAGCAAGCCCCTGCTCCCTTTCTCCCTCTCCCCAACCTGAGGAAACGCTTCGCTGGCATCGGTTGGGGATGGGGTGAGGGGCTGGTTGATGGAGAGGGGAGATTACGATTACGCGTAGGAGTACGGTTAGGAGAATGAGGTGACAGGTTCACTCCCTGGCGCACTCCAAGAGCCTCGCCTCAACCCGGCGGTGGGCGCGGTCGCGCCAGCGTCGTGGAGTGCGGCGGTGCTCCGCCGCTTTGGATTCGGGCGCGGCACCACGCCGACCGTGGTCAATCAGGGTGACAGGTTCACCTCCCGCAGGGGACCATGAATCTGGACAGTGAGGTGGGGCGAGCAGGGCTCGGCCGTCCGGGGCATCGCCGGCCCCGCGCAGATCCGGCGCCTTGGTCAAAGCCACTTGCGCAGGGTGTCCTGGTAGCGGTTGTAGATGAAGCCCAGCACCACCAGGGAAGTCCCCAAGGCAAGGGCGCTCAGGATCTGATAGAGCGTGTCGAGTTTCCAGAAGTCGTAGATGGCCACGCGGGCGAGGGCCAGGCCGAGCAGGCCGAGCCCCATCCAGCGGTGCACCCGCTCCCGCAGGGCGAAGCCTGCCACCAGCAGGGTGAAACCGAGCGCGGTCCAACCCACCGTAAGGAGGAAGCCGCTCGATTGAATCTGGATGGCGCGCGTGACAAACAACCAGAGTGCGCCCCCGCCGACCACCATGGCGGTGGTGTGCCCTGATTCAGGGAAAGGCAGGCGAGCCGGGTGGCGTCGGACGAGTTGCTGCTCGAGGAGGAGGATAGCGATGGGCACCAGGTGTCCCCAATAGGTCACCCGCTCGGCCGGTTCATCCGAAAGCACCAGCAGACCGAAGTACCCCAAACCCGCCCCCAGGCAGGCCAGGTTAAGCCAGCCATACATGCGCTCGCGCAAGCCCAGACCGGCTCCTGCGAACAGGACGGCCAGGATAGACCAGGCCAGCGACAACCGGCTGACCTCCGTCGCTTCCACCACCCCGCGCGTCACCCACAACCACACCGCGAAACCTCCCAGCGCAATGACGCCCTCGCCGACCTTGGCCGGCCAAGCCAGCCAGGCACCGCCGCGGCGAAGCGCCTGTTGTTGACCCAGCAAAACGACCAGGGCCAGCAACGTCGGCACGTCGAACGTCCAGGGACGCTCGGTCAGGAAGACAAACGTGGCCCACCCGGCCGCCGACAACACCCCGCCCAGGACAATGCCCTCCTGATCCCGGCGCCATTGGTTGAAGCCGAAAACCGCCGCCCCCGCCGCGATCAACACCCAGACCCGATGCGCCGCGGGGATATACTCGTGGACCCACGCGACCGCCATGAGGACGGCGACCAGGCGGTACAACACGCCCACCTGCTGGACGGCGGGTTGAGAGGCGGCCAACTCTTCGCGGCGCGCGCAGAATGGCACCACCGCCCCGGCCACCAGCAGCAGGGCCGCCATGGGCGCCAGGGCATACCCCCAACCCGGGTGGCCCTGAACCAGCAACCGGACGAACACGCCCGCGCTGACCACCATGAAGACCTGGCCGCACACCGCGAGCGGCCAGGCCCGCGTGGCCAGACCGTAAGCCGTCACCACCACCCCAAGGCCGGCGCTGGCCGCCAGCCACGCTTCCTCCTGACACAGCGGCTTGAGCCAGTAATACAGCACCCCCACCGCCGCCGCGCTGTAGATCATCCGCACCACCCTGCCGATGTCACCCACCAGCACCACCGAGCGCTGGCGCTGCCACCAATGCCCCAGCCCGACCGAAACCCCCAGCACCACCACCGGGTTCCACCAGGGTCGATCCCCGGCCGACCCGCCCGCCGACAGCGCGTCGACGAGCCACATCCCCTGGGCCAGGAGCAAGGGGATCTGGCCCAGCAGCATCAGTTCCCGCGTCCGCAGGAGGTAAATCGAAGCCGTCAACGCCACCGCCTCGAGGGCCAGCACTGGCGCCAGGCGCACCCCGGGCACATACGCCCACGTCGCCACCAGCCACATGATCAAGGCCAGGGCGGAAAAGAAGCCCGGACTGAGCCGGAGCGGCAGATGCTCCTCCGGTTCCGCCTGGCGTGCGGCCCAGAACGCGTTGAAGGCCAGAAACCCGCCCAGGACGGCGCCCAGCAGCACCGACGTCCCGTCCTCACGACGCGTGCCATCGATCCCCCAGCCGACCGCCAGCGCGCCGACGACGTGGGCGCCGTAGATCAACCAGCGGTTCTGACGCCAGTGGCCGAGCAGCAGCAGGGTCACGCTTTCCACGCCCAGCATGAGAGCCAATTGCATCCCCGTGAATTTGGCGATCAGCCCCACGGTGATCAGCAACACGCCCTGCGTGACATAGCCTCCGCTCACGGTGGGTTCCTCCGGCAACCGGCGTCGCGCCGCCCAGCCCAGCAGCACCAGCACGGAGCCCAGGCTCAGGCAGAACTGCCAAAAGTGAGCGGCGTGGCTCGAATACATCGACGCGACCGTCAGCCCAAAAAAGGCCCCGTTGTTGAAGCTCAGGAAGGAGAGGCGCCGGCCCCCGGACAGGCTTTCGGCCCGGCTCAGGAACACGGCCGCGGTGAAAGCCGCCCAGTAGCCGGCAAGCAGGGTCACGCCATGCCAGAGCCGCTCCGGCGAGGCGCCCAGATCGAACAGCCACACGCCGTTCTGGTAGAACCGCCAGTAGCCGTAGCCCCCATACGTGGCCACCAGGCTGGCGAACGAGAGGGCCGCCCATTGGTTCCGCACCAGAAACACCACCGCCGCCACCGTGAGCAACAGGTTCGAGTAAAGCGTGAACAACCCCACGTTCGTCACCAGCGACGTGTACCAGGCCAGCCCAATGGCGAAGAGCGCCAACACCTCCGACTTGCGCCGATCCGCCAGCCAAACGATGAAACCCGCCCAGCCCAGCAGCAACGCCCCGTCCAGCAGCGCGCTCCCGATGATGCGCAGCGCAGGAATGTGATGCGCGGCGTAGGTGGTGAAGTAGACCGCCGCCAGACCTCCTGCCAGCATGACCTGCCCGTAATTGCGCAGCGAGGCCCGCCCTTCGCGCCGCTGCAACCAACCGCCCACCCCCAGCAGCGTCCCGCTCGCCAGGTAGAGCAGCAGCACCTTGCCCCAAGGCCCAAGCTGCGGCACGTAGTGTTTGTAGGCGTAATAACCCGCCAGCCCAAGCGTCGTCAGCAGCATCACCACCCCTACCCGCACCATCCAATAAGTCCCCAGGCGCAACTCGAGCGACGCCGATTCCGCCAGCGCAGGCTCCGCGACGGGAGCGCCCTCCACCGCCGGGACTGTTTCGTCCATCGCCGCCTTGGCCGCCGATTCCCCCCCGGGCGGCTCGCTTTCGGCCACCGCGCCCTCGGCCTGTCCACCAAGAGTCGCCAACCTGGTGGACAACCGGCAATGCGGACAAATCAGGGTGCTCCCAGCCGAATCCGCGGTGTATTCGATCCGCCCGCCGCAGTGCTCGCACGCTCCTCGCTCCACCTGGAGCGGCGCGGCCAAACCTGCGGGCACCGTTCCGATCACCGGCGGGATTTCCAATGGCCCCGCAGGGGTACCTCCTCCCCCCTCCTCCACCCCCCGCGTGGGCTCGGACACTGGCGCCGCGCCGGCGTCCTGCTTGAACCACGCGTCCAGGGCGGGAACCTCCGGAGATGGGCGCCGCGGAGGCTCGATCCTCGCCGGGGTTCCGGCCACGCCGGGTTCCCCGGAGGCCGAGTCGAGAGGAAGCGGGTTAATGGAGAGGGGCTCCGCCCGGAGCGCCTCCCCGGGGGCGGGCGTGGACGATCCCACCCGGGCCTCGAAATACTCCAAGCGCCGTCCCAAGGCCGCGAGGTCCTCGGTTAACCGGTGATGCTGGCGGCGCAAGCTCGCGAGTTCCTGTCGGTCGGACTCTTTCATGGTCGCGTTCTCCGGGAGGTCGGGTGGGCGTTTGCTATGTGGGCGAACCTGGGAGGTCGGTCGAGCCTAGGCCCGGAGGGCGGGGAGCCGCCAGGGAAATCGCGGTGGTGGGCAGTGGGCCGTCGCGAGTCGACGGCAACCGGCCGCAGGGTGGCTTGCATAGGGCGAACGGTAGTCCCGGGGCCGCGGCCGGCGTTAATCGAAAAACCTGAGGCTCGCATCGAGCCCCGGAAACACGGCGCTGCTCGCGTCGTTCGCACCCCGCCGCCCGCTGTTCACCGCTCGCCAGGAGCCCAACTGAAGGCGCTGGGGCCCGCCCGCTGCCTGAACCTCGCTGACGAGGCCCAATTCCGCGCCTGCTCCAAAGATCCGAGCCACGGGTGCTTGCATATATTCATCAGTGCAGAAGTAAGCATACACCCCTCACCCCATCCCTCTCCCCAACCCTTGAAAGCGAAGCGATGGAACGGGGTTGGGGAGAGGGAGAAAGGGAGAGGGGAGCCATCCTGTGTCTGCCTACTTATGCACTCATCAATATATTGATCAGTGCAGAAGTAAGTAGACACCCACCCCATCCCTCCCCCTCGCCTCCGTCGGACGGAGGAGAGGGAAGGGGAGTGGAGGTCGCGGCCGCCGTGCGCCAAGAGTAACTGTTACCCGGGAGAGGGATTTCGACCCCCGTCCGATTTCGACTTGAGCCGACACAGGGTCGCGGTCATTCTCACGCCCGTCAGACTGCCGTCGTGGGAAACATGGGACCGGACCCTTCAGTGCCGCGCGATTTCTTCCCCTCGACCCACTGGTCGATGGTGGGGGCAGTGCAACAGCCGGACGAAGAAGCGGCGGGGGCGGCGCTCGGACGGCTGCTGCAGCGGTATCAGGGTGCGCTGACCCTCTACCTTGCCCGCAAGTTCCTGGTTTCCGAGCACGATGCCGCCGATCTGTTCCAGGGTTTTGTCGCCGACGTGGTGCTCCATCGGCGATTGATTCACAAGGCCAAGCGCATCGAAGGGCGGCAGTTTCGGTCCTACATGATCGCGGCCCTGCACCGATTCGTTGTTTCCTGCTATCGACGGAGTCAGACCGAATCGAGGAAGCCGCCTGGAGGTCATGTGCCTCTGGACGACGCGCAGCCGGAGGTCGATCTGACCGCCACCCCGGCGGCGACGGCCGCTTTCGACGTCGCCTGGGCGCGGGGAGTCCTGCAGCAGGGCTTCGATCGCATGAAGGCTGAGTGCGGGTCGAATGGGCGGCTGCAGGTGTGGCAGCTTTTCGAACAGCGGTTGCTGAATCCGATCCTGCACGGGGCGACGCCGGTATCCTACGAAGCCCTCGTCCAGCAGTTCGGGTGGACGTCGCCCGCCCAGGCACACAACCTCATGGTGACGGCGAAGCGGATGTTTGTCCGCTGTCTGCGGGAGGTGGTGGCGGAATACGTTGTTGAGCCGAAGGACATCGACAAGGAGTTGTCCGAACTGCATCTGATTCTGGCGCATGCGCCCGGTTAGGGATGCCCAGGGGGCCGTGAACAAGAGCTGGTCTGGCCATGCGCTTGCCGCCTCGTCCTCGTTGTATTCGCCTGTTCGCGGACGACGGCGACGGACCAGGGAACGAGAGGAAGGCCATTCTTCAGACAGCCCCTATGAGCGCGATCGCCGCGCAGGATAGCGAGGGGAAGCGCGTAGATAGAAGCAAGCCTGCCTGCGGGCTCGCTGCTTGGTTTGAGCTTTGCACTTCGAGCGCCGAACTTTGGGATGCCGGCTGACGGCGGAGATGAACCACGATATCCTCCGTCCCGCATGAGCCGTCCCGATCAAGGCCAGGGCGAGACCGACAACCGTCGCTTGGCGGCGCTTTTCGCCCTGGAAGATCAAGCGGCAGAATCCTGGGACGCATCGGATCTGGCCGCGCTTTTGCGACATCAACTGGAAGCGCCGGTGGAGGTGGACCTGGGGGCCCTCCCTCCCGACGTCGCGCCGAAAGTGCGCGCGCTGGCGGGAGCGGAGGGCCTGACCCTTCGCAGCTTCCACGATTTGTTTCAGCATCCGCATCCCCCCGTGGCATTGCTCCGGATGGTGAAGGATTTCGCCAAACTCAATCGCGCCCATAGCCGCAGCGCGTTGCCGCCGGAGGTGGCCTTGGTGCTCTACTACGCCGCGATCGTGGCGGCGGCGTTGAGGTGCCGCCAGGCCATTTCCGGGCTCGAGCCCGCGCAACTCCGGAAGGGGATCGAATGGACGCTGGGGCAGCCTTGGCTCGATCCGACCTTGCGGCCACTGTTCCAGGAGGCTCAGAAGCGACTTGTCGGACGGGAACCAGGCGCACAAGATCAGTCCGTCTGAATTAGAGAAGGGATCCCCGGATGAATGTGGGGCGGAGTGAGGACGACAGCAGCACGCCGATGTCGATCGTGGGTAGTGGCACTACCCAGGCATCGATGCCCATGGTTATGGGCCCGCCGCAGCGTCCCGGCACGCTCGGCACGGTGGAACACTACGATCTGCTGAGCCTGCTGGGAGAAGGTGGCATGGGGATGGTCTCTCTGGCTCGCGATACGCGCAGCGGGGACAAGGTGGCCCTGAAGATTCTGAAACCGGCCGTGGCGGGCAGCGCTCGGGCGGCGGCGTTCTTCCGCAAGGAAGTCAACCACCTGGCCCACCTGACGCACCCCCACATCGTGCGCGTGCTGGAAGCGGCCCCGGACGAGCGGGGGGGCTGGTTCGTCATGCCTTACCTGGAGCGGGGCAGCCTCGACCGTTTGATCAAGGAAAAGGGGCCGCTGCCGGCTGAACAGGCGATTGAACTGGCCTTGCAGGTGGCCGAGGCGCTGGCCTTCGCCCACAGCCGGGGCATCATCCATCGGGACTTGAAACCGAGGAACGTTCTCCTGGCTGACGACGGGCGGGCCCTGCTGACAGACTTCGGCCTGGCGCGTTCCCTGGTGAACGACGAGTTGCTGGATGTGGCCCAACCGCGGGTGGAAGGGACGCTGCATTACATGTCGCCGCAAGCGGCCGCAGGGGAGCAGGAGGACACGCGAGGGGACATCTATGCCCTGGGGGCGTTGCTTTACGAGATGCTGACGGGGCGAGTGCCCTACGGAGACACCCAGTCCGCTGACATCGCCAAAGCGATTGCAGCCGGCGCGCCAACTCCCATTCGGACCCTGAGTCCCAAGGCTCCGGAGAGCTTGGTTAGCGTCGCCGAATGGGCCATGGCGCGGGAGTTGAAGGATCGGTATGCGCGAATGGCGGATGTGATTGGGGATTTGAAACTCGTGCAAGGAGGTCAGGCCCCTAGTGGCAGCCATGGGGCCAAGGACCTCGGCAGGCTCGAGGCGCGGGCCAGAGCGATGGTTCGTCACCCGGGCGTGTGGGGAACGGCCCTGGTCCTCCTATTGGGGGCGATCGGATGGCAGGTCTGGGGACATCTGTCGCCGCAGCTCAAGATCGTCCGCAGTTTCAGTCTGCCGCAGATTACGTCTTGGATCACGGCGACGGTCGTTCGCTGGAATTCGGAGCCCATTCCGACCCTGTTGGTTCCCGCGAAGGACGTGGTTTACGAAGTGCCACGTGAAGGCCGGATGGGGAGGACATGGTCAATTCCCCAGAGTGAGTTCGGGTCGGTCTTTTGCCCGTTCAAGACCGATACGGACGGCGATGGGTTTGACGAAGTCTTCTTCTCCTGGACGAGGGGGCAGACAGCGAGCATCACCAGGCTGCGAGCGAATCTCTCACCGATGGATTTCTCGATCGAAGGAGGCAGGCCGCATCCCAAAGATCTCACGAACCAGATTCCCCCGAGCTTGTTGTCCGCTCGGGGGTTCCTGCCGCCGCGAATGGGGCGGGATGGGACCCCCTATGCCAGTTCTAAGCTTCTCGCCTTCCTCAACACGGGTCGGAGTAAACGTCCCCGCGCCTTGTGCTGTTTTGACTACACAACGGGCAAACTGGACTGGCAAACGAACGTGGGACCGGCGTTGCACAACCTGGTGATGTTGGACCTGGACGCGGACGGTGTGGAGGAGATCGTCTGCGGAGGCGCGGCACCCTCCAATGGAAACAGGGAACCCGATGCGGGCGACGACGAACACTCCTGCGTTTTCGCGTTCTCGCAGCAAGGTCAGAAGTTGTGGATGACGAACCTGGGAACCGCGTTTGGCTACGCCGAAGTGCTCTTGGCTGATCTGGATGGCGACCGGCGCCCGGAGTTGCTCGCCCATGTTTTTTCGTCGGAAGTCCACCATGCCACCAATGCGCCCGTGCTCGGACGGGTGGTCCGTTTGGATCCGCGCAACGGACAGATCATCGACCCCTATGAACCGCCCGTCTGCCTCCTGAGCGTCCTCCCCTTCGACATCGACGGGGACGGCCGATCCGAGATCCTCTGCACCGACTGCGAGGGGTATCTCCATGTCTTGAATGGAGATCTGACCCCGCGAGAACGGATTGCCATGGCTGTCGGCCTGACGAAACGGCCGGGTTCGTTGGATCATGTGGCGCTGCGGCTGCGTGGCACGGCCAGACTGCGCCGGGGCCACCGTCCCTATGTGATTCTCACCACCGTAGATACTCGCCTCAGGGACCACAAAATGGGTTACGCCGACGAAACCTTCCAAACCTCGGAAGAAACCCATGCGGCCCTGATTGTGCTTGATTCGAAACTGAAGCCTGTGAGCCGTTGCAGCACCGACGAACTATCGGTCTCGTGGTCAGGTTGGAAACTCCTCATTGCGGACCTGGAAGCCGACGGCGAGGATGAAATCCTGATGCTTTCTGACCGTGTGGACGTCCTCAAACTGGCCCGCTGAACTCGGATCATGATCAAGGCGGTCCGATAGCAGCCAAAACCCCTCCCGTGATTGCCGAACGACTCGTCCGTCCCGATCGGCCACGGGTCATCCCGCCACACTTCAACTGGATCGACCACCCACTCATCCTCACCTGAGCTTCGGCGTGCCGCCGACGCGGTGCGCACCACGGCGGGGCTGAGCGTTCCTTGCGGAAACGCGACCGCATCGCGCCATCTCTCAACATCCTGGACCTTCTCGCGCTGGTGGATTTGGCGGACCAAGTCCGAGGCATGATTGACCAAGCGCATCGCCGCTTCGCGCGGGACCCCGGCGCGGCGCAAGCGGTTCACGTAGGTCATACGCAATCCCCCACGTCGCCAATGCTTCCTCAGGTTGGACGCGGGCTTGGAGTTGACGAAGCACCATGGAGACCCTTGGTGCAGATTGAAAGCGCGCCTTACAAGTTGCAGGCCAGGGCGGGCTGGGGCGGTTGCTCAACCCCATTCTGCACGGGGCGGCGGCGGTGCCGGATGAGGACCTGGTTCGGAAGCAGGGTTGGAATTCGCCCGCCCAGGCGCATGACCTGATGGTCACCGCCAGGCGGATGTTCACGCGCTGCCTCCGGGAGGTGGTGGCGGAATACGCGTTGAGCCCGACCGACATCAACCCCGAGTTGTGCGAGTTGCAGGCGATCCTGGCTCATGAGGGGGGGGTGACGAAGGACGGCCAGGCAACGGGGACGAGAGAGCGCTCATGGCCCCAGGGTGATCGGATGAACCCGTGGCCATCAGGCCGCCGATGCTCGTTGCCCCGCGGTGTGTGCGCCAGTCGGTTCACTGCTGGTTTCCGCTTTCGGCGATGGCAGTCAGCAGGTTCCGCAACGGGAGGTAAACTTCAGGGTCCTGCTCACCTCTCAAGGCCTTCTGGAGGGCGCGATTGGCTACGTCGGCGTTCCCAAGGGCGACATAGCCGTAGGCAGCGGCAACGCGGACGCCGGCAGGTTGTGAGCGATCGGCTAGGTACTGCGACAGCCAGCTTGGAGCTACGGATTGCTGGTTCTGTTGCACCCAGTTGTAGACCCTATCCGTGACCATGGGCGCCAGGCCTGGCTCCTGCGAGGCGGCCAGCATGAGTGCCTGCAGGGCGTGCTGATCGGAGCCATGGCCTATCGGGTCGAGAAACGAGTTTGCCCCCTCGGTCGATCCTCCGCGGTAGGCATCCACCGCCAGAAGCGCGAACATGACGGGACTCCGAACTCCCTCCGCAAGTTCCTTCAAGGCGTTGTGGTTGTGTGTGCTTGCCGCGTCCATGTAAAGCGAAGCAGCCAAGGTTCCAACCGCCGTGGCGTCGGCAGCCTCTCGGAGCACTTTCCGGACTGTTGTGGTCACTTCATCAGGAACCGTGCTCGCTGGAGATCCAGAGAAGTGTCCGGAGCCAAGCAGGAAGTCGAACATGGCTTCAGCGCTTGCCGGGGACAGCTCTGTTGCCAGCGCGGAGGCGAGGGCCGCACTCAGTTTCGAATTGCCCCCCATGGACGCCGCCAGACTCTGATCGAGGATAAACTCAGTGTTCTCCTTGACGCCCATCCGGAGCAACGCGACGGCGGAGCTCCGCTTGAGTTGCATGCTGCTCGAAGGATCCGTGATCACGCGTTGGAGTTCCTCACTGCAGGCAGGGGTCCTCGGGACGTTTTGCACGAGGGCTTCGACGACCTCCGGTTGCCCCTGATCGCTGGCGACACACAGGGCTTTCACGAACTCGGCCGCCTCCGCCTGCGTGTTTGATCGGCGGCGCGCGATGTCACTGGGCTGAGTTCTGAGCGCGGGTGAGACCGACGTGGATTCTCCCGGGACACCAGGGTGATCCGAATCCGTTAGCCCGGCATCTGCCCTTGGCCGCGTGTCGCCGGTGTCCTCGCCGCTGCCCGCGTGTCGCCAGATCTCCAATGAAAACAGGCAGACGGCGAGCGTGAGTAGAACCGCCACGATGGTCTTCGTCTTCATAGGTCTATGCTGTTGCTGCTCTCGATCCCGCTAATGGCCCTGTCAGGGAGGCCGCTGCTCCAGGCCGCCGTGCCCCCCCCGCCAGCTCGGATTCCGATGGTAGAAGCGCTCAAGGCCAGAAACCCAAAGGACCCAAGGGCGCGATTGCCGTTCCTTCGCTGCCCGATCATGGTTTGAACAACCGGTAGAATCTCGTCGACTTCGGGGATTCAATCGTCAGGACGTAGTCCGAGCCTATGAGCACTGGGGTGCCAGATGCCTGTTTCCAAACGACACCGGGTGATAATGAGTCGGAGGTCTCGAGAATGAAGCCCTGACCGCTGTCCGCGGGCCAGGCCAGAATGAGCGCGCCGGGCTGCAACGTGTACCTGATCCGGGGTTGCGGAGGGGGTTCCTCTCTCACCACGATCTTGAGGGTGCCGCTCTCGGAGGCGTGGCCGGCGGCGAGGATGAGGTAGGTGGTGCCGGCGGAGGCGTTGAAGGTGAGGCTGGCCCGGGTGCCGGAGCAGAGGGGGCCGTCGTCGTCGCTGCAGGCCACGGCGGTGAGGGACCCGCAGGCGCCGGTGTAGACGGCCAGGACGGTGTCGTAGTCGCTGTCGCAGGTGCTGAGGGCGACCTGCCCGCTGGCGGCTGGGGTGTAGGCATACCAGACGCCGTGGCCGACGTCGCTCTGACAGGAGGGAATCGGGTCCCCGGTGGCGGTGGCGCTGCCGGTGGCCTGCGTGTAGACGGTGCCGGCCGTCATGGCGAGGGCGCCAGAGCACCGGTCGTTGGGCACGGGCACGCTGACGGAGATTTTGAGGGTGCCGCTTTCGGAGGAGTAACCGGCGGCGAGGATGAGGTAGGTGGTGCCGGCGGAGGCGTTGAAGGTGAGGCTGGCCCGGGTGCCGGAGCAGAGGGGGCCGTCGTCGTCGCTGCAGGCCACGGCGGTGAGGGACCCGCAGGCGCCGGTGTAGACGGCCAGGACGGTGTCGTAGTCGCTGTCGCAGGTGCTGAGGGCGACCTGCCCGCTGGCGGCTGGGGTGTAGGCATACCAGACGCCGTGGCCGACGTCGCTCTGACAGGAGGGAATCGGGTCCCCGGTGGCGGTGGCGCTGCCGGTGGCCTGCGTGTAGACGGTGCCGGCGGTCATGGCGAGGGCGCCGTCGCACCGGTCGTTGA
>CAZVRY010000003.1:0-8026 GCA_964629545.1 uncultured Verrucomicrobiota bacterium | reverse complement strand
GTGGCGGTGGCGCTGCCGGTGGCCTGCGTGTAGACGGTGCCGGCGGTCATGGCGATGACGCCAGAGCACCGATCGTTGGCTGGCTGGGCGCTAAGCTGAACCGACCCCGACTGGAGCAGGCACCCCAACAGGGTCAACGATGGGAGACGGATCAGACCGCGAACTCGGAAGATGATTGATGTTTTCATGGACACTGGTCGATGGATGCTGGGGGTTGGTCTGTTCCGGTTCGCTCTTGAGCGCTCGAAGGTCCTGAATGGCGATGACTGCTCATGAGTATTTACGCGAGGCTTGGTCGGATCTTGCAGCATGGCGGGAGTTTTTCTTGAGGGTGCCGAGGAACGAGGTCCCGGTGGCGCCTCCTGAACGCCGCAGGCGTATGGCAGGAAGGGTGGCGGGGAGATCGGCGTCGGGCGGCTTCCCCCGGCATTGGCAGCAGCAACTGGTTCGGCCTTCCCCGGCGCCCAGTCACGGTGGAGGCGGAAAGTGCCTCACCTGGGAAGCGGACCACAGAGGCGGGGAGACACGGAGATGCAACCCCTTGGGAAACAACGTGAAACTCCGTGAATGGTGTGCTCCGCGACCGGCCAATCTGTGCCTCTGCGCCTCCGCGGTTAGATCGAGGTGCTAAGGCGAGGCTTGGGGCGCCCCGAGCTCAGCGCGGATTCCAGCAGGTAGGCCCGGAACGAGTTGTCATCAGGGGGCAAGCGGTCGTAGTCCTCGGGCAGGTTGTCCAAGGCGGCCAGCGTTGGGGGAGCGGCCGGGGTGAAACCGAGGACGCGTTCGATCTCTTCGGGGAACTTGGCCGGGTGGGCCGTTTCCAATAAGGCCGCCGGGGAGTCGCCGAGCGGTTCGGCATGCATGAAATCGCGGAAGCCGCGCCAACCCACCGCGCCGTGCGGTTCCAGGAGGAGCCGATGCCGGGTCCAGGCCTCGAGGATGGCCGCCCGGGTCTGGTCGTCGGAGACGGCACTGCTGAACACTTCGCGTCGGAGCGCCTCGAGGTCGGGCGGTCGATGGATGCGGCCGGTTTCGTCCATGTGACCACCGTGGAGGGCGACGAGGCGGGCGAGGTTGCTGGGGTGGCCGACGTTCATGGCGTTGGAGAGGCAGGCGCGGGACGGATCGATGCGCTCGTAGACGCCGGTGGCGAGGAAGCGGGGGAAGGCGTCGTTGCCATTGACCGGCGCGACCAGCCTGCGAATGGGCAAGCCCATGCGGCGGGCGAGGACGGCGCCCATCATGTCGCCGAAGTTCCCGCTCGGGACGACCAAGAGGATGGGTTCGCCGGGGCGGGCGAGGCGGGAGGCGGCGTAGAAGTAATAGACGCTCTGGGGGAGGAGCCGGCCGATGTTGATCGAGTTGGCGGAGGAAAGGGCGAGGCCGCGCAGGGCGGGGTCGGCGAAGGCTCGTTTCACGAGGGCCTGGCAGTCGTCGAACTTCCCCTCCACCGCGACCGTGCGGATGTTATCGGCCAGGGTGGTCATCTGTTTGCGTTGGCGGTCGCTGACCTCGGTGCGCGGGAAGAGGACGATCACCCGCACGCCTTCGACCCGGTGGAAGGCGCTGGCCACGGCGGAGCCGGTGTCGCCGCTGGTGGCGGTGAGGATGGTGAGCGGGCGGCCGCGCTCCCGGACGAACCGTCCGATCCACCGGGCCATCATGCGGGCGGCGAAATCCTTGAACGAAGCGGTAGGGCCCTGGTCGAGGCGGAGGACGTGGAGGCGGCCCAGGCCGGCGACGGGTTCGAGGGGGACGGGGAAGGAGTAGGCGTCGTGACACAGGGCGGCCAGGGTGTCGGCGTCGAGGATGCCCTGCACGTAGGGGGTGAGGACGCGGTGGGCGATATCGGGGTAACTCAGCCGCGGCAGGTCGCGCAGGGTGGCGGGGTCGAGTCGGGGGATGGCGCTGGGGAGGTAGAGGCCGCGGTCGGGGGCTTGGCCGGTGAGGAGGGCTTCGCGGAGGTCGACCGGGGGCGACTGGCCGTTGGTGCTGACGAAGGACATCAACATGGGGCAAACGGGCGGCGCGGGGTGGGACGGTTCAGGCGAAGTCCTCAACCCGCAGCATGACCGGCCGGCCCCTGACCACGGGGAGTTTGGCGATACGGGCGAGGGCCCGGGTCACGGCGCCGCGGGGGGCGTCGTGGAGCATGAGGATGAGCGGCACGCTTTCGCCTTCGTGTCCTTCGGGCTGGATGACGGAGGAGATGCCGATCTTGGCTTGGCCGAGGAGGCTGGCGATGCGGGCGAGCACGCCGGGGCGGTCGATGACGCTGAGGCGGAGGTAGGAGCGGACGACGGCCTGGGCGGCCGGCACGACCGCGCCTTGGCGTTCATGGGGAACGAACGGCGGGATGCGTTGCTTGGTGCCGTGCCGGAGGTCAAGGGCGGCGTCCGCCAGGTCGCTGAGCACCGCGCTGGCGGTGGCATCGGGACCGGCGCCCCGGCCGTAGAACAGGGTGTCGCCGACGACATCCCCGCGCACGAAGACCGCGTTGAACACGTGGTTAACGCTGGCCAGGACGTGGGTGTTGGGGATGAGGGTGGGGCAGACGGAGGCCTCGACGCGGGCCCCGCGGCCGCGTGAGGCGGGCGCGGTTTTGACAATGCCGAGGAGTTTGATGGTGTAGCCGAGTTGCTGGGCGAACTGGAGGTCCAGGCGGCTCATGCCGCGGATGCCTTCGAGATGGATGAGCTCCGGGCCGACCCAGAATCCGTGGGCCAGGGAGGCGAGGAGGCCGATCTTGTGCATCGAGTCGTGGCCGTCGATGTCGAGGGACGGCTCGGCTTCGGCGTAGCCGAGGCGCTGGGCGTCGCGCAGGACATCGTCGAATTCCGCGCCTTCGAGTTTCATCCGGGTGAGGATGTAATTGCAGGTGCCGTTGACGATGCCGTAGAGGTGGGTGAGGCGATTGCCGACGAAGCCTTCGCGGAGGGACTTGATGATGGGGATGCCGCCGGCGACGCTCGCTTCGTAATAGAGGTTGGTGCCGTGCTCGCGGGCGGCGGCGAACAACTCCTCGCCATGCGCGGAGAGGAGGGCTTTGTTGGCGGTGACCACTGGTTTGCCGAGGCGCAGGGCGGTGAGGATCATCTCGCGGGCCAGGGTGACACCGCCGGCCAACTCGGCGACGACCTGGACGGCGGGGTCCTGGACGACCGCTCGCCAGTCGGTGCCGAGGAGGGCGGGGGGGATCGGGTAGGGGCGAGGTTCGTCGAGGGCCTTGACGGCGACCCGGCGGAGGCTGACCCGCACGCCGATGCGCGAGGCGAGCAGGGGGCCGTTGCGTTGGAGGGCATGGACGACGCCGCTGCCGACCGTGCCGCCGCCGATCATGCCGAGCTGAATTTCCCGCATAAGGGGGCCGAGAGTGCCGCCAAGGTGGCGGGCGGACAATTCCTTTTTGCCGCGCCCTTTCGGCGTTGTCTCCGGGGCGGGGACTTCGTAGGCTTCGGGCACGTAATCCGACCGTTGCCGATCATGCACCACGACCACGCTTCCGCGGATCCGCCGCGCCGATCCTTCCTCAAGCAAGCCGGGGCGGCCGTGTTGGGCGCCGCCGGGTTGTGCACGCCCGTGGCCATCGGGGTGACCACGCTCCTGGATCCCTTGCGGAGGCGGGTGGTGAAGGGTGACTTTGTGAAGCTGACCACGCTCGACGCCCTGCCGGAGGATGGGACGCCGCGGCGGTTCCAGGTCCTGGCCGAACGGACGGATGCGTGGACGCGGCATCCGGTGGCTCCCGTGGGCGCGGTCTTCCTGCGCCGCACCGGGCCGCAGAGCGTGCGGGCGTTCAACGTCATCTGTCCTCATGCCGGCTGCCATGTCGATTTTGTGGCCGAGCGGGAGGTGTTCTTCTGTCCGTGTCACAACAGCCAGTTCGGGTTGGATGGCAGCGTGGGCAACCCGCAGAGTCCGAGTCCGCGGGGGCTGGACGAGCTGGAGGTGGAACTGCGGTCGGCCGGGGAAGTGTGGGTGAAGTTCCAGAACTTCCAGCCGGGCGCGCATGACAAGAGGCCGATGGCATGAAGGCGTGGTGGCGCTGGTTTAATTCCCGGACGGGTCTGGGCGACCGGGTGAGCGGGTTTCTGAACCACCGGTTGGCGGGGGGGCCGCGCTGGCGGCATGCCCTTTACGTCGCCTTGTTGTTTGCGTTTGGGGTCCAGGTGGTGACCGGGTTCTGCCTGTGGACGGGCTACAGCGCGAGCACGCAGACGGCGTGGGAGAGTGTGTACCATTTGCAGCATGAGACGACGGGCGGGTGGCTGCTGCGCGGGTTGCACCATTTCACGGCGCAGCTTGTGATGGTCTTGTTGGGCCTGTGCATCGGGGTCAGCATTGTGAGCCGCGCGTTTCGGGCGCCGCACGAGGTGGGCTTTTGGCTGCTGCTCGCGGCGGTGCCGTTGGGGGTGGGGATGTCGGTCACCGGCTGGTTGCTGCCCTTTGATCAAGGCGGCTATTGGGCGGCGCGGGTGCCGCTCAATCTGCTGGCCATCGTCCCGGTGGTGGGACCCGCGCTACAGACGTTCCTCCTCGGCGGTCCGGAGGTGGGCCATCACACGCTGACTCGGTTCCTGGCTCTGCATGCGGGGTTGCTGCCGCTGAGCCTGGGCGTCGTCCTCTTCTGGGCGGTGCGGCTCTTGCGGCGGTCGGCGCCGTGGGAACCGGCGTCGGGCTCCGCGAGCCCGTGGTGGCCGGAGCAGGCCTGGCGGGATGCGGTGGTGTGCCTCGGGGTGTTGGCGGTGGGTTTGGGCCTGGCCTGCTCCGGGCACGAAGGACGGGGCGCCCCCTTGGGGGCTCCGGCAGATCTGGCGGAGGCCTATCCGGCGGCCCGGCCCGAGTGGTTCTTCCTGTTTCTCTACCAGTTCCTGAAGCGTTTCCCGGGCGGGACGGAGGTGGTGGGGGCCGTCCTGATCCCCGGGGCCCTGATGGCGTTGCTGGCGGCGATGCCGTTCATCCAGCGGGCGCGGCGCGGCCATGTGGTCAACGTGACGGTGCTCGCCTTGCTGGTGACCGGCATGGTGTTTCTGACCGGCCAGGCCTTGTGGCAGGACCGTCAGGATCCCGCGCATGCCGCCGCCCTGGCGGCGGCCCGCCGGGATGCCGCCCGCGTCCACGCCCTCGTCCGCCAGCGCGGGATTCCCCCCGCCGGGGCGGCCGCCCTCGTCCGCACCGATCCGTTGATGCAGGGCCCCAGGTTGTTCAGCCGACACTGCGCCAGTTGCCATCGGTATGACGGCCATGACGGGCTTGGCCAACCGCCCGCCGATCCGCCGACCGCGCCCGACCTCAAGGGGTTCGCCTCTCGGGAGTGGTTGGCGGGCCTGCTCGACCCGGCTCGGATCACCACCCCGCATTACTTCGGCAACACCAAACACAAGGACGGCAAGATGGCTCGCTTCGTCCTGCGCGATGTGGCCGGCTACGACGCGAAGCTGCAGGAGGACCTGCGCAAAGTGATTGCGGCGGTGTCCGCGGAGGCGGCGCTGCCCGCGCAACGCGAACTCGAGGCGCGCGACGTCGCGGCCATCGAGGAAGGGCGCAAGCTGGCCGCCACCTCGGATCTCCGGTGCGTCGAATGCCACCAGTTCCGCAAGCCGGACGAAGACGCCACCGCGCCCGATCTGACCGGTTATGGGTCGCGCGAGTGGCTGATTGGGATCATGGCCGATCCGACGCACGAACGGTTCTACGGACGGCGCAACGATCGCATGCCGTCGTTCGGCGCCCAGCACATTTTGGACGAGGCGGCGCTGGGTATGTTGGCGGACTGGCTGCGGGGGGAGGAGTGAGGACCGGGGCGCGCGCGCGCCCCGGGGGCTGCTTTGGGCCTTGCCCTGCGGCGCGGGCGGATTAGGCTGCGGCCATGGCCAACGAACCGGTCGCCAAGCTCAGACAATTGCAGGCCGAGGCGGTCGCGGTCTTGGAAGAGACGGAAGAGGTCGTCCAGACGCTGGCGCGCCGCTCCACCTGGCAGCGGCTGCTCCATTTTTGGGCGATGGTGTTCCGCCACTTCGTCCGCAACCGCTGTCCGTTGCGCGCCTCGGCCTTGGCCTACAGCAGCCTGCTCGCGATGGTTCCCATGCTGGCCGTGGTGCTCAGTGTCTCCACCAGCCTGCTTAAGAACCAAGGGGAGGAGCAGGTGGAGCGATTCGTCGAGCAGTTCGTGGCCACCTTGACGCCCGAGGTCGCCCTCGCCGAACCCCTCGGACCGCCGGCGCCCGCGTCGGTGT
Organism: uncultured Verrucomicrobiota bacterium; assembly: GCA_964629545.1. Classification (GTDB taxonomy): domain Bacteria; phylum Verrucomicrobiota; class Verrucomicrobiia; order Limisphaerales; family CAZVRY01; genus CAZVRY01. Next base: position 1,790 of record CAZVRY010000003.1, on the reverse strand, counting down.
TGGATCCCGAGGAGGCCCGGGGTGTGCTGGCCCGGAAAGAGGTGGCCCGTCGCATCTACGACTTCGTGGGGAACATTCGCAGCGGCACGCTCGGGATCACGGGGGTGATTGTGCTCCTGTTTGTCGCGCTCTCCATGCTGGTCCGGATCGAGGACACGTTCAACGACATCTGGGGGGTGACGCGCGGGCGGTCCTGGTTCAACCGGGTGGTGTTGTACTGGGCGGCCACGACCCTGGGGCCGGTGCTGGTCATCGTCACGATGGGGTTGACCAGCGGGCCCCATTTCGAGCAGGTGCGGACCTTTATCAGCGGGCTGCACTGGAGCACCGAGGGGGCGTTGGTGACGGCGATGCGGTTCCTGCCCTTCGGGTTGCTCAGCGCGGGTTTCGCCGTGTTCTACCTCCTCATGCCGAATGCGAAAGTGGCCTGGCAGGCGGCCCTGGTGGGCGGGATCGTGGGCGGATGCCTCTGGCAACTCAACAACCAGTTCAGCGTGCTCTACGTGTCCCGCGTCGTGACCAACAGCAAGATCTACGGCAGCCTGGGCATGGTGCCGGTGGTCATGATCGGCCTCTATCTGTCCTGGCTCATCCTCCTCTTCGGCGCCCAGGTCGCCTACGCCTTTCAGAACCGGCAGACCTACCTCCAGGAGAAACTGACCGAGGGCGTCCACGAGCGGAGTCGAGAGTTCGTGGCCTTGCGCTTGATGACCCTCATCGCTCAACGGCACCTGGCCGGGGCCAAGCCGCCCACAGGCCTCGACCTGGCCCAAGCCCTGAGCGTGCCCAGCCGGCTGGTCACCCAAATCCTCAGCCTCCTCGTTCACAGCCGCCTCGTCATCGAGGTCGCCGGCTCCGAAATCGGCTATGCCCCCGGCCGTCCCCTCGATCGCATCACCGCCCACGACATCCTCCTGGCCATCCGGGCGGGTCGGGGCACCGACCTGCGCACCCGCGACGACGAGGCGGGAGCGTATCTCCGCGCCGAGTTCGAGCGGATCGGCGAGGCGGAGCGACAGCAGGCGGGTGCGGTCACCCTGCGCGAGTGGGCCGCGCGGCTTCCGCCCGTCCCCTGATCTGTGCCCGGCGATCATCCCGCTTATGTTCCGACTCCTGCGCGCTCTCGGTTTGCTCAATGCCGCCGTCTGGTTCGGCTCGGGCGTCTTCTTCACGTTCGCGGTCGGCCCGGCCGTCTTCTCCCCCGAGGTGGCGGTGTTCCTGCCCCGTCCCCAGGCCGGCCACCTGGCGTTGATCATCATCGACCGCTACTTCGCCCTCCAGTACGTCTGCGCGGCGATCGCCCTGGTGCACTTGGTCGCAGAGTGGCTGATCTCCGGGCGACCGCACCCGCGCGGTCGGTTCATCCTGGCCGGGTCGCTGTTGGTCGTTGCCCTGGTGGGAGGACAGAAGCTGCAGCCGCAGATGAAGGGGTTGCACGGGCAGGCCTACGACCCCGCCACGCCGCCGGCGGAGGCGGCGGCCGCCCTGGCCACGTTCCGCAAACTCCATGGGCTGAGCCAGGCGGCGAACCTGGCCCTCCTCGGAGGTCTGGTCGCGCACTTGCTGCTGATCCCGGCCACTCCCCGTCGCTGGGCGGGCGGCCCGGGCCCCAGTCCTCGCTCCCGCCCCTCGATCTAATCGCGCATTGCGCGGATGGCACGAAGGTCATGCGCGCCATCCGCGTCATCCGCGGTGGTGGAGGTCCGCTCACCCGGGTTTTTCACCGCCCGCATGCCCCCTCTCCCTTTCTCCCTCCCCCCAACCTGAGTCATCGCTGCGCTGGAAACGGT
>CAZVRY010000002.1:18778-91284 GCA_964629545.1 uncultured Verrucomicrobiota bacterium | reverse complement strand
TTGAGTGTCGCACATGGCAACGTCGAACCAGGCGTGCGAGCTAACGCCGGACGAGAGCGCCCGGCGTGGGTTTGGGCGCTGGGTCCGGCGTAGCTCCACTTGCCGTTATGTCTGGAAATTGAAGGCCACGAGGCTGGCCCCCGAAAAACACGAACAAAGACTCTCATGACTGAACACAAATCCTTACGAGTCGGCGACTTCTCCCTACGGGACCTGCCGTGGGCCGTTGCTGCCTACCTTCTCCTTTCCCTTTTCTCCGTCGGCCTTGGTCTTTTCCTAGAGTCGCTGCCGAGCTTCTGGAGTGGGCTGCTTTTGGGTGCGGGGGGCGCTTTCATTGTCGCCTTTTTCCTGCTTCGCCCGGTGAAGAAGAAAGTCGATGTCGCCGCACTTCCGAGCCCCTCGGCCAATGTCAGGGCCAAGTGCGATGATCCCTCCGGATCATTCGTCGAAGCGGTGAAAGCCTACCGTGATGAGACAGGCTTGGGATTAGCGGAGGCGACGGCTGTTCTGCGGAATTACCAGGCCACCAAGCAGCCACGAGATGGAACCAAATCGTGACATAACAACCCAGATGCAGTGAACCTGGCGATGGCGCTCCGGTTTGCACTCGAAGATCAGTGGCGCCGGGTTGTCACTGATCTGGAGCGTTAGGCGTCGCTACGCACTTCCTGAAAGGGAAACTCAAACAAACCCACGCAGCACGAACGCTATGAAGAAATACGCACTCCAACTCACGCTCTTTGAGTGCGCGTTCATCCTCGCCAGCTTCACGCTGTTCGGAGTCGGACTTGGCATGATGGCACTCATCGGATTCGATGCTTGGTTCACCTATCTACTAGCACTCCCGATAGTCGGTGCTGTCTCGAAACTTCGCTCGGCATTTCGTCGGCCCTCACAAGCCGGTCTCAGCGGCAGCGCGCAGACCGCTTCGGGCTCATCAGCGTGACAATTCCATCCTAAATGACCGCAACGCCTAACCAGTCGGCACAGCCAAATCCAGGATCGGCGCACCGTTTATGGACGCAGCCGCGCCAGATCTCGTCGCCGCTGGCGTTAGAGAACACGCCCACGGCATGACCAGTGGGACAGCCATGAAGCGTCGAAGCAAGCCTGTTTCACGCCGGTGGATTCTACGCGGCTTCGTGCTTTGGGCTACGATCTTTACGTTGTGGCTTGCCAACTCTTATCGAACTCGCGGAGTTCCTGATGGCACGTTGCGCAGCAGTCCGACGGTTTCTGTTGCTGAGGGGGCAACGGTGTTAGAGTTCTTGCCCACTTCGTCTGACAGCAAGCCGGCTCTGATTTTTATATGCGGTTCTGGCGTATCCGCGCACGCTTATGCTCCTCTGCTTCGCCCGATAGCCGAGGCGGGATACACTGGCTTTGTCGTCAAATTGCCTTACCGGTTTGCCCCGCTTGCCTCGCACAAGCAAGCCTCCGTGAAGCGGGTGCTTGAAATCCTTGCGGCGCATCCTGAGATTTCGCACTGGGTCGTGTCGGGGCATTCGCTCGGCGGTGCGCTGGCCTGTCGGGTGGCGCAGTCCGACTCCAGAGCCTTCTCTGCGATGGTGCTGGTTGGCACAACGCATCCGAAGCAGGATGACCTCTCGTCACTTGCGATGCCGGTGACCAAGATTTATGCATCGAACGACGGTGTTGCGCCGCCGGATCGAACGCTTTCCAACAAGAGACTGCTTCCGCAGGATACACGGTGGGTGGAGATCAAGGGTGGCAATCACTCTCAGTTCGGTTACTACGGACACCAGCTTTTCGATGGTAGAGCAACTATCAGCCGCGAGACGCAACAGGCAGCCACACGCGCAGTGCTGCTTGAAATGCTGGCCAATGCCGCGAAATGACGCCCAACAAAATCACTGGAGCGAACGCGGGCGGGCCACGTCAGTTGCCAAAGTGGACGCGCTGGGCCGCCCGCGTCGCTCAGTTCTGCCGTTCGACGACCATGCCCCGCCAAGGTGACCGAGAATGTGCGCAGTTGGCGTGTTTCGTGGCGCGTCATCCGTGGTGGGGGCTCTTCCTCTGCGCCTCCGCGCCTCTGTGGGAGCCAGCACAAGCCGGTGGTTGTGATGCGGTGGCGGCGGAGCCTGTGTGCAGGGAGCCAGGACCGGGGGGATGTCCGGTGGCGGGGGGGCCCACAGAGGCGCAGAGGCACAGAGGGGGGCGGGCTTGCTCGTTGTCCGTGGGGGATTGCCCGAGGCGAACCAGTCAGTGGAGGCAACCGCCGAGCCGCCTCGCCGTTGACCATGATCGGTAACCGGACATCATCAATCGCATCGAAGCCCCGCTTCCGGTCGGCGGCGCCTCACTTTTATCGTTCGCTGGGACGGGTGACCTTGACGCGAGTCTTGCTTCGGTTGGTGGGTGACGTAAGGTAGGGCTATGGATCAGGCCATTCTGGAACGTGAAGCTTTGCGGCTACCTGCGGGGCAGCGGGCCCTCTTGGCAGACGCGCTGATTGGGAGCTTGGATGACGAGGCGGCGGTGGCTGTGGAGGCGGCTTGGGTCGCTGAAGCGGAAGCGCGGATGGAGGCGCATCGGCGTGGCGATATCGCCGCGATGGATGGTCCCACCGTGTTGCGCGAACTACGGGGCCGATATGATCGATGACCTACCGGTTCCTGTCGCCGGCCCAACGAGAGCTTGCTGAGGCGATCGAGTACTACGACCGAGCGGCCCCGGGGCTGGGTTTGGAGTTTCTGGAAGAGGTGGAGCGCACCGTGAGTCGTATCCTCATGCAGCCGGAAGCATGGCGGCGGGTTTCGGACCGCTTGCGGCGCTGCCGCACACGGCGGTTCCCTTACGGTTTGATCTACTTTGTAGAGGGCGATGTGGTGGTGATCGCTGCCGTGTTCGATCTTCGACGGCACCCTGACGCTTGGAAGGGCCGAGTGTGAAACCAGCGAACCAGTCGTGCGAGAGAACGCCGGATGAGCGCGCCCGGCGTGGATTTGGCCGCTTGCTCCGGCGTAGCTCCACTTACCGTTCGACCATGAGTTCACCACGAAGGACACGAAGGACACGAAGGGTGGTGGGTTCCCGCAGGTCTGGCCGGCCGAGTTTGGGTGCTTCTGGGGACTTCGTGGCGAGTCGCCCGACCGGACCGGAGTCATGCTGGGTTCAATGTCGCCGGGCGGTTGCGGCGAGCTCGAACTTCGGCTCGGGTCTTCGTGGTCTTCGTGAACTTCGTGGTGATCTCCAGCCAGGAACGTCGAACCAGGCGTGCGAGCTAGCGTCGGACGAGCGCGCCCGGCGAGCATCTGGGCCCTTGGTCCGGCGTAGCTCCAGTTACCGTTCGGCCCGAGGCGCTCGGATAGCTCATCGCGGGCTTTGACGCGCCGACGCGGAGAGCCTAGTGTTTGGCCATGAAGTCTTTCACGGCGGTTGTTGAGAGATGCTCGGACACTGGTCTATACGTCGGCTACGTGCCCGGTTTCGCGGGTGCACACTCCCAGGGAGCCTCGCTGGACGAGCTGAGACGGAATCTGGAGGAGGTTTTGGCCATGCTGCTGGAGGACGGAGAGCCGCCGTTGCAGGCAGAGTTTGTCGGTACCCAGATGATTCAAGTGGGGTAGGCCATGGGGAGGCTCCCAGTCCTGAAGCCTCGCGAGGTCTGTCGCATTCTGGAGGCGTTGGGATTTGTATTAGTGCGGCAGCGCGGCTCTCACATGCAGTACCGTCACTCGGATGGACGGGGCACGACCGTTCCGAACCACGCAGGTCGGGATGTTGCTCCGATCCTGCTGAGGCAGATCGCGCGCGACATCGGAATGACGGCCGAGGATTTGATTGGTCACAGATGAAACCACTCAGGCCGAACAAGTCAGTGGAGGCAACGGAGACCCGCGTACGAGTGTTTGAGTATGAAAAGCGCTGACTGTCCAGGAGTGCGAAGTCTCCGGGCCTCAGCGTTCGGTGGGGTAGTCGCGGGCGGCGGTTGCGTTTCGGCCTTGGGGCTGGCATGCTCCGGCCATGAACCCGCAGTATCTGACCGACGAAGGCGGCAGGAAGATCGCTGTCGTTCTTCCTGTTCAGGAGTATGATGAGATCATGGAGGACGTTGCAGATCTGGCCGCTGTTGCAGAGCGGCGGGGAGAGGAACGTGTCTCTCTGGCAGAGGTGAGGCAACGCTTGATCGCCGATGGCCTCCTACCGGGTTGAGAACAAGCCGGCTGCAGGCGACGCCGGGGTCGGGTCTCGCTGACCTTCGGACACCATTGGCCCGGCGTGCCTGAGCCGGAGCGTTCGGCGTTTCCAAAAGTCCTGCCAACACGGTCTTGCACCGGACACGAGCAGCCTAGTCAAACCAGCAGCGCAACATTATGATCACCTACGACCACAATACGCTTCGGCTGTTTGGCATTCCGCTTTTCACTCTCGTTGTCGCCATTGTATTTCTCGCCTCGCTTGCGGGCCTGTGTTTCGGCGTCTTCCGATGGAAACAGGGAGCTGGAAAGATTGTCGCCATCGCGTCCGCGTTCGTATTACTGGTGTTCGCGTTGGCCATCATGTCTGTCCTTATCACGGTCGGAACCGGCAGCATGGGATGATCTCGCTACACGCTTTGCCCACTCATACGCCGATGCTCCCAATGCAACCGCCGGGAGAGCCGAACAAGAGCACCGGACCGAACTGGGGCGGGCCAGGTCAGCTGCCAAAACGGTCGCGCCGGGCCGCCCAGGTCGCTCAGTTCTGGCGTTAGGCGTCGCACCCAACACCATTGGAATGCACAGCAATGTCTGAGAACAAGACCAAGCCAACCAACGCCAAGGTTAAGGAATACATCGCTGCGCGCGCCAACGAAGAGCAGAAGGCGGACTGCAAGACGCTGATGGCTATCTTCAAGAAGCTCACCAAGCATCCGCCAAAGATGTGGGGGCCGAGTATCGTCGGTTATGGCTCCTATCGCTACACCTACGCGAGCGGCCGATCCGGCGAGATGCCCTTGGCGGCGTTTGCCATCAGAGGGCGACAACTCGTCGTCTACCTGGACGCCGAAAGCGCCGAGCAACGAGCGCTGCTGTCGAGACTGGGCAAGCACCAGATGGGCAGGTCCTGTCTGTACTTCAAGCGCCTCGGCGACCTCGACCAGTCCGTTCTCGAGCAGCTTGTCGTCGGATCGATCGCGCAGACGAAGCGCAGGTATGGCGGCAGCAGCGCCGCCTGACATCACGTGCAGCCGGCTCGCTTCCCTGCGCTCGCGAGCGGCTGACGTATAGGTTCGACGTCATTTGGCCCCAGGGCACGATCCGCCTTTAGATCTCTGCGCCTCTGCGCCTCTGCGGGAGCCGAGACGAGCCGGCTCTACGATCACATTCCCCGCGCAGCCCGATCGCTGGGGAGGGAGGACGGATGGGTGTCTGCTGAGCGGGGTTCTCCCGCAGAGGCGCAGAGGATGGCAGCGATGGCACCGGGTTCAGGATTGACGCGGTGTGATGACGGGTCTTGAGTTCCACACATGAGAACGTCGAACCCTCCGGCGGGGAGAACGCCGGAGCAACGCGCGGCTGGCAGGCCGGCGCCAGCGGTCCGGCGTCGGTCCACTTCGCGTTCGAGGAAAGAGTCCAATATGACACCCATGAGCCCAAGCACCTGGATGCTGGCCGGTATCTGCTTCATGATGCCTCTTGCGGGGTCCGCTGCTCCGCTGGTCTGGCAGGCGAATCGTGCCGAGGCAGTGGAGGCGGCCCGGAACTCCGGGAAACTCATTCTGCTGCTGGCAGGTCGCGCAACGTGCGGCAACTGCCAATACATGAGATACACCGTGTGCGAAACAACCAGTGTCAGGCAGAGGATAGATGCCAATTACGTGTGTTGGTTCTGTCCGGTGGACGATTCCACCGAGTGGTATCCGTATGCATCCGGGCTGGGACCCTTCACGCTCCCGCTGATCTGTGTGATTGATCCCGGAGCTGCCACCCAGTACTTGGATCGGTCAACCGCAACGCAATCGGTGTCCGTCTTCCAGAGCAGGTTGAGTTCCCATTTGCCGACCAATACGATAGCAGTCACCCTGCTGCGCACCACTTCATCCCAGCTGCGTTGGTCGACAGAAAGCCACCTGCAATACCGGGTGCTGAAATCAGAGGACATGAGGCAATGGGATTTCGTGGGCGCAGTGGTTTCCGGTAGTGGTTCTGCGGTTGAATTCGAGGATTCGTCCACTGGCAACCGGTGCTTTTACCGGGTCATGGGATTCCGATGATGCTTCGACGCCGGCGGTCAGCACATTGATTCCGGCGAGCAGGGCTACTTCGAGGCTGGTGGTGGCTATCGCGTCGCGGTCACGGTTGGACCGGACCTGAAGGTCTCGGTGTCATCGGACCTGGGGAGTTACTGACATGACCAGGTGGCCCAGCCAAGCGATCGACCAACATGAATATCCGCGACTCAACCGTAACCGCCGTTTGGCTGGCACTCATCGTGACAGGGTGTCGTCATGCGACTCCCGAACCGACCACCCATGCGGGCTCGTCTTCGCCGCCGGGCAGAACAGCGACTGCCGACCACCCAGGAGCCATCATGGAATTGACCGGCGGGCACGATTCCGTCTGCGGACGCTGGCGTGTGTTCGTCTCGGGAGCGGGCGCGTCGCCCTGGGCAAGTCCGGCTCGACTTCCCCGGGTGGCAGGCCGATGCTGTCCGGCAAAACGCCCCATGAAGTTCCAAGTGATTGTGCGGTGGTCGGCGGTTCTGCTTACCATCGACCTTGCCTGCGCCGACCAGGCGGGCCGGTCGCATCCCGAGAACGATCTGCACGCGCAGCCGGCCGTGCGCGTGACCGTGGGTTTGCGCGACGCGGACATCGTCGGGAACGACCACCGGGCCTTGCAGGCCGCGGTGGATTACGTCGGCAACCTCGGGGGCGGCGTGGTCGAGATCGGCCCGGGCGAGTATCTGATGCGCGACTCGCTTCATTTGCGCAGCCGGGTGACGGTGCGGGGCGCGGGCGAACAGACGGTGCTGAAGAAGGACCGCGAGTATCGGGCGGCTCTGGCTGCGGACGGCGACTTTGGCGAGGCGGCCATCACGGTGAGCGACACGAACGGGTTCGCGGTCGGCCGAGGTGTGTATGTGGCGTCGAAGTCCCAGCGTAACTTCCACGGCGTGTGCGCCACGATCCTGAACGGGCGGGGTCATTACTTCACGCTCAGCCGGGCCATGAACGCCGATATCATGGTGGCGGACGGCGGGTTCGCGGCCACTGTCTTCCCGGTCATCAGCGGGTATCATCTGCAGGACGCGCGGGTGGAACAACTCGTGGTCGAGGGCAACCGGGCCGAGAATCCGACCCAGGTGGACGGCTGCCGGACGGCCGGCATCTTTCTCTACCGCGGCGACCATTGCGTCATCCGCCAGTGCCGGGTGCGCGGCTACAATGGCGATGGCATCAGTTTCCAGCAGTCGAACGATGTGACGGTCGAGGGCTGCGTGGTCGAGGGTTGCGCGGGCTACGGGCTGCATCCGGGCAGCGGTTCGCAACGGCCGTCGGTGACGAATTGCCGCGCCGTGGGCAACGACAGCGACGGGTTCTTTTTTTGCTGGCGGGTGCGCGGGGGCGTGGCGGAGGGCAACTGGCTGGAGAACAACGGCGGCTTCGGCCTGTCGATCGGGCACAAGGACAGCGACAATGTCGTCCGCAGGAACACGATCGTCGGCAACCGGCGGGGCGGGGTTTACTGGCGGCCGGAGAGCGAGCCGATGGCGGCCCATCGCGTCACCTTCGAGGGCAACACCGTGCGCGACAACGAAGGCTGGGGCTTGTTCGTCCACGGGGCGACCCGCGGCACGATCATCCGCCGGAACACCATCGAGGACACCGGCCCCGGCCGCCAGAAAGTCGGCATTCGCATCGGCCCGCAGGCGGGCGACGTGATCCTGGAACAGAACACCGTGAAGGCGGCGCGCGAAGTGCAGGACGACCGCGTGCGCCAGCCGTAGCGTCCCTCTCCCGTGGCGATGCTCGCTCGACCAGGCCCCGCCCGCCCGCCCCAGGGCCGCGCTTGAACCGCGGCCGCGGATGGTCCACCCTCGGGCGCATGACCACGCCCCGTCGCCCCGACGCACGGGCGGCCGCTTGTTATGAATGACCATCCCCCATCCCCCTGCTTCCCGGCCGGCGACGGACCAGCCGCTCGCCTTCCCCGCCGGGATTTTCTGAAGTTTACGGGTCTCACGGCGGCGGGGTTGGCCTGGTCGCCGCGGCCGCTGATGGCCGGGCCGTTCGCCGAGGCGGACTGGGACCAGATCATCCCCGCCGACAAGAAGCTGCATCCGGACTGGGTGGCGGCGCTCTATGGGCGGGGCACCCCCACGGTCTACACCAAGGCCCGCCACGAACTGCGTTACATCGGCATGCCGGTGGGCGGCCTTTGCTGCGGCACCCTTTACCTGGGCGGCGACGGCCGGCTTTGGAACTGGGACATTTTCAACCAGAAGACCGAGGGCGTGCTGCCGCGGCGGGTTCTGTGGAGCGAGGTGGGCATGGAATTCGAGACGGGCGACCGCGCCATCCGTCCGCGCGATGGCGCGACCTACGTGAAGCCGGCGGTGCGGGCGGATTCGCAGGCCATTGCCCAAGGCTTTGCGATCCGCGTCGAGGGCGAAGGCCGCACGGAGATCCGTCCCCTCGATGCGAGCGGGTGGGCGGAGGTGCGCTTCACCGGCCAATACCCGATCGGCACCGTTGAATACCGGGATCCGGCGTCGGCGGTGGCGGTCCAGTTGGAAGCCTTCTCGCCGTTCATCCCCCAGGACGCCGCCGATTCCAGTCTGCCGGCTACGGTGTTCGTCTTCACGCTGACCCACCGGGGTGCGCAACCGGTCACGGTCAGCCTGGCCGGATGGCTGCAGAACGCCACCAGCTTCCACGCCGCCCGCCCTGGCGACGGTCAGCGCGTGAACGTCGTCCGGCGCGGCCGCGGCGCGACGCTGGTGGCGATGCATTTCGAGAAGGCCCCGCCCGCGGGGGTGTCCAAGCGCCCCGACCTGCTCGTCGAGGATTTCGAGCACGGTTACGACGCCTGGAAGGTCGAAGGGGTCGCGTTCGGATCCGCCCCGGTCCGCCGCGGGGAGGTCCCGCCGTATCAGGGTGATCTCGGGGGTGAAGGTGGCGGGGTGGCGAACTCGCACGCGAGCGCACCGGGCGCGTCCATCGAGGCGAAGGACAATCAAACCGGCAAGCTCACCCGCGGACCGGTTCTGCTGCAGCGCAAGTTTCTCGCGTTTTACCTCGGCGGCGGCAGCGGCGGCGGCCTGGCGTTCAACGTGAGGGTGGACGGCCAGATCGTGCGCCAGGCCCGAGGGCAGAACGGAAACCGCATGCGCCGCGTGGCCCTGGACGTCGCCGCGTGGGCCGGACGGGAAGCGGTGCTCGAGATCGTGGACGACGCTCAGGGCGGCTGGGGCAATATCGGGGTGGATCACATCGTGCAAACCGACGAACCCGTGCTGGACGCGCCCCTCGAGCAACAGCCCGACTTTGGCACCTTGGCCCTGGCCCTCGTGGGCGCAGGGGTGGCGAATCCCGAGGTGCCCGCTGACACCCTGCCGGAGGGCGTGTTCCTCGAGCCCAGCCAGACCGAGCGGGCTGCCGGCGAGAAACCCCTGGGCGCGGTGGGACGCACGCTGGCGCTCGCGCCCGGGGAGTCGGCCGAGGTGCGTTTCGTGCTGGCCTGGCATTTCCCGACCACCACGCTGCCCTGCCCGGACGCGCGGACGGGCAATCATTACGGAAAGCGTTTTGCCGATGCGACCGCCGTGGCCACCTATGTGGCGGCGGAGTTGCCGCGTTTGGAGTCGCTCACCCGGCGGTGGCGGGAGACGTGGTATGACTCGACCCTGCCGCACTGGTTTCTCGACCGCACCTTCGTCAACACCTCCACCCTCGCCACCACCACCTGCCATCGTTTCGGGAGCGGCCGCTTCTGGGCGTGGGAGGGGATCGGCTGTTGCGAAGGCACCTGCACGCACGTGTGGCATTACGCGCAGGCCATGGGCCGCCTCTTCCCGGAACTGGAGCGCGACCTGCGCGAGCGCGTGGACTTCGGAGTGGGCTTCGACCCTGAGCACGGGGTCGTCCGCCACCGCGCGGAAGGCACCGGACCCGCCGTCGACGGCCAGTGCGGCCGCATCCTCGGCGTGTGGCGCGAGCATCAGATGAGCACGGACGACGCCTTCCTCCGGCGGGTGTGGCCGAAGGTGAAGCAGGCGGTCGAGTACCTGATCCGCCACGATCGGGACGGCGATGGCATTCTCGACGGGGCCCAGGAGAACACGCTCGACGCCGCCTGGTATGGCCAGATTGCGTGGATCACGTCGCTGGCGATCGCGGCGTGGCGGGCGGCGGAGGAGATGGCGAAGGAGCTGGGCGACCTTGCCTTTGCCGCCCGTTGCCGCACGCATTACGAGAAGGCCCGCGCTTCCGTCGAGTCCCGGCTGTTCAACGGCGAATACTTCTTCCAGATCCCCGACCCCCAGCGGGCCAAGACCCTCGGCACCTACGAGGCCTGTCACATCGATCAGGTCCACGGACAGAGCTGGGCCTGGCAGGTGAACCTGGGGCGAGTGCTCGACCAGGAAAAGACGCTGAGCGCGCTCCGCGCGCTGTGGCAATACAACTTCGCGCCCGACGTGGGCCCCTTCCGCCGAAAGTACACGGCCGGCCGCCCCTATGCCCTGGCGGGCGACGCCGGGTTGGTGATGACGACCAACCCGAAACGGATCAAGGACGTCTACGGGATCTCGAGTTGGCAGATCGGCTATTTCAACGAGTGCATGAGCGGCTTCGAGCACCAGGCGGCGTCGCACATGATGGCGGAGGGAATGACCCTCGAGGCCCTCGCCATCACCCGCGCCATCCACGACCGCTACCACGCCTCGAAGCGGAATCCGTTCAACGAGATCGAGTGCAGCGACCACTACGCCCGGGCCATGGCCAGCTACGGGACGTTCCTGAGCGCTTGCGGTTTCTCCAGCCACGGCCCGTCCGGCCGTCTCGGCTTCGCCCCGCGCCTCACGCCGGAGCACTTCAAGGCCGCCTTCACCGCCGCCGGCGGCTGGGGCGCCTACGCCCAACAGCGCACCCCCCAAGCCCAAACTCACACCCTCGCCGTCCACCACGGCCAGGTGACCCTCCGCACCCTCGCCGTCCAACTCGCCCCGGGCGCAAAGGCCGCCGCGGTCGCCGCCCGGCTCGACGGCCAAACCCTGCCCGCCACCCGCGCGCAAGCCGAAGCGCAGGTGGAAATCGCCTTCGACCCGCCCGTTCTCCTCGCCCCGGGGCACACCCTCGAAGTCACGTGCGAGACGACCCTGTGAAACCATCCTCAATGCCCCTCCCCCCCCTGACCCGCCGCCAGTTCTCCCGACGCCTGGCGGTGGCCGGAGCGGCCTTGGCCCTCCCAAGCGTTCCCGCCCTCGCCACCCCCGCCCCCGCCGCCTCCCCCCAAAGCGCCTCCCTCCCGCCCGGCTGGGCCGATCCGCCGCGCGAATTCTCGCTCTGCCCGTTCTGGTTTTGGAACGACGAATTGACGGAGCCGGAGATCGAGCGGCAACTGGCCGACTTCCAGGCGCACGGCGTCCACGCCTTCGTCATCCACCCGCGCGCCGGCCTGCCCCGCAGCATCGGCTGGTTGAGCGAGCGCATGATCCACTTCATGCGCTTCGCCATCGAGCGCGCCCAGGCCCGTGACATGTGGGTCGTCCTCTACGACGAAGGCATGTACCCCAGCGGCTCATCCTGCGGCCAGGTCGTGGCCAAAAACCCCGCCTTCCGCACCCGCGGCCTCTTTGCCATTGACCTCGAGGACGCACACCCCGGCGACACGATCCACGGGGTCCGCCTGGGCGACGATCGTCTGCCGCAATTGGCCCCGGGCCAGACCCTGGTCGCCCTGGTGACGCGCAAGGCCAACGGCCACCGAGTGGCCATCGTGGACCGGGCCGCCGCGCCCGGCCGTTCGGTCATCCGCGGCCTGCATTTTGTCGAGGCAGATCCGCCCCGGCGGGCCGACCATCGCGAGGTGCCGGAGGACCTTCCGCCCGGGGGCGACATCCTGAATCCCGAGGCCGTCGCGTGCTTCCTCGAACTGGTTTATCAGCGTTACTACGACGAGTTTGGGAAGCACTTTGGTCGGACCATCCAGGCCATTTTCACCGACGAACCCTCCCTGCTGGCCAAGGCTCCGGAGGCCGGCGCGCGGCCTGGGACGACGGGCATTCTGGCCCAGGTGAACCGGCTCCTCGGCTACGACTTCACCGAGCACCTGCCGGCGCTGTGGTTTGACGACGAACCCGAGGCGGCCCGCCGCCGCCGCGAGTATCACCGGGCGCTGCAGTCCCGTCTGGAGGAGACGTTCTACCGTCCGATTTCGGAGTGGTGCCAACGCCACGGCATCGCCCTCACCGGACATCCTTCCGCCCCGGACGACATCGGCCACCTGCGGCATTTCCACCTGCCGGGCCAGGACATCGTTTGGCGCTACGTCGAGCCGGCGAAGCCCACGGCCTTGGAGGGCGGCCAATCCACCAACGCGAAGTGCGCCTCGTCGGCCATGATCCACCTGGGGCGCCGCCGGAATGCGAACGAGTATTGCGGCGCCTACGGCCACGACTTCACCTTCGAAGAGATGCGCTGGCTTACGCACTGGCTGGTCGTGCGCGGCTGCAACCTCCTGTATCCGCACGCCTTCTACTATTCCGTGCGCGGCCCGCGGGTGGACGAGCGGCCGCCGGATGTCGGCCCGCACAGCGCGTGGTGGGACGACTACCCGGCCTTCGCGAAAGCGGCGCAACGCCTCTGCTGGCTGAACACGGACAGCCTCCACCACTGCGGGCTCGCCATCCTGGGCCGCAACGACTATCTCCCGTGGCGCGCGGCCAAGGTCTGCTTCCAGCATCAGCGCGATTTCAATTATCTCGAAGCGCGCCACCTGTGGGAGGACGCGGAAGTCGATGGGAGCGGCATCCGGCTGCGGGGCATGCACTATCGCGCCGTGATCCTCGAGGCCGAGGTCGAGCCGCCCGCCCAAGCCGCCCCCGCCTTGGCCGTCCTGGACCGCGCCGGCCGCCTCCTCCGCTGGTCGCCCGCCATCCCGGAGGCCGAACTCGTCCGGCACCTGGACGCCCTCGCGCCACCCGCTCTGCGCTTTGCCCCGGCCTCGCCCGATCTCCGCGTCCGCCACGTGACCAAGGCCGGCGCCGACTACGTCGTCCTGTTCAACGAAGGCGAACGCGATCTGGAAGTCGCCCTCCAGTTCGCCACCTCCGGCCAACCCCGCCTCCTGGATCCCTACGCCGAATCGGACACGCCCCTGCCCGCCGACGGGCGCCTGCGCCTGCGGCGGCACGAGGTGCGGGTGCTGCAGCGGAGCGGTTCGGGACCTGGGGCCGGGCCGGAGTAAAGCGGCCCGGCTCACCGGCGTCGGGCGGAGGAACTCCGGCTGGTCAACCGGGACGCGATCCCGGCCTTGGGCGCAGCCTGTTGGTTCGGCCTCTCCTTCAATCGTGAAGCCCTCGGGTCAGCGCAAGCGGCCGCCATCCACGTCGCGATCGCCCAACCCATCGCCATCCGCATCGAGCCGCTCCGACGCCGACGCGGGACGGCTGTTCGCTCCAGTGAGCTCGCGCGGCGCGATCGGTTCGGTGCTGGCTATTGGGGGTCAACGACTCGGTAGAAACGACGCTCCGTGCCTCGTATGGCATCGGTCACGCAGTTCGTGCCATTGCCTTGTACGGGAGCGCCCAAATCCACCCAAGCGTTCGCCGTCAGCTCCGACGAATACTGAACCTGGTACATTCTGTTCGTGCGGCCGGGCCAGCAAATATCGACGCTCGACACAGCGATGCTGGCCTGAAGGTCTCCGCGTGGCTCAGGGGCGATGCTCACGGAAACGTTATCCATGGCCCAGGACTCGTCGGCATCTCCCTGGAATCCGGCACGGTTCGCAAACCACGAAACCGTCAGGGT
This sequence comes from uncultured Verrucomicrobiota bacterium, assembly GCA_964629545.1. Classification (GTDB taxonomy): domain Bacteria; phylum Verrucomicrobiota; class Verrucomicrobiia; order Limisphaerales; family CAZVRY01; genus CAZVRY01. The sequence continues at coordinate 77,300 of CAZVRY010000002.1, read as the reverse complement.
GGATGCGGAATGGGGAATGTTCAGGAACGCCGGGTCGGCGCCGAGGTTGTAAGCCGAATCACCGAAGTCCGGCGGATTCCCGCGAAACATGAACCCAAGCTCAGGAAATGGAGACGGCGTCAAAAGGACTCCGTCCGGGGGAACGTAGGTCTGAGCACCGCTAGGAGAAAAGCCGCTTGCGCCTGGATCGTGATGGGGTTGAATCCGGCGCATGCAACGCGTTTCGGTGGTGGATTCTCATACCGGCGGCGAGCCCACGCGGGTGGTGGTCCGCGGCGCCCCCGCGCTGGGTGGCGGGTCGGTGGCCGAGCGTCTTGAGGTGTTCCGGGCGCGTTTCGACCGCTTCCGGGCCGCAGTGGTGAACGAGCCACGCGGTTCCGAGGTGCTGGTGGGGGCTCTGCTGGTTCCGCCCCTGGACCGTTCCTGCCGGGCCGGGGTCATTTTCTTTAACAACGTTGGTTACCTGGGCATGTGCGGCCATGGCACGATCGGGGTGGTGGCCACCTTGGCCCACCTCGGCCGCCTCCGGCCCGGTGAACACCGGTTGGAGACGCCGGTCGGGGTTGTGACCGCCACCCTGCACCGCGACGGTTCGGTGTCGGTCGCCAATGTCGCCAGCTATCGCGCCGTCCAGAACCTCCGCGTCCGAGTGCCCGGGCTTGGGGCGGTGGCGGGCGACATCGCCTGGGGCGGGAACTGGTTTTTCCTGGTCGGGGAGCATGGCGAACGCCTCGAGTTGGCGAACGTGGACCGGCTCACGGACGTGGCTTGGCGGATGCGGCAGGCCCTGAATCAGAACGGGCATCCGGAGGTCGATCACGTGGAATTGTTCGGCCCGCCGGTGGGGAAAGGCACGCATGCGCGCAACTTCGTGCTGTGTCCGGGCAAGGCTTACGACCGCTCTCCCTGCGGCACGGGCACGAGCGCGAAGCTCGCGTGTTTGGCTGCCGATGGGAAGTTGGCGGCGGGCAGGCCCTGGGTGCAGGAGAGCATCCTGGGCAGCCGGTTCACGGGGCGCTACCGCTGGCTGGAGCGGGCGACCGGGGTGATCGCGCCGGTCATTCGCGGGCGCGCCTATGTCAACGCGCAGGCGACGCTGCTCATCGATCAGCGCGATCCCTTCGCTTGGGGCATTCGCACGGAGAAGACGTAGCGCCCGGAGCCGACCTCGAAGATGGCGGCCGCCGCCTCGCGGCGGGCGGGTTCCCGGGGTGGCGTGCTCGTGATCCGCGCCTCCGCCGGTGCCGGGACGTGGACGGTCGCGGTCGTGTTGGGGGGCACCGTTGCCTCGAGGGTCAGCCCGCCGGGCTGCTTCCGCCAGTGCACCGCCACACGTCCCCGCAGGGTGAGGATGCTGGCGCGCACGCGGTTCAAGCCCTCCGGCACGAACGGCCGCAGGGTGACGTGCTCGAACCCGGGGCGGTCTGGATCGGCCTGGATCCCGCCCAGCACGCGATAGAACCAGCCGTCCACGCTTCCCATCATGACGTGGTTGTGGGAGCCGCGGAGGTTCCAGAATTCGGAGAGGGTGGTGCGACCGCCTTCGAGCATGTGGCCCCAGCTTGGGTAGCCGGTTTGGGTGGCGAGGGCGAATGCGACGTCCGCGCGGCCCTGTTGGGTGAGGGCGTCGAGCAGGTACTTGGCGCCGAGGACGCCGACATTGAAGCGGCCCTGGCGGCGGTCGAGGTCGCGCAGGATGTGGTCGAGGAGGGCGGGTTGCTCGTTGAGTTCGGCCATCCCGAAGGCGAGCGGCAGGGCGTTGCTGAACTGGGTGCCGCGGTTATAGTGCTGGCGGGCGGGGTCGTAGAAGCGACGGTGGAAGGCCGCCCGGATAGCGCGGGCCAGGGTCTCGTAGTGCGCGGCCTCGGCCGGCCGCCCCAGGACCCTTGCGGCGGCGGCGACGGTGCGGGCGTCGAGATAGTAGAAGGCCGTGCCCACGGAAGCCGGTTCGCCCTCTTTCCATCCCTCCACGATCGTGCCCCAATCGCCGATCCAGTATTGAGGGAGGATGTGGTGGGTGGCCTGGGTGCCCAGGTAATCGACATAGCGGCGCATGGCGTCGAAGTGCGCGGCCAGGAACCGTCGGTCGCCGTAATGCACGTAGTATTGCCAGACCATGAGGAGGTAGGCGCTGCTCCAGGTGGGATCCGGCTCCTCGGGCAGGTAGGGCCGCGGCGACACGATGGAGATGTCGCCATCGGCCTCGTTCTGGTTGGCGCGAACGCCGTTGAGCCAGTGGCGGTAGAACAAGGGGAGATCGAAGTTGAACATGGCTTCTTCCATGGAGACCAGGGCGTCGCCGAACCAGCCGAGCCGTTCGTCGCGCTGGGGACAGTCCATGGGATAACCCATCAGGTTGCTGCGTTGGGACCAGTGGGTGGCGCGATGGATACGGTTGATCAGGGGATGGTCGCAGTCGAAATCGCCGGGGCTGGCGGCGTCCGTATGCACGACGCAGCCCAGCACATCGTCACGGCGCGGGGGCTTGGGGAGGCCGGTCACCTCCACGTAGCGGAAGCCGTGGAAGGTGAACCGCGGCTCGTAGGTCTCGCGTCCGTCGCCGCGCAGGACATAGGTGTCCGTCGCTTGTGCCCGCTCGTTGCTGGTCACGTCGAGCATCCCGTCGGGGCCAAGGTCCTCCGCGTAACGCAGGGTGACACGCGTGCCCCGAGGCCCCCGGGCCGTCAGCCGCGCCCAGCCGGCGACGTTCTGCCCCAGGTCGAACACGGAGACTCCGGGGCGGGGCTGGCTCAGGGAGAAGGGCGTGCGGTGTTCGACGACGCGAATGGGCGGCATCAGGGCGGCGAGCAACTGGCCTCCGGGCGGTTCCACCCCGTGGGCGGCCTGCCAACGGCGGTCGTCAAAGCCGGGTTGGTCCCAGCCCGGATGCTCGGCGGTGGCGTCGTAGAGTTCGCCATCAAAGACGCATGACGAAAGCACCGGGCCCGGGGCGGTTCGCCAGGAGGGATCGGACTCCACCAGGGCGGACGAGCCGTCCTGGTAGTCGAGGTGCAGTTGGAGGAGGGCGCGCTTCGAGCCGAACCACTGCATGCGGTAAGGCTCCCACCACTTCAGTGCGGGATTGAACCATCCGTTGCCCAGATGCAAGCCAAGGGCATTGCGCCCCCGGCGAAGGTGCGAGGTGACGTCGTGGATGTCGTAATCCACCCACTTGCGATAATTGCTCTTGGCTGGCGTCAGGACGTGGCGGCCGACGCGCTGTCCGTTGATCGAGAATTCGTAGTAGCCCAGACCGGTCACGTAGGCGCGGGCCCGGCGCAGAGGCCGGTCGAGATGGAACTCCTTCCGCAACAGGGTGGACCGGCTCTCGACGGCGACCTGGAGGTTGAGGTTGGTCAGTTCCTGCCGGCTCTTGAAGAAACCCGCGGGCGGACGCGGCTCCATGGCCGGCCCGGCGCCAATCCAAGTCGCCGACCAATCCTCCGGTCGCAGCAGGGCCATTTCCCAAAGCGCTCGCTCGCTCCACGCCGAGACCCGTCCCTGCCCATCCCATACGCGGACCTTCCAGTGACAGACCTGGCGAGACGGCAAGGGGACCCCTCCGTAGGGCACGTGGACTGAATTGGCCGACCACACCTGACCGGAGTCCCAGAGGTCGGCGCGGTCCGGGGCGAGGAGCGTGGGGGAGGACGCCACCAGGATTTGGTAGGCGGTTTGCCGTTGGTCCCATCCCCGCGCCGCGAGGAGCCAGCTCAAGCGGGGTTGCCCGGTTTCGACGCCGATCGGGTCGTTGGCGTCCTCACAGCGGAGTCCGACCGGACGGGCTGCGCCCGGCCTCTCCCCGCGCGCGACGGGGGCGTCGCTCAGGGCCAGGAGGACGAGGAGAGGGACCGTCAACGAGCGCGGTGCTTGCATGGAACGGGTTCCTACAATTGCGCGCCAGGGGTGTCACGTCTGGATTTGCCTCGTCCTCCTTCGCGGCACGCCCTATACCTGAGCGGTCCATGATCGCCGTCCTTGCCCCCGACCCTCAAGGCGCCGTTGCGCCGGCATGGACCGGAACATCTTCCTTATGCACCTCCCTCTGATCGCGCTGGCCGCCCTGGCGCTGGCGCCGGCTGAGCCGCCCCGGACGGCCGTGGTTCCCGCCGCCACCTCGGGCCCGCCTGCGGCCCGGCGGATTCTCTTTCTGGGCGACAGCATCACCTACGGCGGGCTTTACGTGGAGTTTGTCGAGGCGTTCCTCCGCCTTCGCTTCCCCGACTGGCCCGGCGAGGTGCTCAATCTCGGCCTTCCCAGCGAAACGGTCTCGGGTCTCTCGGAGGAAGGTCACGCGGGGGGCGCGTTCCCGCGGCCGAACTTGCACGAGCGGCTCGGGCGGGTGCTCGCTCAAACCCGGCCGGACCTGGTTCTGGCCTGCTACGGCATGAACGACGGGATTTATCTGCCGTGGAGCGACGACCGATTCGCCGCCTTTCGTGACGGGGTTTTGCGCTTGCGCGAGAAGGTTCGGGACGCTGGGGCCTCCCTGGTTCTGCTCACCCCGCCGGTGTTCGATCCCGTCGCCGCCGGGCAGCCCTCCGCGCCGGGCCAGAACTACAACGAGGTTCTCGATCGCTACGCCGCGTGGCTGCTCAGCCAACGCGCTCAGGGTTGGAGCGTGCTCGACCTGCACGGCCCCATGAATCGCGCCCTGGGGGAGGGGCGTGAGCGAGATCCCGCGTTCAAGCTGGCCGGGGACGGCGTGCACCCCGGCGAGTTGGGCCATTGGCTCATGGCCCGACCGGTCCTGGCGTTCTTCGGCGCGTCCGCGGCGCTGACCGAGTCGAGTTCCGCCGAGGCGCTCCGCCACGCGCATCCGAGCGCGCCGGCGTTGCTCGCGTGGGTGCAACAACGCCAGCGTTTGCTCAAGGACGCGTGGCTGACCGCGACCGGCCATCAGCGCCCGGGGATGAGCCGCGGCCTCCCCCTGGACCAGGCGCAGGCGCAGGCCGACGATCGGCTGGTCGATCCGATCGCCCTGCCTCCGCTGCTCCTCGACGGCCAACCCGCCCGCGCTCACACCCAGGGACTCGAACTGGTGGACCATCAGTTCTACGTCACCGCTCGCCGGGAGGACGTCCCGCCGAAGCGGGCCCTGCTGCTGCGCACCGCTCCGTCGCGAACCGATTGGGACTTCTGGGATATCACGCCCCTGGATGCCCAGGGCCAACCCACGCGGCTCGATCATCCCGGCGGCCTCCAGTCGGATGGCACGCGCCTTTGGATTCCCCTGGCCGAAAGTCGGCCCCAGGGCCACACCCTGATCCGAGCCTACCCCATCGCCCAACTCCGGGCCGGTCAACCGATCCAGCCCCAACTCGAGATCCGCGTAGCCGATCACATCGGCGCCCTGGCCGTCTCGCCCCAAGAGGACCTTCTCCTCGGCGCCAACTGGGACACCCTCGAGGTGCTGGCGTGGAACCTCGGAGGCCGTTCGCTCCGCACCTTCAGCCGCGCCGAGGCCGCCCTCCGCGGCTTGGGTCAGGCCAGCCATCCCGCGGCCCAACCCGGGCTCGCCGTCCAGGACTGGAAGCTCGTGGGCGGCCGGCTGGTAGCAGCCGGGCTGATGAAGGGCGCCAACGCCCCGGCGCAGAGCTGGCTGACGGTGTTCGACGCCTTCGGGACGCCGGAGGTCCGAGCGCGTTCGATCCGGCTGCCGCGGGCGCGGGGCAGCGAGTTGGGGCGGGAAGGGATGGCCGTGGACGCGGCTTGGATCTACTTCCTGCCCGAAGATCTTGGCGCCACCAACCGGATGTTCCGCAGCCCGCTGCGCGCCCTCGTGGACATGCCCTTCAACCCATGAACCTTGCCCTCCGCCACGGCCTCGTCCTGCTGGCGGTCCTCCTAACGCCTGCCCTCGCCCCGCGCGCCGCCGAGACCTCGGCCGCGTCGCGCCTGGTCCGAACCAACCTCCTCACCTGGACCAACGCGAGCGGCCGCCTGGTCTCGGTCCAGCACGCAGAGGAGTGGCCGGCGGCACGGGCCGACCTGCGGCGGCGGATCGAGGCCATCATGGGCCCGTGGCCGGACCCGGCCAAGCGATGCCCCCTCGATCTGCGTGTCGAGCACGAGGAGCGACTGGACGGGATTGTGCGGCAGCGGATCAGTTATGCCTCCGAGCCCGGGGGCCGCGTGCCCGCTTGGCTCTTGTTTCCCGCCGTCGCACGGACCTACCACCTCCTGCGCCCTGGCGTCCTCACCCTCCATCAGACCCACCCCCTCGGAAGCAAGGTCGTGGTCGGGCTGGGGCAAAGTCCGGACGACGAATACGGCCTGGCCCTGGCCCGGCGCGGCTACGTGTGCCTCGCGCCGGCCTACCCCCACCTGGCCGACTACGCGCCGGACCTGGCGGGGTTGGGGTGGTCCAGCGGCACGCTCAAGGCCGTATGGGACAATGTGCGCGGCCTCGATCTCCTCGCGTCGCTGCCCTGGGTGCGCGGAGGCGGGTTCGGGGCCATTGGCCATTCGCTGGGCGGCCACAACGCCTTGTTCACCGCGGCCTTCGACGACCGGATCCGCGTGGTCGCCACGAGTTGCGGGTTCGACTCGTTCCTCGATTACTACGACGGCGACGCCCGGGTCTGGGAGCCCGGACGGGGTTGGACCCAGGACCGTTACCTGCCCCGGCTCGCGGCCTATCGGGGGCGGTTGGACGAGATCCCCTTCGATTTCACCGATATCCTCGCCGCCCTCGCGCCCCGTCCTGTCTTCGTCAACGCCCCGCTCGGCGACACCAACTTTCGGTGGCGCAGCGTCGAGGCGGTGGTCGCGGCCGTGCAACCGGTCTACCGGTTGCTGGGGAATCCGGCGGGCCTGGTCGTGCGCCATCCGGAGACCGGCCATCGGTTCCCGCCTGCCCTGCGGGAGGAAGCGTATGCCTTGTTCGACCGCGTGCTGGGGGCGGGGGCTTGGCCCCCGGAGGGTGTCCTTCAACCGAGCCAGGCTAACCCGTAGCGTTCACACCCGCCTCGAAATGGCCACGGTCGGTCTATCGAGATGACCGCACCTCTCACCCCTTACCCTCTCCCCAACCCCTTGCTGCGGAGCTTCTCAGAGGGGTTGGGGAGAGGGAGAAAGGGAGAGGGGACCCGATCGCTGTGAAGTCTCCAGGCGGAAGGCTGGACATCCTACGGCTGAGTGCTTTCGTTAAGAGGCCGGGGTGCGCCGATGCACTCGGTGGATGGCTGCCTGGTCGGTCGGCTTGATGATCACCTCGTCGATGCACACATGCGGCGGCCGGCTGGCCATCCACACCATGGCCTCGGCCACGTCCTCGGCGGTGAGCGGGATCACCCCTTCATAGACCTTCCGGGCCCGGGCCTCGTCGCCCTTGAAGCGCACCAGGGAGAACTCGGTTTCCGCCATGCCCGGGTCCAGCGACCCGACCCGCAGCCCGGTGCCGCAGAGTTCCAAGCGCAGAGCACGGGTGATTTGGAGTTCACCCGCCTTGGCGGCGCAATAGGCCGCGCCGTTCTCGTAGGCGACGTGTCCGGCCACCGAACCGACGTTCAGGATGTAACCCCCGGGCTGGCCGCGCAGGAGGGGCAGGAGGGCGCGGGTGACGCGGAGCAATCCCAGCACGTTGCTCTGGATCATGCCTTCCCAGTCCTCGTCCTTGCCCGTCGCCACCGGGTCCAGCCCGAGGGCGCCGCCGGCGTTGTTGACCAGCACATCGACTCTCTCGGTCCGTTCCCGCACCCAGGCGGCGAAGGTTTCCACGCTGGGGGTCGAGGCGACATCCAAGGCGTGAAAGCAGGCCTCCGGAGCGCCGGCCGCGCGGGCGGCCTCCGCCACGGCGCGCAGCCGTTCCACCCGCCGCGCGCCCAGGAGCAGACGCGCTCCCGCCGCGCCGAAGGCCTGCGCGGCGGCGGCGCCGAATCCACTGGAAGCCCCGGTGATCAGAACCCATTGCGAAGCCAGAGGTGATGCCATCGCTCCGGTTTATCGCACCGCAGCCGGGAATCAAGCTTGAGCCTGCCCCACCTCCCCGCCTAGCCTCCCGCCCGCATGATTAACCCCGCGCATTTCTACCGTTTGACCGCCTGGCTGGGGCTCGGCGTGCTCGTCCTGCGGACGGGCACCGTTCCGATCGAGGCCGCGCCCGCGCTGCAATTCGAACCACGCGAACGCATCGCCTTCGTCGGCAACTCCCTCGGCGAGCGTCTCGGCCTCTTCGGCCACTTCGAGGCGCTCCTCCATACCCGCTTCCCCAGGCAGGAACTGGTCATCCGGAATTTCTGCCGTCCGGCCGACGAAGTGGGCCGGCAGCAGCGTCCCAACGATTACACCAAGATCGACGATCCCCTCCAGGTGTTCGGGGCGGACACGTTCTTCTGCTTCTTCGGGTTCAACGAGTCGTTCGCGGGCCCCGCGGGGGTGGAAGCGTTCAAGGCGGCCTATGGCAAGTTCATGGACACGACCGGCCGCGTCTACGCCAAGGGCGAGAAAGTCCCGCGTTTCGTCCTCGTGTCGCCCATCGCCTTCGAGTCGCCCGGCGACCCGCTCCTGCCGGATGGCCGCCTCGAGAACGAGAACCTGGCCCTCTACGCGGCGGCCGTGGCGGAGGTGGCGCGCGAACGGGGCCTCGCTTATGCCGATCTCTTCGCCCCCACGCTTCCCCTGTTGAACGGCCAAACCGGCCGGCAGTACACGATCAATGGCGCCCACCTGAACGAAGCCGGCGAGCGCGAAATCGGCGTCCTGCTCGACCGTGCCCTGTTCGCCAGCCCCAACCCCGCCGCGCTCGCGTCCCCTGGCTTCGCGCGGCTGCGCGCGGCCGTGGTCGACAAGTCCTGGGTCCACGCCCAGGACTATCGCATGCTCAACGGCTGGTACGTTTACGGGGGCCGCCGCACCTGGGACACCGAGACCTTTCCCCGCGAATACAAGAAGATCCGCGCCATGACCGCCGTGCGCGACCGCTACGTGTGGGATCTGGCCCAAGGCCAAACCGTGCCGAGCGTGCCCGACGACACGACCACGGGCGAACTTTTCGTGCCGTCGACGCGCTTTGGCGTGCCCGGCCAGGCCTACTCGGAACCCAAGGAACTGCGCTATCTCACCGGCGCCGAATCGCTGGCCGCCATCACCACCGCCGAAGGCTTCGATCTGAGCCTCTTCGCCTCCGAGGAGACCTTCCCCGAGTTGGCCAACCCGGTGCAAATCAACTTCGACAACCGCGGCCGGCTCTGGGTGGCGTGCATGCCCACCTACCCGCAATGGCGGCCCGGCGATCCCCCCCCCAACGACCGCCTCCTGGTGTTCGAGGACACGAACCAGGATGGCCGGGCCGACCGCATGAAGGTGTTCTTCGACCGGCTCCATTGCCCGACCGGTTTCGAGTTCTGGAACGGCGGGGTGCTGGTGGTGAGCCAACCCCACATCCTCTTCCTCAAGGATACCGACGGCGACGACCGGGCCGACGAGGTGGTGCAATGGACCGACGGGTGGGCGACCGATGACACCCATCACTCGATCGGCGCCTGGGAATGGTCTCCCGGCGGCCTTCTCCACATGCTCGAAGGCGTGGCCGTCTCCACGGCCGTCGAAACCCCCTGGGGCCCGTTCCGCAACCTCAATACGCCCGGCGCCTACCTGGTCGATCCCCGCACCCTCCGCGTCCGCCACTTCATCACCCCCGGCTACGGCAACCCCTGGTGCTACGTGTTCGACGACTGGGGCCAGGGGATCGTCGGGGACGGGACCACCGCCCAGCAGCACTGGGACACCCCGCTCTCCGGCGCTCAGCAGGGCCCGCGCCGCGGCCTCAATACGGTCTTCGACAACCAAGGCATGCGCCCCTGCATCGGCAGCGAGTTCCTCTACAGCCGCCATTTCCCCGACGAGGTCCAGGGCCAGTTCGTCTATGCCTGCGTCATCAATATGAACGGCCTCCCGCGCTTCGAGATCCGCGACGACGGCGCCGGCTTCGCCGGGCAACGCATCGCCGACCTCGTCCGGTCCACCGACCGGAACTTCCGCCCGGCCGACCCGCAGATCGGTCCGGACGGGGCGCTCTGGTTCGCCGACTGGCACAACCCGTTGATTGGCCACATGCAGTACTCGCAGCGCGATCCCAACCGCGACAAGGCCCACGGCCGGGTCTATCGGCTCACGGCCCGGAACCGCCCCCTCCTCCCACCCGCCACCCAACACGGCCTCCCCATCCCGGCCCTGCTCGAGCAACTCAAAGCCTACGAACCGCGCACGCGCTACCGGGCCCGCCGCGAACTCCGCGACCGCCCCGCCGCCGAAGTCCTCCCCGCCCTGCGCCTCTGGCTGGGCCAACTGGAGGCCGGGGACCCGCTCCTCGACAAACACCGCACCGAAGCGCTGTGGGTGCAACAAGGCCATCACGCGGTCGATCGCGCCTTCCTCGGGGCCATGCTCCGCGCCCCCACCCCGCAAGCCCGCGCCGCCGCCGTCCACGTGGTCGCCGACGAGTGGTTCTCCCTCTCCCCCAGCGCCGCGCAACCGGGCGCCCCGTCCGCCGCCGCCCTCGGCGCCTGGCGCCCTGAAGGCCCCACGCTCAACCTCGCCGACGAAGCCAGCCTGATCGCCCTCCTCCGGCCCTTGACCACCGACGACCACCCGCGCGTCCGCCTCGAGGCCGTCCGCGCCCTGAGCTTCCTCCGCTCCCCCGACGCGGCCGAGGCCGCCCTCGACGCGGCCCGCAAGCCGGTCGATTACTGGATGAACTACACCCTGCGCCACACCCTCGAAGCCCTGCTCCCACTCTGGAAACCCGCCTTCGCCGCCGGCACCTTCGTCACCAACAACCCCGCCGGCCGCGACTTCGCCGCGCTCCTGGCCGCCGACCGCCCGGAACTCGAGGCGGCCCAAAAACACTTCGCGGCCGTCAAACGGATCACCGAAGCCTCCGCCGAGGAACGCGCCCAACGCCTCGCCGCCGTGGCCGCCATCCCCGGCCGGGCCGAAGCCGGCCGCGAGATCTTCAACCGCATTTGCACCGCCTGTCATCGCGCGGACGACAAAGGCCAGGACTATGGCCCCGACCTCACCCAGGTCGCCACCCGCCTCCCACGCCAGGAAATCATCGAGTCCATCATCGACCCCAACGCCAAGGTCGATCCCAAGTTCGCCGCCACCAACATCACCACCCAGGACGGCGAGGAATACAGCGGGCTGGTCGCGGCCGAGGACGACACCACCCTGACCCTCGTCCTCGGCGCCGGAACCAAACAGGTCCTGGCCAAGGCCGACCTCGCCAGCCGGACGACCCTGACCGTCTCGAGCATGCCCGAGGGCCTCGCCGAAGCCCTCGCCACCGACGAGTTCCTCGACCTCATCGAATTCCTGGCCGCCAGGAAGTAATGGCGGGGGGGCGATCGCCTGCCAGCCGCCCAGGGCCTGCGACATCACGGCTCGCCAGGAGCCGCGCCCCACCGACGGTGACCGGAAACAGTATCCTGGAAAGGGGGGCCTCCTCTCCCCGACCTCTCCTCCGGCCGACGGAGGCGAAGGGGTCACGCGAAGGCGAATGGGCCTGCGGATGGCGGATGGCGGGTGTGCGATTTCAGAAGGGGACGTTCAAGAGGGGGTCCGTGCAGAGGAGGCTCGTTTGATCGCCTTCAGCCGGGCGACTTCCGGTCGCGCGGCGTAATAGTCGTCCAACGGGTAGCAACCGCTCACCATGCCGTTGCGCGGAGCGGTCGTGCAATCGCTGAACGTCCGGCAAAGCAGGCGGGCGTTCAGGGTCCCCTGTTCCCAGACGTCAGCGAACACGTCGGGATACGACAGGACCATGCGGCCGATGCCGACGGTTTCGGTCCAACCGCCTCGCACCGCCGCCTGGGCCACGTGGGGCAAGTACTCTTGCAGGTAGCTGTAGGCCGAGCCCACGATCAACGGCGCCGTCCTCCCCGCGGGGTCGAGGTCGCGTCCATGGTTCATGAACTGCCGCACCATGCCCATCTGCCGCGCCACCCCCACCAGGGGATCCTCGGGCGGTTGGTAACCATCGCTGGGCGGATAGGCGGCCGGCCGCTGGAGGTGGGGATTATAGTAGGGCGATCCTCCGCTCAGGTTGAGCACCTTGATGCCCAACTCCCGGCAGAGATCCGCAAACCGCAGCGGTTCGGCGAGGTCCATCGTCAACGGGTCCTCGGCCGAAACCCCGAACCCATAGCGATACGGGAGACACGCCTGGAAGTCCTCTGGAATGCCGGGCCCTGGGCGCCCCGGAGCCGACTGCGCGGGATCGGGGCGGAAGGGAACGAGATCGAACGCGCTGAGCCGCACGCCGACGTCGATCGGGTCGCGGTCCGCGCGGATGGCGGCCACCACCTCGCGCAAGAAGCGTGTCCGGTGCTCGAAGCTCCCCCCGTAGCGACCCGGCCGCGTGTGGGCGCCGAGCAACTCGTGGAGCAAATAACCGTGGCAATGCTTGATGTCCACGAAGTCCGCCCCGGCGTCCCGCGCGACTCGCGCCGCGGCCGCGTAGTCCTCAATCAACCGCTCCATCTCGTCGTCGCTGAACACCTGCGCGTCGCTCGTCACCCCGAAGCGGCGGTCGAGGATGGGGTGACGGAAGGCCACCCGGGGTTCGAGGCGGGTCTTGTCCCACGGCTTGCAGAACCTCCCCGAATGCGTGAGCTGGAAGCCGATGACGAGGTCGTCGTCTTGACCCCAGCGATCTCGGTGGGCCTGCCGGGTCAGGCGGACAAGATCGGCGAGCGCGGGGCGGGTCGGTTCGTGGAGGATCAACTGGTTGGGGTTGGCCCGGCCGTCGGGCCGCACCGCCATGGCTTCGCCGCCACAGATCAACTTCGCCCCGCTCTCGCCGAAGCGGCGCCATCGCCGCCGCACCTCCTCGGTCGGCTCCCCGATGGGGGTTGCGTCCCAACCTTCCATCGGCTGCACCACGAGCCGGTTGCCGACCGACCGGCCGTGGATCGCCAGGCGGGTGACCGGTTGGGAGAGCGGCGAGGCGTCGCGTTTCAGGATGACGGGATCGCACGGGAGGTCGAGGCCCAGGCTGGCGGCGTGGGCCTTGAAGTGGTCGACCGACTTGAGCGAGGCGACCCGGACGAGCGGGGCGGGCATGGGCTAGAGCGGGCGCACCCAGAGGTTGCGGAAGCGGACGGGGCAATCGTGGCCGCCAAGGGCGAGCGGGCCGCGGCTGATCTTGCGCTTGTACTCGGGCACGATGCGATGGCCGGTCTCGCCGCGGACTTCCTCCTGCAAATGCACCAGCACGCCGTTGTGGAACAGGGTCACCCGGGCAGGCGCCACCAGGCGATCGCCCTCGAAGCGGGGGGCGGTGAAGACGATGTCGAAGGTCTGCCATTGGCCGGGCGGCCGCGTGACATTCACCCGCGGGGGAGTCTGGCCGTAGATGGCGGCGGCTTGGCCATCGGGGTAGAGCTTCTCGTTGTAGGAATCGAAGATCTGGATTTCGTAGAGCCCCATGAGGAGGACGCCGTTGTTGCCGCGATTGTACCAGGGTCCCTCGAAGTTGGCCGGGGCCATCCATTCCAGGTGAATCTGGACATCCCCGAAGCTCTCCTTCGTGACCAGGCTGCCGTTCCCGGCCACGATGTGCCCGTCCTCGACTTTCCAGCCGCTGTCCTGCCACTTCGAGAGGTCCTTCCCGTCGAACAACACGACGGCATCGGCCGGGACCGGGGCCGGGGCGGGCGCGGGACCGGGATCCACGCGGGGCGGCGCCGGGCGGTCGGGGTCATGAACCAGGAAGGGGCACCAGGGGAGTTTGGGCGTGTCCTTGTAACCGTAGACGCCAGAACCATCCTTGGCGTTGACCAACTCGGCTGCGGTCAGCCAACCGGCCGACCCGAGCACGAGGAACCCGACGATCCACAGCCGTCGGCCCTGCGGGGAAGGTGATTTCATGACGTCACTCTAGGGCCCGCTCTCCCATCGCCGCAAGCGCAGAGCCACCGCCCGGATCCGCGGCGCGGGGACCTGGAGCCGTCGCCGAGGGTGCGGAGGTTGCGGATCGACCACCCTCCGCCGCCAAGGTGCGGGAGGGGCCTGGTCGAGAATTTATTGAATTCATGGCCAGGATTAGATCATGCTCCGGGCCGCCCATTCGGCCGACCTCCATGCCACCCTCGTTCCCTTTCCTTGGCCCTGTCGCGTGGGCCGTCTGCCTCGGCGTCGCCAGCGCCCAGGCGGACCTTCTCGACATCGCCCTGACGGCGGCCGCGGCCGATGGGGTTCAACCGGTTCTGCCCCTGGCGCCGCGACTGAAGCAGCGCACCGAGGTGGCGACGGAGGCCGCCTTGGTCACCGCGGTGCAGGGTGCCCGGGAACGACGTCGTCCTCACCCAGGACATCGCGTTAACCGGAGATTTGGTGCTGGAGGCGGACGACGTCCGGTTGCGGGGAAGGCATGCCCTGGTGGGGGACGCCATCCGCCTCAGCCGGTCTCTTGAGCGGGTGGCCCTGGAGGAGTTCACCGCCCCGCGGATCGCCTGGGATGGGCCCTTCGCGTTCGACGATGCGCTGGGCGAGGTGATCTGCCCCTGGAGTGTCCGCGCGACCGACGTCTCGATCGTGGTGGAGAGCGCCCCGAGGGTGAGCGGGGCCGCGTGGCAAAGCGAGGGGGTGTACGTGGAACCCGAACCCTTGACCGCCCAGACCACCCTCCTGCGAGCGCACGTCCCTTTCCGGCCGGGCGAGTCGCAGCGGTTCATGCGCTTGCGCCTGGTGCGCTACTGAGCCGTTCAGGTCGCGTTCAGGTCGCGTTCCACCGCAACGGCTCGTCAGGAACCTCGCCCCGCCGACGGTGACCGGCGACAGGGTTGAGGACAGGCCTCCGGGGGCGGCCGTGCCTGCGGCCGGAGGACGGGGTCGCGGGCGGCTTTTCAGTTCCGTGCTAGGCGGAGTTGCTCGGATTTGAGGACCAGGATCGCCATGACGATGAGCAGCGGGATGGTCAAGGGCCCGGATTCGGGCAGGTCGCACTTGTAGTTGAACCCCCACCACACGCCCTGATCGTAGACATTGATGCTCTTGGCGGCGGGATCCCAAGTGGCCAGGAACGCTCCTGGAACGTTCAATCCCGCTTGGTGAACCGGTAGCGGCCTGGTTCCTGGCTGGGAGCGACAAGGTAGGAGCGTGACCTCGGATGCTCCTGGGCGATCAACTCGTGGCCGGGTTCGCCCAGATTCAGCAGGGCGGTCGACCAGGCGTCCGAGTCGGTGGCAGAAGGGAGCACGACGGCGGCGAGGAGGGCGGACTGGACGGGTTCGCCCGTGCGTGGATCCAGGACATGACCGTAGATACGCCCGCCGTCTTGGAATCCCTTGCCCCAAACGGCGGAGACGGAGAGGGATTCGTCGCGGAGGTTCACCACCGCGAGGACGGCCTCGGCCCCGGTGCGCTGTGGGACAGGGTCGGCGAGGTGGAATGATCGGTCCTGGGCCGCGACGGCCGGGTGCTCGAGGGCGATCCGCCAAGCGTTGGAATCAGGGGGAGCGCCGAGGGCGCAGATGGTGGAGGTGCCGCCGTGGAGGAGGGCGGAGGTAACGCCGGCCTCTTCGAGCATTCCGAGGGCACGTTCGAGGGCGAAGCCCTTGCCGATGGAGCCGAGATCCAGCGTCACACCGGGCCGGGCGAAACGAACGGTTCGCCCAAGAGGATCCAGATCAACGAGATGCATGCCGACCACCGACCGGGCGTGGGCGAGGGAGGCGGAATCGGGAAACGAACCGGATCCGCCCATCAACCCCCAGCATCGCATCAAGGGCCCGACCGTGATGTCGAAGGCGCCGGCACTTGACCGATGGATGGTTTGGGCTCTTTGGAGCAGTCGGAAGAGGGAGGGTTCGACAGTGACAGGGCCTTCGGCAGCATGGGCGTTGAGGAAGCTCAGTTCGCTGGTGGGGCGATAGAGGCTAAGCTGGGCTTCGAGGCGGTCGATTTCGGCGAAGGCCTCCTCGGCGGCGGCACGGAGGGCTTCGGGGCGGTCTCCGTAGAGCACGGCCTCGAAGCGGGTGGCCATGGCGAGGTGTGCCGTGGTGAAGGATTTATGAAAAGGAGAGGCCGGCTCACAGCTTAGACGGACATGCAGGGGGGGTGGGGAGCGCATGCCTCGTCGCACCATGAACCGGCCAAATTGTGAAGCCCTAACCGTCTCGGCGCTGGTCGCCGGGGCCTCGAGCGGTCCGTTCAGGCCGTCTCGGTATCGAATGTCGTTGGCTTTATTTCTTTGCCGTCAGCAGTCGTAATCTTGCGTGTTTTCTCGTCAAACAGGCACAAAACGCGTTCGCGTTCTGAAATCTCCGCCAAAGATACAACAGTCTGGACGCGGACCGCCAGATCAATATTGCAATTTGGCGATTTATTATTGCGGATCGAATCGAAGAAATTCCGGTGGTGATCAATGAATCGATCAAACGCGAAGGGCCCGAAGCTCTCCGGATCGATGTCCTCAGAGAACGGCTTCTCCGGCTTGAGTTCGACTTTGTTGCCGCCCATCACCAGGTAGGCTTTGTGACAACGAATCAGCTCCGTGGGGCCGTATTCGCTCACCGTGCTGCACGTAATGTGCATGGTCCCGCCACTCGGGAAATCCGCAATCAACTGAAGGATCTCCGAGCAATCGCGCGGGCGCGTCCCAGGGGTGTTCTTGTCGCTGCCGACCAACTGGGTGCCGATGGCCGCGACCCGAGTGGGGAACTCAGGGTTCCCGGTGGCCAGCATGTAGGGATGGAGCTTGTGCGGCAAGAGGTCGCCAAGAATCCCGGCGCAATAGCGGTAGTATTTGCGCCAGCGGAAGAAATCCTCGGGGTCGAAGTCCTTCTTTTTCTTGATTGGCCCCAGCCACGCCTGCCAGTTGATGTCGTTGGCCGTGGCCCACTCCTCGAGTTTATACTGGTTCCACTCTCCCTTGGGCGTGTTGCGCATGTAAGAGCCCTGCGACATCACCAGGGGGCCGTAATCGCCACTGCGAATCAGTTCCGCCGCCTTGTGCCACTTGGGATCGGAGCAGTCCTGGGAACCGACCTGGAGGATCTTGCCGGTCTTCTTGACCGTATCAAGGACTTCGAAGGCATCCGGGAGGTAGCGGGAGAGGGGCTTTTCAACGTAGACGTGCTTGCCGGCGTTGAGGGCGTCAATGGCAACCTTCGCGTGCCAATGGTCCACCGTCGCGCAGAAAATGGCGTCGATGTCCTTGCGCTCCAGGAGTTGCTTGTAATCTTCGTAGCCCTTGGCGTCCGGGCTGTTGATCTCCTTCAGCGCGGCTGCCAACCGGGTCTTGGAGACATCGCAGGCAGCCACGAGCGCGACGTTGTTGTCACTGGCCTTAAGGAGGATGTTCTTGAGGTGAGAATTGAAGCCTTGGGGACCGCAGCCGACCAACCCGAGGGTGAGCTTCTTGTTTGCGCCCGCAACCCCGGCCGCCGGGGCTTGAGGCTGGCCGTAGACGGGAGTGACGAAAGAACGGGTCGAGGCCACCGCGGCCGCCGCCACCGCGGCTTTGGCCAGGAAACTCCGACGCGTTTCGCCCGCGACGGACGGCTGGGTCTGGTTCGATTTCATATTTCGTTTTCTAGAGCGGGCGAGAGCCAGAGTGGTAAGCCTCGAGCGTTGCCACGCGCGCTTTAGACGGCG
This sequence comes from uncultured Verrucomicrobiota bacterium, assembly GCA_964629545.1. Taxonomy (GTDB): domain Bacteria; phylum Verrucomicrobiota; class Verrucomicrobiia; order Limisphaerales; family CAZVRY01; genus CAZVRY01. The sequence continues at coordinate 59,696 of CAZVRY010000002.1, read as the reverse complement.
GCCGGTGCGCGACTTGTTCAATCAAATCGCAGCCCCCGCGGCCTGCACGCGACTATCTAAGCCCAGCCTCATTCGAAATGTCAACTGGTTAAGCCAGCCTAAGCCGAAAAGACGAATGAAACCCGCCCCATCCCTTGCGCTCGTCCGATGCTGGCGCACACCGAGCCGGCGTCCGTCCGCAAAACCCGGAGCCCCGCACGAGAAGGTCCGTCTCGATCCCCCGGTCCGCTCACTGCCTCCGCTGATGTTCCAGGAACCAATCGTAAAGTCTCGGATTCTCATAGGTCTCAGTCCACGCATCGTGGCCGGCGTCGGGATACACCGTCAACTGCAGGTCCTTCACCCCGGCCGCCTTGAACGCGTTGATCATCCGTTCCGACTCCGCCACGGGGACGACGTCGTCTTTGGCTCCATGGAACGCCCAGACGCCGAGGGTGCGAAGGGCGGCTGCCTGGCCGGGCCCCGGCAGGAGGACGCGAATGGTCTCGCCTCCCCCGCAGATAGGGGCCACGGCGGCGAAACGCTGCGGCGCTTTCGTGGCCAGGCTCCACGTCCCGTAGCCGCCCATGCTTAACCCCGTCAGGTAGACCCGCGCCGGATCGATGGCGTGCCGTGCCAACACGTGGTCCAGTAACGCCAGCAGGGTCTCGTCGGACCACACTTCGCCCGTCGGGCATTGGGGAGACACCACCACGAACGGAAAGTCGGGGCGGTTGCGGAGGAACTTTGGGGGGCCGTGGACGGCGACCTTACTGAGGTTGGTCCCGCGTTCTCCGGCCCCGTGCAGGAAGAGGATCAAGGGCCACCGCCGCTCGCCCTCGCGTTGGTAATCCTGGGGCAGGTAGAGCCAGTAGGCAGCCTCGACGGCCTGGCGTATTTGAACGCGGAAGGCCTGAGCGGTCTGGGCGCCCGCGCGGGCCGAGGGGGAGGATTTGGACGTCTTCATGGAGGAACAACCGACAGCGGCCATCGCCGCGAGGACCACGACACACCAACTCGCCCACGGCGGAGCGGCGCCCGTCTGGGCGGAATCCGTCCTCGTTGCTCGCTCCCATCCCGCGTCGGGGGAAGGGGTCGCCCTCGGCGGGGGCATGGCGATGGCCGGAGCGACGGAGGAGGCGGCAGGGCGAATCATCGCGGGTTCCTACCATGCTTCCTCGGGGCCAGCGAGGGAAATCCCGGCTCGAGCCGGGCCTTCGAGTTTCGCCTGGGGCTGATCGATGCATCCCCAACTTTTGATGATGAACGGCGATCGAATGGCGGTCCGACCGCGCCGTCCGACCCGGCATGAAAACAAACCTACTGCTGGCCGCGGTCGCGCTCGCTGCGCTGGCCGCTCCCGCCCAGGCGGCGGTTACTGTTCGCATCTCCATTGGCCTCCCACCCTGCCCCGCCCCCGTGGTGGCGCCTCCGCCTCCGGTCGTGGTGGCGGCGCCGGCGCCGGTGTGCGCCCCGGTGGTGGTGATGCCCCCGCCCGTGTGGGCCCCGGCCCCGGTGCTGGTGCGGCCGGCCCCGATGATGCTTGCCCGACCGCCCGTGATGGTGGCGCCCCCGTTCCATCCGGGCCGGCCTGTGGCCTATCATCCTGCTCGCGACCCCGGTCATCGGTGGGGTGAACCGCACCGGGGTTGGGCCCGGGGGGAACGGGGGCGCGGTCACCGGTAGCCCGGAGGAACCACGGCCGCCGGACCGCGCCGCCGCCCGGAGAGTTCGCTGGCTCTCCGGGCGGTTGGTTGTCCCGGCGGCTCACATGACTTTGAGCCGGGGGAGATCCTGGGAGTCGACCAGGCCCACCGGTTCGCGGCGACGGTTGACGACAATCAGGTCGTCGATGGGCCGGGTGTTGAAGACATTCAGCGCTTCCACGGCCAACGCCTCTTCGCGGAGGCAGATGGGCTTCCGCGTCATGACCTCCGCGAGCCGTCGGCTGAGGACCTCGTCATCGGCGGCCATGCGGCGACGGAGATCGCCGTCGGTGAAGACGCCCACCAGGCGGCCTCGCGGGTCGACGACGCTGACGCAGCCGGACTTGGCGCGGGTCATGGCGAGGAGAGCTTCTTTGACGGTGAGGTGAGCGGGGGCGACGGCGTGGCGCGGGCCGGCGCGCATGATGTCGCCCACGCGCAGGAGGAGGGCGCGGCCGATCGCGCCGGAGGGGTGACGGCGGGCAAAGTCCTGGCGTTGAAAGCCTCGTGCGTGGAGGACCGCCATGGCGAGGGCGTCGCCCAGGGCGAGCATGGCGGTCGTGCTGGCAGTGGGGGCGAGGTTGAACGGGCAGGCCTCGCGGGGGACGCGCACGGGCAGGACGAGGTCGCTGTGCCGGGCTAACGTCGACTTGGCCCCGGCGGTCACGGCCAGCAGCCGGACTTGGAACCGCTTGAGGGCCGGCAGCAGGGTCAGCATTTCTTCCGTCTCCCCGGAATAACTGAGAGCCAGGACGACGTCCCCGTCGGACACGACCCCGAGGTCGCCGTGGAGGGCATCGACGCTGTCGAGGACGACGCTGGTCGAGCCCGTGCTGGTGAGGGTGGCGGCGATTTTTCGGCCGATGAGGCCGGACTTGCCGATGCCCACCACCACGACCTTGCCGCGCTGGCGAAGCGATTCCACGATCGCGTCCACGGCGTGCTCGAAGCGCTCGTCGAGTTGATCGCGCACGGCCCGGAGGGCGGCGAGTTCGAGGTCGAAAACCTCCCGCGCGGTGCGGAGATGGCGGGCCGGGACGGCGGTCTGGCGGCAGTGGGAGGGCGGCGAGGATGGACGGCGCGTGCGCGGCATGGCCCGGGGGCCGGACTAGTCGGTGTTGGGATAGGAGCCGAGGACTTTGACGTAGCTGCACTGGTCGGTGAGCTGGGCGATGGCCTGGGAGACCTTGCGGTCGTTGATGTGGCCGTCGCAGTCCACGAAGAAGAAGTATTCCCACGCCTTGCGTTTGCTCGGGCGCGATTCGATCCGCGTCATGTTGATGCGGAAGCGCCGGTAAGCGGCCAGGGCCCGGTGGAGGGTGCCGACCTCGTCGGCGATGCTGAACATGACGCTGGTGCGGTCGCGGCCGGTGGGAGGGCTGCACTGACGGCCGAGGACGAGGAAGCGCGTGGCGTTGGCGCTGTTGTCCTGGATATCGTACTCGAGGATGCGCAGCTTGTAGCGTTCGGCGGCGAGGGCGCCCGTGATGGCGGCGCTGGCGCGATGGGACGCGGCGAGTTCCGCGGAGCGGGCGTTCGACGAGGTTTCGATGATTTCCGCCTCGGCCATGAACTTCTGCACCCAGCCCCGACACTGGGCCAGGGTCTGAGGGTGGACGTAAAGGCGCCGGATCTGGGTCCGGCGCAGGTTTCCGACCAGGCAATGCTGGATCGGGAGAATGATCTGCGAGACGACTTTGAGTTCACTATCGACAAACATGTCGAGGGTATGGGTGACGATCCCCTCGGTGGAATTCTCCACCGGCACCACGCCATACTCGGCCCGGTTCTTCGACACCTCCAGGAAGACATCGGCGATCGTCTTCTGCGGCTCGTAGCGGAGGCTCGATCCGAACCGCCGGATGGCGGCCTGGTGGGTGAAGGTGGCTTCGGGCCCGAGATAGGCCACCGTCATGGTCTTCTGCAAGGCGAGGGCGGCCGACATGACCTCCCGATAGATGGCGCGCAGGGAGGCGTCGGTGAGCGGGCCTTGGTTCTTGCGGCACACCCTCTGCAGGACCGTCCGCTCGCGGTGGGGCGCGTAAATCTCGTCGCCCGCCTTGAGTTTGATCGAGCCGATCTCGAGGGCATGATGCGTCCGCTGATTCAGCAGGGCTACGATCTGGGCATCGAGTCGATCGATCGCCTCGCGGTGTTCGGTAATGTTCACGGTGGACACGGGGTCAGGGGGGACAACGGGCAACGGCGATCAGCTCTCGCGCGGGGGCGGACCGCCGGACTCCGGCTCGGCGGAGGCGGAGGCGGGCGCGGCCGGCTCGGCGGCCGCTTGCTGGTCCACGTCGGCCAGAGCCACTTGTTCCGGAGGCGGCGCGGCGGCTCCCGGCTCGGCGGTCACCAGCGCCGCCGGCTTGGTCACGGGGATCCGCCGCAACTCGTCGGCGGCCGGAAGCGCCTCCAGGCTGCGCAGCCCGAAATATTCGAGGAACTGGTCGGTCGTCCCATACGTCATCGGACGCCCCACCACCTCCGCACGGCCCACCTGTTCGATGAGACCACGCTCCAACAGGGTCTGCATGACGCCATCGACCGAGACGCCTCGGATCTGTTCGATCTCTGCCTTCGTGAGCGGCTGTCGGTAGGCCACGATGGCGAGGGTTTCGAGCGCCGCCTGGGAGAGGCGCGGGGGGCGGGCCTTCACCCCCACGAACGCGCGCAGCCAGGGGGCGAACTCGGGGAGTGAGACGAACTGCCAGGCGCCGGCGACACAGACGAGGCGGAAGCTGCGTCCGGCCTGTTCGTGGTAACGGGCGAGGCTCTCCAGGGCGGCATCGATCGCCTCGCCCTTCACCTTCTTCCAGGCCCGAGCCTCCGCTGAGTCGGGGTCCTCGGCCGCCTTGATGAGCGTCTCCCTCAACTCGGCGTTCGGGAGCGGCTTCTGCGACGAGAAAAGGATGGCTTCGAGAATGGGTTCGAGTTCCATGAGGCTAAGAGGGATCCCCGGGTTGGGCCGGAGGAGCCGGCGGGGGTGGATCGGCTGGCGCGGAGGAATCGGGCGGCGGGGGGGCGGAGCTGGCGGGGTCCTGCTCGACGTATTCGATTTGGATCTCGCCGAAGGCCTGGTCCTGCACGGCGGCCAGCACCTTCAAGCGGATCAGCTCGAGCACCGCCAGGAACGTGACCACCACTTCCGTCCGCGTGGTGGTGCCGGCAAAGAGCGCCGAGAAATGAGTCCGCGGGTTCTCCCGCAACGAAAGGCGCAAGAGCTCGATCTTCTCGCTGACGGTCCATCGATCCTCGAAGACATCGCGCGACGGCTCCGATTGTTGCACGCGCTTGAGGATGGCGCTGACGGCGCCGATGAGGTCGAAGAGGGAGACCTGGACTTTGGGGGGCGGTTGATCGGATTCAAACTCGAGCGGGCCAGGCTGGCGGGGGAAGACGGCGTCCTGGGCGAGTTCGCGGACCTGGAGTTGGGCGGCGGCATCCTTGAACTTCTTGTATTCGACCAGTTGGCGGATGAGCTCCCAGCGGGGGTCTTCGCCTTCGTCCTCTCCGTCCGCCTGGACCTGTTGGTCGACGGGCAGGAGTTCCCGGCTCTTGATGTACATGAGGGTGGAGGCCATGACCATGAACTCGCCGGCCACCTCGAGGTCGAGTTGGCGCATCACCTCGATATGCTCGAGAAACTGGGTGGCGATCTTGGTGAGATTCACCTCATAAATGTCCACCTCCTCCTTCTTTACCAAGTAAAGCAGGAGGTCCAACGGCCCTTCGAAGACCTCGAACTGGACTCTGTAATCAGCCATCCGCACGACCCGTCCGCGAGTGGCCGCGACCCGGGTCAAGACCCGCGGATGCTAGGCGAGGGGAGGGAAACTTGGCAACGGAAAGTGCGGCGCACCCCAAGTAGGCCGGGCCAGGTGAAGGGCCGGCGACCACGCCGCCGGCACTACATCCTTTCACAGGATTCCACCTCGTCCGGCCCGAAATCGAAACGCTCACCCCGCATCCGAAAGCGCGGCGCCCGATCCGTGCCCACCACGAATTCCACCACGCCCTCGAACGTCCGGGCAAAATCCCGCAACCGCAGCCGGACCGGGACCGAGAGCAGCACGCCGCTGCGGCGCTCGAGGGCGCGTTCGGCCTCCTCCCGCTCGGCCCGCCACGCGGTGTATCCGGTGCCAGGGGCGGCGAATGGAAGGTCGGGCTGGAACGGTTGCACTCCAGACGTATAGCGACCCCACGCGCGCCCGTAAATCCCCCGATCGAAACCGCCCTTTGTGTCCCTCAAATCAAGGGTCCGCCCAGATTGACCGGATCGCCTCCTCGTCGCCAAAACCTTCCGGAACCGCGTCGCTGGGACGGTTGGCGTAATACCACCAGGTTCGGTCGACTGGGGAGGCCAGGGTTCGGCTCCCGGGCATTTGGAGGAAGCCATGGGCATCGTTTCGCCGGACCCACTCCCACGCGTAGCGCAGCCAGCGGGCCCGGTATTCCCGGCTTTGGTGCGCGAACCAGGTAATCTCGTCGTAACCCCAAATCCAAATGCCGCCTGCTCCTGCCTGACCGGGTTGCTTGCTTACCCCCCAGTTGTCGACCTCCACCAGGTATGGCAGATGCTCGCAATCCCAGCCGCTGACCGTCCGGCCGCCCTTGCTCCGCCCATAAATGCTGTCGGAGAACCCCACTTCGAGGATCGCCTCCTGCGGCCGCTCCGGCACTTCCTTGATACGCAAAGGGAAAGAGTGGAAGTCCATCAGCAACTGGCCCGCGCGGACCAGGCCGCCGCTGGGGACATGCGAATCCAACAGCACCAGATGACGACGGGCCCGACGGGCCGCGTGCGCGCGGAGCTTCGCCAGGACCTCGGCGTAGTGGTCGAGCTGGCGGTCATTGTGGTTCATCAACTCCGTTTGACCCAGGTGGATGGCCTCGCAACCGACGTCGATGAACGAGGCCCCGAGATAGTAAAACCACAGCTTGGTCTCCGGCCGGCTCACATCCGGCACCGACTGGCCCGGCCGCCAGTGATCCTTGAATCGCCCGTCCGGATACAGCATGTCCGCATAGCGAAAACGCCGCGGTTCCGGGGCCTGTCCCAGCGCAACCATGGCCCACGCGGGCACCGGCACTTGCTCGACCTGGGTGGTCACAATCTCGAAAATGCACGCCTGAAGGATCATCTCGGGATCGGCGGCATGGACGCGCGGAGCCTGCTGTCGGGCCCGCTCCAGGTTCGCGAGCAGGTTGGCCTCGCCCCCCCACAGGCAGAGACTCCGCCCGATCAGCTTGGCGCCCAGACCCTTCAACATGCGGATGTTGTCCTCCAGGTCGCCCCGGCCGTTGAGCAACCCCTCCATCGTGATGGCCCGCGACAAATAACGCTCGAGCACCGGGCGTGACATGGTGGCGTCAAAGGCATACGGCGAGGCCTGGCCGCCCCCTTCAGCCCCCGCAGCGCCGCCGGGCCCAGGGCCCCCTAGCAGAAGCAGCGTCACCACCAACCCGGCCCACCGACTGCGCGAGATCATGCCCAGAGGTTGTAGTCCCTCGCCGCGCGGCCAGCAACGGCATTCCCTACCCCTCCAGCCATTCCCTCTCCCCAACCGTTGCCAGCGAAGCGATGACTCAGGCTGCGGGGCGGGAGATAGGGAGAGGGGAAACGTCAACGGTTCCTCCGTTCAATGCGCGATTCTGATCGGGGAATCCTCTCCCCGCGCCTCCTGGACCAGAAGGCAGCCCAGGCGCGGGGGGAGGGGAGGGGAGGGGAACTCCTTCCTTCAAAATGGTTTCATAGGGTGACAGGTTCCGTCCCCTGCTGGTGAGAATGGCTGGCTCCCGCGTAAGAACGATTCCTTTTTGCGTGGGCCTATGGCAGGGTGACGGCGTTTGCCAACTGTCCCGAAACCTGACTGGTGACCAACAACCTATGTCGTCTCAACCTTTCTCACGGCTTACGTTCCGGCTCCTTTTCCAGATGGTCCTGCTTCTGATTGCCGTGGGGGCGCCCGGCTGTTTCGCCCCGGAAGGGGCTCCGTCGGGCACGTTTGCGGCGGTGGTCATCGAGGGGAGGACCCAGGAGCAGATCCGGGAAGCGGCCTTTGCCGTGTTTGAGGGGCAGGGCTACGAAGGCTCGACCTTCGGTCTCTTCCAAATGAAGTTTGAGCGGGCGGCATCGGCTGGCAAGGCGGCCGCCCACGGGTCGTTGGACGGACAGGCCGCGGTCGGGGAGCGGGTGAAGGCTGCGATTGTGCCGCTGCAAGGCGGTTTGCACCGGTTGGAGTGCACGGCTTACGTGGTGCGGGACTATGGGGACAAGCGGTTCGAGGAGGAAATCCGGCTGACCAACATGCGGCGGGCACCCTACCAGACCTTGCTCGAAGAGGTTCGGCAACGCGTGGGGGGTGCACCCAAGGGGCAGTAGACTGCCCGGAAAGGTGACAGGTTCAAAGTCTCATTCCAGACTCAGCCCGTAGTCCGTGGACAATCCCCGATGCACGTGCATCGGGGATTGTCCATGGCCGCAACACCGAACCACACCGAACCTGTCACCCTGGCTATGAAACTTGGCTCTAGGCCAGGATGACCCCCAGCCCGGAGCCGCATCAACCCGGGGAGGGCGTCGGGCGCCGCAAAAGGCTGGCCAGCCCACGGCACACCGGTTCTCAACGCAGGGTTCTGAGTCAGCCGTTCCGGCAGGCTGCGTGACCCCCTCCCCCAATCCAGATGAATCAGCCGTGCCGCGCTAGCCCCCAGGACGTGCTTTGGGCATTGACGTCTCCGCGCTCGCGGTGTGGAGTAGCCCCCATGCTGCCCGTGATCCTCTCCATGAAAGGCCTGCCTCTGGCTGGCCGGGATCAACGAGCATGAAAGGATCCATGAACACTCGTTTCGGCTTGGTCGCTTGCTGTGCGCTTGGCCTGGTCGGCTGCGGCCCCCAGTCGCCGTCCTCCCCCCCCTCCTCCACCGCCGAGGCCCCACCCGCTGTCCAGCGCCGGACGGCTTCCGCGGAGAAGACCAGTTTTGCGGAGGTGACCGCCCTCCTCGATCCGGGTGGGAGCATCTACGGGTACCTGTCCACCGCCCATTGGTTCGAAGGTCTGTCCCGTCGCCTGGAGCCATGGCGCGATCTGATCCTCTCGTTGCCGGATGTGGAAGCGGACGATCAGGAGGGGATTCGGCGGGTGGCCGACGTCTTGGGCAGCCTGGTCCGCCAGAGCGGCATCGAGTCGGTGAGCGGGGTCGGGTTCAGCGGGTTGGCGGTGGAGCCAGGCTATTACCGCTCGAAACTCGTGGTCCATCATTACGCGGGCCAGGGCCAGGGCTATTTGTGGAGCCTCTTAGGGACCGAGGCTCACGCGCTCGAGCTCCCGGACTGGCTCCCCACGAACACGGTCTGGGCCGCTTCCCTGGACCTGGACCTCGCCGGCGTCTGGAAGGCGGTGCGCGAGCACGTCCGCCAAGCCGGCATCCCGGACATGATCGCTGGCCTGGACGAACTCGAACAACAGGTCGAGCAGGCCACGGGCATGAAACTCGAGGATCTCCTGGGCTCGCTCGGCGGGCAGTTCGGTCTGGCCCTCACGTTGGACCCGAACAAGCTCATCCCGATCCCCCTGCCCGAGGGCGAGGCCCTGCAAGTGCCGGAACCCGGGTTGGTTCTGGCGGTGAAGGTGCGGGACGATCGGCTTTTCGACTGGGCAGGGCGTCTTCTGGCCGAGAACCCCCAGGTGGTGGAGGGGAACCAGCCGGACCTGGGCCTGCGCATGCGCACCTTGGCGTTGCCGCTGCCGCTGCCGATGGAAGTGCGTCCGTCGCTGGCGCGGGCCGGCGATTACCTTTGGGTCACCAGCCATGACCAGCTCATGCAACGTCTGGCTCAGGTCAAGGCGGGCCGGTTGGCCGGGCTGCGCACCACCGCGGAGTTCAAGAGGCTCACCGACGGCCTGCCGGCGCAAGGCAACCAGTTCGCCTTTGTCAGCGACCAACTCCAGGAGATCCTCCGCCTCGTCCAGCGCGCCGCCCTCGCCTCTTCTCGTCAGAGCGGGGGGCCCCCCGAGGCGCTGATGACGAGGCTGTTTGCCCTGGGAGGGCGCGTGGCCATGGCCTCCGTGGGCGCCGTCGGCCCGGAAGGGTGGATCAGCGTCAGCCATGGGCACCAGCAACCGGCGGACGCCATCGCGTTGCCGGTGATGGTCGCGCCCGTGGCCGTGATGGCCGGGATCACGATGCCAGCCCTGGCCAAGGCCAAGAATCGCGCCCAATCGATCTCGTGCGTCAACAACCTCAAGCAGATGGGGCTGGCGGCGCACATTTACTCGACCGACCACGCGGATCAGTTTCCTCCCGAGATCCTGAGCATGAAGGCGGAGTTGTCGAACCCGCGGGTCTTGATCTGTCCGGAAAGTCCTCAAGCGTCGAAGGCCAAGGATCTCACGTGGGAGTCGTTGCGTCCGGAGGACATCAGCTACGAATACCTCGGAGCGGGCAAGAAGTCCGACGGCATCAATCCCCAGGACCCCATGTTCCGCTGCCGGGTGCATGGTCATGTGTGCCGGATGGACGGCAGCGTTCAGCAAGCGAGCCGATAGTGTGGTGTCGCACAAACGGCTGGTGCTTCGCCGCAAGGGGTTGGGGAGAGGGCGAGGGGTGAGGGGTACGGTCCGGTCGATAGACAGACCGAGGCTGTTTCCAAGCGGGTGTGAAGGATGCGGGCTGGGCCTCCTGCGACAACCTGTTGCCCTCGCGCCCTGTGCCCGGTAGCGTGAGCGCCGGTCATGACCGTGTCCTCCGAACGAGCGCTGCAGCCGGCGGTGGCGGGTTTCATCGGCGGCGCGGCGGCTCCGGGCGCCTTCGAGGGGATCCTGCACCCGGACGGGACGCCTCTTCCGGCGTGGGAGAGGCTCTTGGCGGCGATGGGCCAACTCGGGGCCGAGGGGTTTGCGGAGCGGGCGGAGGATGGGCGACGCATCCTGCGCGAGCATGGGGTGAGCGTGCCGGCGCCTGGCGGCGGGGACGGTGCGGAGCGACCGTGGGAGTTGGACTTTCTGCCGTTGGTATTGGGGGCCTCGGAGTGGCGGCACTTGGAGGAGGCCATGTGTCAGCGGGCTTCGCTCTTGAACGCGCTCCTGCAGGATCTGCACGGCAATCAGCGCTTGGTCCGCCACGGTTTCCTGCCGGCGCCACTCCTTTTCGCCAACCCGGGTTACCTGCGGGCCTGCCAGGCGATCGCGGTGCCGGACGGGGCCTATCTGCATACCTACGCGGCGGATCTGGGGCGTTCCCCTGATGGGCAGTGGTGGGTCTTGGCCGATCGAACCCAGGCGCCCGCCGGATTGGGGTTCGCCCAGGAGAGCCGCACGGTCATGAGCCGCGTGCTGCCCGAGGCAGTCCAGGCGCTGCATCCGCGATCCCTGGCGGAGACCTGGCGCAGCCGGCGAGAGACCCTGCGCCGCCTGGGGACGGCGCCGTCCGGGGCCTCGGCGGCCGTGTTGCTGACTCCTGGCCCTCGATCCGAGGCCTGGTTCGAGCACGCCTATCTCACCCGGGTGCTGGGCATCCCGCTGGTGGAGGCGGAGGACTTGACCGTGCGCGACCGGCGGGTGTTTCTCAAGACCCTGGATGGGTTGCGTCCGGTGAGTCTGATCATGCGGCGGGTGGGCGATGCGTGGTGCGATCCGCTGGAGTTGCGCAGCGATTCGCTGCTGGGTGTGCCCGGTCTGGTCGAAGCCACCCGAGCCGGGCAGGTGGCGATCGTCAATGCCTTGGGGACGGGCCTGGTGGAAGGGCCGGGGTTCCTCCCGTTCCTGCCGGGGCTTTGCCGGCAGGTCCTCGGCGAGGACCTGCGCCTGCCGTCGGTTCTCACCTGGTGGTGCGGCCAGGCCAGAGACGCCCACTTCGCGCGCGAGGAGGGGGCCGACCTGATCGTGCAATCCGCCTTCGCGTTGTCGCCGTCCTCCGGGGGCCAAGGCCGGGCGCCGGCCCCCGACGCGGTCAGCCGTGCGCCGCACGAATTTGTGGGCCAGCAGCCGGTCCGGCTGTCGCGGTTGCCGGTCCGGCGTGGAGGGAGTTGGAAGGCTGAGCCGTTCGTGCTTCGGCTTTTCGCGGTCCGCAGTGGGGACACTTACACGGTGGTGCCGGGCGGGTTGGCCCGGTTGGTGGACGACGACCACGCGGCGTCCTGCGCCCTCTCGCTGGCGGGACTCTGCAAAGACGTGTGGGTCTTGCCCGACCCCGCGGCGGCGGTGGAGACGCAGCATGTGGTCGTGCCGGCCCCGCTGCCGCGCGAGCGGGCCGCGGCGGACCTGCCGAGTCGAACGGCGGACAATTTCTTCTGGTTGGGACGTTACACCGAGCGGCTGGAGCAGTTGGTGCGGTTGGCGCGGTGCGGCGTGGGACGATTGGTGGACGAGGCAGGGCCTGGGGGCGAACGGACCCTGCCGGCCCTTGGACGGCTGCTGGCGCGATTGGGGCTGGTCCCGGTTGCCCAGGGCGAGCTTCCCAGTCGCGAGTGGCTCCAGAAGCAACTCCTCCTGTTCGTCCACAAGGAGGGACGCTCGCCCGGCGTGCGGGAGTTGCTTCACCAAATCCACCTGGCCGCCTTCGCCGTCCGCTATCGCCTGTCCGCCGACACCTGGCGCATTCTCAACCGACTGGCCCCTGATGCGCGTCAGCGGCCCACCCACCTCCCCTTGCTGATGACCGCCAGCGTGCTCCACAACCTGACGCTCGACCTGGCGGCGTTCAGCGGGATGGAAACGGAGAACATGACGCGCGGACACGCCTGGCTCTTCCTCGAACTCGGGCGCCGGCTCGAACGCGCCCACCGTCTGACCGACCTCCTGGCCGCTTTGCTGGAGGGAGGCGAGGACGTGCCGCTCCTGCTGGAACCCGCGCTCGAAGTGGCGGACAGCGTCATGACCCATCGGTGGCGCTATTTCGATCAGCCGCGCCCCGAAGGGGTCCTCGAACTCCTCCTGCACGACTCGACCAACCCGCGGTCGGTTGCCTTCCAGTTGCTCCGGATGGCCGAACTCGCCTCTCGCCTCCCGGCGAGGGTCAATCCCGACGGGGTGGCCCATTTCCGCCGGCGGATCGACGAACTCCATGCGGCCCTGGCCCCGCCGGATACCCTGGGCCGGGCCGACTCGCTCGCCGCCGTGGTTGGGCGTCTGGTGCCGCTGGGCTGCGACCTCCTCAAGCTCGCGGAGTTGCTCAGTCAGGTCTACTTCAGCCAAGTGCCCCTGCGCCTGAGTTGACCCATGAAAGCGCAGATCTTCGAAGTCACCCACACCACCGCCTACCGCTACCAGGCGCCCGTGGCCGTGGGCCACCATCTGCTGCGGTTGACTCCGCGGGCCCTGTCTCGGCAGGTGCGAGCCGCGCACGCCCTTCACCTCGACCCCACCCCGAGCGGCACCAGCCAGCGCAAGGACTATTTTGGCAATGACGTCCTCTTCGCCACGGTGGCGGGCCATCACCATCACCTCACCGTGACCTCCCGCAGCCGCGTGCTCGTCGGGCCGAGCGCGATTCCCGACCCCACCGAGACGCCCTCCTGGGAATCGGTCCGGAACCGCTGCCGCACGGACCGCTCCTTCACCGCCCTCGAGGCCACCGAATTCGTCTTCGCGTCGCCCCTGGTGCCGGTCGAGCCCGTGTTCGCCGATTACGCTCGTCCCTCGTTCCCGGCGGGGCGCCCCTGGCTGGAAGGGGTGCTCGACCTCATGGCCCGGATCCACCGGGAGTTCCGTTTCGATCCTGCCGCCACCACCCTCTCCACTCCCGTGGCCGAGGTCTTAGCCCAACGCCGCGGCGTCTGCCAGGACTTCGCCCACCTCCAGGTCGCCTGCCTGCGGTCCCTGGGCCTCCCCGCCCGCTACGTCAGCGGCTACCTCGAAACCCTCCCGCCCCCCGGCCAGCCCAAATTGGTCGGCGCAGACGCCTCGCATGCCTGGGTCTCCGCCTTTTGTCCGGGCCTCGGCTGGATCGACGCCGACCCTACCAACAACCTCCTCCCTTCGTTGCAGCACATCACCTTGGCCTGGGGGCGCGACTACAGCGATGTGAGCCCGGTCCGCGGCGTCCTGGTGGGGGGCGGCCAACACCAGATCACGGTCGGCGTGGACGTCGTCCCCCAGGGCGAAACCGAGATCGGGCTGCACGCGGACGGAGAGCCGAACGCATGAACTTGAGGTCTCGCTTCCTCCCGCTTCATCGGGAGAGCCTCCAGGGACCGCAGGGACCGCAGGGACGAAATGGGCACTTCATGGCTGGCCTTCTTGCAGACGGCGGGCATTGAGCCGGGCGCGGGTCATGCGCTCGCGGAGGCCGCCGGCCTTCAGGAAATCCTGTTCCAGGCGTTTGAGCTGCTGGTCGAGCAGGTAGGTGGTCACCTTGATGAGGCCGGCAATCACATTGGCGCAAATGGCCGGGTCGGGGTGCTCGACACCTTTCTTGAACGTCTCGTAATTGGCGCCGGGGGTGCGGTTGAGGCGGCGCAGGCGCAGGGCGTAGGGGTGGTGGGCCGGCCATTCCTCGATGCCGCGGTTGCGCATGAAGTCGCGGTAGTCCTCCAGCAGTTCCTTGAGGCTGGCCTTGGCCACGCCGGTGAGCTTGATCTCGGTCTCCTTGGAAGTGCCGCTCGCCTCGCTGCCTTCCAGGATGTTCTGTTTGCCCGAGCGGGCGGCCTGCACCATCTGATCGTGGGTGCGGGAGCGCTTGTCCACGAAACGGTCGCAGAAGCGGAGCGTGGCGTCATACACGACCACGGACTTCTGGTAGGCCAGGAGCTTCTGGTAGCCGCCGTGCGGGGGGATGAAGCCGTCAGGGGAGGATTTCATGGTGGGCAAAGGACGGAAGTGACAAAGGCGTAGGAAGGACAAAGACACGCAATGGGGTGGCCGGGGATTCAGTTCCTTGAGTCGCTTTGGTCGCTGGTTCCACGCCGCGACCTCCTTGAGCATCCACACAATCGTGGCGAGTTTGCGAGACTTTTGTTCCCCGCCTCAGGAGAGCCAGGGTGACAGGTTCGGCCTCGGGTTCCGGGGCGAAAGAATTGGCGTTTTGACGCGGGGCAGACTATGGATACGGCCGTTGATTCGCTCATGAAACCGCTTCGATTCCTCTCGACGTGCGCCTGGCTGCTGGTGGCCACCAGCGTTCTCCGCGCCCAAAACACGGCCGCACCCAATGCCTCCGAACTCCTGGCCAAGGCGGTCCTGCAGGCCGCCGCCATCGTCGAGCCCGCCCCAGGCACCCCGGCGCGCACCTTCTCCGCCACCGTCAACATCGCCCGCTCATCCCAGGCCTCTCTGGCCGGGCGCAGCGCCCAACTCGCCTTCCAAGCCCCCGATAGACTCCGGCTCGCCACCACCATCGAACGCCGTTCGCTCTCCTTCGGCCGCGACGGCGACCAACTCTGGATCCTCGCCCCGCAGAAGAAGTTCGGGGTGCTCGGCTCGCCCGAGGTCCCCCGGTTCTCGACCCGCCCCGATTCGATCGACGCCACGCCGCTCGGCAAAGTCAAGCTGCCCATGCCGCGCGAACAACTCGTCCTCCTGCCGCTGCTCCTCCAAGCCGAACTCGCCCCCACCGAAACCGTCGACGGCGCCCGCTGTCACGTCCTTCGCCTCACCCCCCAACCCCAAGCCTCCGAAGCCCTCAAGCTCGGCGACGCCCGCCTCGGCCTCTGGCTCCGGGAAGCGGACCTGCTCCCGGTCCGGTTGACCTACGACGACGGGCGCGGTTTCGAGCTCGAACTCCACCTCAAGGACGTCACGCTGGGCGATCCCTGGCCGGCCGAGAAGTGGAAGATGCCTGCGGGCGAAGAGGTTCACGTCGAGCGCGTGGCCCGGGCGCACCTCACCCGGTTCATCCCGGTGCTGATGTCGCTGCTGAACCCGAAGATCCCCTCGCTGGGCCCGGCCACGGGCGAGCGGCGGGTGGCGGCGCGCGAGGGAGCCGGCCGCCTCGAGATCCACGACGGCACCCGCGTGCTCTTCCTCAAGGGCAGTCCCGAGGAGATGGGCCGTCAGCACGGGATGCTGCTGCGCAAGCAGGTGCGCTCGCTCGTCGATCACATTCTCTACGGGGTAGGCGTGGGCAGTTCGTTCGACAAAGGGGTGTGGTTCTTCGGCGAGATCGAGCGGGCCCAGAAGCGGCTGATGCCCTTCATGGACTCGCGGTATTTGCAGGAGATGGACGCGCTGGCCCTGGCGGTCAACCTCGACCGCGAGGAGGTGCGCCTGGCCAACTTCTTCCCCGAGCTGTTCCACTGCTCCGGGTTTGCGCTCTACGGCGAGGCCACCCAGGAAGGCCGCATCTACCACGGGCGGATCCTCGATTACCTCAAGGGCGTCGGCCTCGAACAGAACGCCACCGTCATCGTCCACCAACCCGACCAGGGCCACGCCTGGGTCAACATCAGCTATGCCGGCTTCGTCGGCACCGTCACCGCCATGAACGACCAACACATCTCCATCGGCGAGATGGGTGGACGCGGCGAGGGCAACTGGGACGGCAAGCCCATGGCCCAGTTGCTGCGCGAGGTCATGGAGAAAGCCAATACCCTCGACGACGCCGTCGCCATCCTCCGCCGCGGCCCCCGCACCTGCGAATACTACTACGTGATCTGCGATGGCAAGACCCGCTCCGCCGTCGGCATCGCCGCCACCCCGGATACCTTCGAAGTCATTCAACCCGGAACCGCCCACCCGCGCCTGCCCCATGCCGTGCGCGACGCAGTGTTGATGTCGGCCGGCGACCGCTACGAGGAGTTGGCCAAGCGCGTCCAGCAGGCCCACGGCAAACTCGACGCCCAAGGAGCGCGCGACCTCATGA
Organism: uncultured Verrucomicrobiota bacterium; assembly: GCA_964629545.1. GTDB lineage: Bacteria > Verrucomicrobiota > Verrucomicrobiia > Limisphaerales > CAZVRY01 > CAZVRY01. The sequence continues at coordinate 43,209 of CAZVRY010000002.1, read as the reverse complement.
CCCGGCCCGTCTGCATGACCTCGAACATCCACTCGGTCCTCTTCGCGCCCGACACCCTGGAGTTCTGGGTGGCCAATGCCGATGGCAACAACGTGGCCAGTCATTGTCGCTACACCCGGTATGACCTCGCCGAGTTGCTCAAACCCGAGCCCTCCCCCGCCACCGCCGCCGCCCGGTAAACGGGCCGCCTGACGGTCCCAGGCGCGGTGAGAGAATGTCCCGATCAGCATCGCGCATCGAACCCCTGAACCGTTTACGTTTCCCCTCTCCTCCCGAAAGCGATGGGGGATTCATAGGTCCTCCCAACCAGGGTGTGAGACGATTCTCTTCGTGATCTGCAGCCGGTCGCGGTCGTTCACGCCCTTGTGCCTGGGAACCAAGATGCGAATCAAGCTCGGGACGAACCAGCCTGCTCCTGCTCTTGGAGTGAATCAGCGAGCCATTCTCGCCAGGCGGAGAATCCTGGCCTACCCCCGAATTGCTGGGCCACCCCACGCCCCCGTTGCACTTCCCGCCCGCCCATGTCATGCTGCCCCCCATGACGACTCACCCCCTCCCCCTCCTCCTCGCAACCGCCCTCGTTGCCCTCACCGCCCTCGACACCCCACGCCTCGCCGCCGCCGATAACCACCCCCCCCCGGGCTTCGTCTCCCTCTTCAACGGACGCGACCTCTCCGGATGGAAAGTGCCCGCCGGCGACAACGGCCACTGGAAGGTCGTGGACGGCGCGATCGACTATGACGCCGAAAGCGAAGCCCCCGGCGACAAGAGCCTCTGGACGGAAATGGAATTCGGCGACTTCGTGGTCATGGTGGATTGGCGCATCAAGGAAACCCCCTACACCAATCCCAACGTCCCGTATATCCTCCCCGACGGCACCCACGCCCGCGATATCCACGGCCGGGAAATGCGCCTCTCCCTCCCAGACTCCGACTCCGGCTTCATCCTCCGCGGCGACGTGAAGAACCAAGTCAACATCTGGTGCTGGCCCATCGGCTCCGGCGAGTTCTACGGCTACCGGATGGACTCCAGCCAACCCGCCGAGGTGCGCGCCGCGGTCACCCCACGCACCCAGGCCGACAAACCCGTCGGCGAATGGAACCGCTACCAAATCACCATGAAAGGCGACCGCGTCACCGTCGTGCTCAACGGCAAAACCGTCATCGATAATGCCCAACTGCCCGGCGTCAAACCCCGCGGCGCTCTCGGCCTCCAACACCACGGCGGCAAACGCAACGGCCAGTGGAATAGCCCCCCCTCGCTGCTCCAGTTCAAAAACATCTACGTCAAAGAACTGACCCGCTGACCCCCTCGCCCCGCCCCCCCACCGCCCCTCACCGATTGTCCCCGTCCAGCAGCCCGCCCAACCCGCCCAGAATCGACCCCTCCCCCCGCCGCGCCCCGCCCGCCTTCGGCGCCGCCGCGTAAATCCGATCCGCCAACCGGCTCAGCGGAAGCGATTGCAGCCAAATCCGCCCCGGGCCGCGTAGGGTCGCGAAGAACAACCCCTCTCCGCCAAACAGGGCGGACTTGACCCCGCCGACAAACTGGATGTCAAAGTCCACGCTCGGCACGAACGCCACCACACAACCCGTGTCCACCCGCACCACCTCGCCCGGCCCCAGATCGCGCTGGTAAATCGTCCCCCCAGCATGGAGAAACGACCACCCGTCCCCCTCCAGCCGCTGCATGATAAACCCCTCGCCCCCAAATAACCCCGCCCCAATCCGCCGATTGAACGCAATCCCCACACTCACACCCTTCGCCGCACAGAGGAACGAGTCCTTCTGGGCAATCAGCGTGCCCGCCACTTCGCTCAAGTGAACCGGCACAATCTTCCCCGGATACGGCGCGCCAAACGCCACCCGCCGCTTGCCCGTCCCCCCATTCCCAAAGACCGTCATGAACAGGGATTCCCCGGTCAACAACCGCTTGCCCGCCCCCAATAACGACCCGAGAAAACCCGAGTTCTGCCGGGAACCGTCGCCGAAGATCGTCTGCATCTGGATCCCATCGTCCATGTACATCATGCCCCCCGCCTCCGCGATGGCCGCCTCGCCCGGATCCAGTTCCACTTCCACGAACTGCATGTCGTCGCCAAAAATCTTGAAATCCACTTCGTGCATCATGGCCATAGGTCAATTCAATTTGAGTTCAGATCCTGGACACGGGACGCGCCCCGGTCGTTGCGCCTTTTTTGTAGGGCCCCCACCCCGGCTCCGCGAGCCGAATCTGCGCCCAGCAGCAGCCACCCTCCCCCCTTCGCTCGAGTCGACTACGCAGTTCTCTGGAGCCAAGAAATGAGTGCTTCTGCTTCTTGTCAACCCGCCCCGGTTGACGTCAATTGGAGCCGCACAAGGAGAACGGCTCGTTATGAAGGAACTCGGACCCAACCCCGCCCGCCCCGGAATCGCCGGGCCCGGCCACCGCCCCTCGCCCCAGGGCCTCGCCCTCCTCTTCCTCACCCTCCTCCTCCGAACCGCGGCCGCCCCCGCCTCCCCCCCCGATCCCCTTTCCACCGCCGGCCCCCACCACCAAATCCTCGAAGTCACTCCCCCCGCAGTCTTCGCAGCTCGCGTTGACCCCCTCCCCTGGCCGGCGGTGGTCCACCTCGAAATCGGCCTCCACCGCCTCGAACGCGGCCAGTGGATCCCCACCGACGACACCATCGAAATCCAAGGGCGCCATGCCATCGCCCGCCGCACCGCCCACCGCGTCATCTGGACCGCCAACGCCCGCCACCCCGGCGCCGTCGACCTCGAAATGCCCGACGGCCTCCGCCTCCGCGGTCACTGCCTGGGCCTCGGCTATTACGACGCCGCCTCGGGCCAGAGCCTCCTCCTGGCCGAAGTCCAAGACTGCCAGGCCGAACTCCATCCCCCCAACCTCCTCGTCTACCCCAACGCCTTCGATAGCCTCCACGCCGACCTCGTCTACCTCAACCAACGGGCCGGCCTGGAACAGTTCGTCGTCCTCCGCCAAGCCCCCCCTCCCCCCGCCGACCTCGGACTCAACCCCGCGTCCACCCGCCTCGAAGTCATTACGGAATTCATCGAAGCCCCGCGCCCAACCAAGCTCCGCCGCCTCCTCCGCCAGGAAACCCGCCCCGAACGCCGCGCCCGCCGCGCCGAACCGGACTTCGTGGACGAGTGGCTTGACTTCGGTCCGATGTCCATGGGGGTGGGACGCGCCTTCCTCCCCGCCACCCGCGACGGGCAGGCCCTCGAGAGCGAGTCCCTCCCCATGGCGAAACGTTGGGACATCATCGAAGGGCGCACCTTCCTCTTCGAGGCGGCGGAATACGAAGGTCTGGAACCGCTCCTCGCCAGCCTCCCCTCACCCCCACCGTCCCGCCTCTTCGCCCAGCGCCCCCTCGCCCCACACCGCACCGTCCCCGCCGCCCTCCCCCTCCCCACTGCCCACCCCTCCGTCCGCCTCGCCGCCGCCCCTGCCTTCCCACCAGGCGTGGTCCTCGATTACTCGCTCCAAGGCACCCTCCCCAACTACACCTTCGCGGGCCACACCACCTACTACATCCGCGGCCCCATCACGCTCTCGGGCACGAATACCACCTTCGAGGCCGGCACCGTCCTCAAGTTCGCCCCCACGAACCAAGCCCGACTCGATGTCGTCAGCAGCCATCTGACCTGGCTCGCAACCCCCACTCGCCCCGTCATCCTCACCGCCCGCGACGACGCCACCGTCGGAACGCCCCTCACCGCTGCCGTCCCCAGCGGCTATTACGCCGACGTCGCCCTCCGCTTCCCCGGCCCCCTCCTCGACCCTGTTTTGGCGCACCTGCGGATCGCCCACGCCTCCACCGCCCTGTCCTTCCCCCAGGGCGGGCGTCCGCAGGTGAGCCATGCCCAATTCGTCCAATGTCGCACCGGGGTCCAACTCGGCGCCGCCGAACTGGCCCTCGGCAATGCCCTCCTCAGCCAGGTGGCCACGAATTTCAACCTCGGTGCCGGGAGCCTGCGCGCCGAGCACCTCACCGTGCAGGACGCCGCCTGCCTCAACACCACCCCCGCCCTCTGGCTCACCAACAGCCTCCTCGTCGGAGTCGCCACCACCAACGCCTGGACCGGCAGCCATAACGCCGCCCTCCCCGCCGGCCTCGGAACCTTCGTCACCCTCGGCGCCGGCGCCCACTACCTCCCCGCCTCCAGCCCCTATCGCAACGCCGGCACCACCGCCCTCCGCCCTACCCTTCTCGCTGCCCTGCGCCAACGCACCACCACCGCCCCCCTCCTCCTTCACTCCCCGTTGGATCAACCCGTCCTCCTCCAACCCCGCGCCTTCCGTGATGCCGATGTCCCCGACCTCGGCTACCACTATCCACCGCTCGATTACCTCGCCAGCAACGCCATCCTCCGCGCCCACCTCGTCCTCACCAACGGCGTCGCCCTCGGCCTCGCCGGCGCCTTCGGACTGGACCTCCAACCCGGCGCCGCCGTCACCAGCGACAGCCTCCCCGTCATGCCCAACCAACTGCTTGGCGCCCAACTGCTCCAGGAACAACCCCTCAACCTCGGCCAACCCGCCGCCCTCGTCCTCCAAGCCCCCCTCATTAACCCCACCCTCCGCTTCCGCGGAACCGAGTTCTCCCTGCGCGCCGGCGCCACCGCCACCCTCTTCCACCCTGGTTCCCACGCTTTCACCGAATTCGCCCTCCAGGATTGCACCGTCGCCCCCGCCCTCTTCGCCGCCTCCCCCGCCACCAATACCCCCGTCCGCGTCGCCTTCACCAATAACCTCTTCGACCGCTGCAGCCTCGCCTTCACCCATTACATGAGCAGCCAAAACACCCCCTACCAGGTCCTCCTCTTCAATAACCTCCTCCGCGCAGGCAGCCTCACCCTCACCTACTACCCCGGCGCCGCCAACCCCACCTGGGCGATCCACGATAACCTCCTCGACGGCACCTCCCAAACCCTGTCCGGCGATGGCCTCGCCCATTACCTCACCCGCAGCCATAACGGATTCACCAGCGGCACCCCCACCACCCTCGGCGGCGTCTCCAATAAGTCTGGCCTCTCCCCAGACTTCCAAACCGGCCCCCTCGGACGCACCTACTACCCCGCCACCGGCCGCGGACTTACCCAACTGCGCGACGCCGGCAGCCGCGCCGCCGCCGCGGCCGGCCTCTTCCACCACACCACCTCCATCCAACTCGCCAAGGAAGCGACCTCCCCCGTCGATATCGGCTTCCACTACCTCGCCTCCCTCCCGGATGGAACCCCCCTCGACCAGGACGGCGATGGCCTCCCCGATGCCCTCGAGGACCGCAACGGCAATGGCAACTACGAGGCCACGCTGGGCGAGTCCGATTGGCAACACCCCGCCAGCGGCCTGTCCAGTCCCGCCAGCCTGGAAGTCTTCACCCCACTGCAACCCCCCGCCTGACTCCCCCCGCCCCCACCCCCGAGCCCCCCACTCCTATGCGCGCTCCCTTACCCCCTGCCCAACTCGTGGCGATCCTGCTCCTCGCCCTCGCTTCCCGGCTCCCCCTGTCCGCCGCCGGCCCAGCCTGCGTTCCCACCACCATGGAACATCGCACCACCGCCGCCGCCCGCGCCAAGTTCGGCTACGAACAGTTCCTCCCCAACCCCCTCCTCATCACCGGCCCCGTCCGGCTCTACCTCAGGCAAACCGTGCGGGAGGACTTCCATTACGCCGGCAACAACGGCGAATCCGCCGAATACCATTCGACCGTCCGTACCACCTTCGACCGATCCACCGCCACCCCCGGTGGCCCCAGCCGATTCGGCTGCTCCCGATGGCACGCCCAAACCCAGTCCGAATCCGAAGGCGAAGCCTCTCATACCGTCAACACCTCCACCTGCCGCACGACCCAACTCCCTAACGGCGCCTGGACTGACCCCGCTTGCTGGAATCGAGTGGCCACCGCTCCCCGTTGCCCCTTCGGCATCACCTCCCAAACCCCCACCAGCCTGATCGAAGAAGGCCACGAGACCAGCCCCGACCGCACCCTCCACTTCCGCCGAGAAACCACCCTCGAACAGGAATACACCACCGCCGACCTCCGCCAAGACCTCCTCCGTGACCTTCCTGACTATCCACCTGCCTGGAACCCCGGCTCCGCCCAGGCCTCCTTCCAACTCAGCGGATTCCAAGGCTGCGGACTCGCCCACAAAATGGCCTACCGCTTCAAGTTCCGAGGCGACCGCGACGTCACCTATCGCATCCAATGGGATGAGGTCACCTTCCAAATCGATGGCCAGCAATCCCTCCGCCACTGCGAAGAACTGGTCGAAGGCGCCGGCGGCGACACCTTCAGCTCCGAATACGAATGCCTGCCCCCCCCGTGGAACGGAGGGGACGGCGACGGCTCCGCCTACACCGTCATCGCGAACCTCGAAACCACGATCGAACCTGAACTGCCCGCCGACACCGCACCAGGAGCGGGCGGCCCCGCGCTGGGGGACTTGCAGGGCGCCGCTCCCGGCTGCGTGGGCTGCGGCCCGAACTCGAACCGAGGGTTCGCCGGCGTGGACCTGGGATTCTCCCTCGGTCGTGCCACCGGGGGCCAGCCCGCCGGTTGGCTGCGCCTGTGGGCCTCCCTGCCTGACGCCACCCTGGGCTCGCCAGCCGCCCTCAGGTTCAATGCCGCGCGCAGTGATGTCGAAGTGATCCCCATGGGTGACGAACTCCGCCAGGTCCGCGCTCCCCAGGCGCTCGCCGATATCGTCCCCCTCAACGCCCACAGCTACGAAATCCGCTTCTACCTTGTCCCGTCCCAGGGTTTCCCCAAGCAAGGGCCTCTCTACGCGGTCTCGGGAACCCCCTTGGTCACCTGGCGAATCCAGTCCGGCCTTGATCCAAACCTTGATCCGACCCACTTCCCCGAGGCTACCCCGGCGTTGGTCGTCACCGAACTTCGCCCCGGCGGCACCCGCACCTGGGTTTACCACTTCAGCATCCCCCTTCAACTCTGGACCCTGCAATACCCCGGCAACCTCCGCCTCGACTATGGCCAGCGCACGCTCGAACAGGGCCGCTTCGTCGAACGCCTGGTCGTCAAACCGTCCAGCACCAGACCCGAAACGCACCAGGTGGAACGGCACTACGCCGTCCATCCCTCCGGGCACCTCGTCCTCGCTGCCGAAACGGTGGGCGCCGGGCCCGACGCTCGAACCACCCATTACACCTACTACCCCCAAGGCATCTTCAACGGCACCCTCCAACCCCTCCAGGCCATCCTCCCGCCCGATCGACCCTGGCAACGGTTCAGCTACGATCCTCTGGGGCGCCTCCTGGAGAGAGTCTCCCAACTCGGCGATGCCCCCCCGGACGCTCCGGCCGACCAAAACCGCGTCGCCCGATTCGACTACAGCCCAGCCGCGGTCCCCAACTCCGGCGACGACGGTTCGATCGAGCCCCTTACCCCACGCCGGATCGACGAGTATCTCAAGGGGATCCCCGTCGCAACGCGCTACACCGTGCTGTTGCCGGGTGAACGTCGCGACATCCATTGCCCCACCCCAGGAAACGAGTGGAACCACCCCTCCAACCTGGTCACCGTGACCCGCTACTTCCTCTCCGGCCCCCACCAGGGCGCCATCCAAAGCCTCCAACGCCCGGACGGAACCCTCACCCTCCACACCTTCTCCTCCAGCCCCGGAGGCGCCCAACATGCTCACACCGTCAAGACCGGTCAGCCCAACCCCGCCGGCAACGAGATCGTCGCCGGCACCCTCACCACCACCGTCACCGGTCCCCTCGGCCAACCGCTCGCCCGCACCCAACAGGATGTCGCCACCGGGAAAACGCTCGCCCAGGAACTCTATGCCGACCACGACGAACTCCATCGTCCCCGCTCGCTCACGCACCTCGATGGCAGCCGCGAGGAATCCCATTACTCCTGCTGCGGCCTGCAGGCGACGGTCGACCGCGACGGCGTCCTCACCGAATACCATTACGACGACCTCCGCCGCCTCACCGCCACCACCCGCCTGCACCTCACCACCACCAACCTGCTCGATCCCGTCGGACGCGTCCTCGCCACCCTCCGCCTCCCCATCGGCCTGCCACCGATCATCCAGCGCCAGGCCTGCTATGACACCGCGGGCCGCCTCGTCGCGGAAACCAACGCCTTGGGGGGCGTCACCCGCATGGTCGAAACCCGCGACGCCGGCGGCCGCCTCGTCCGGACCACCACCGATCCCCAGGGCGGCACCCGCATCGAATCCCACTTCCTCGACGGAAGCCTTCGCACCCTGACCGGCACGGCCGTGTTCCCCGTCCGTTACGACTATGGCATCGAACTGGACCCCAACAGCCCCGGGTTCCAGCTCCCCTACACTCGCGAAACCAAACTTAACGCCAGCGGGGCCGAGACCCCAGAGTGGATCATGACCTACTCCGATTCCCTAGGTCGCCTGATCCACACGATCTACCCCGATCGAACCCCGGCCTCGCTGGCGGATAATCCCGTCCACCAAACCTCCTACCACGCCAATGGCCAGGTCAGCCGCGAGCGCGATCCCGACGGCGTCACCACCCTCTTCGCCTACGCCCCCGGCGGCGACCTCACCCTCACCGCCCTCGACCTCAACCAGAACAACCAGATTGACCTGGCCGGCGTCGACCGCGTGAGCCGGCTGCTGACCGATGTCACTTCCCTGGACGGCGTGGACGTCACCCGCAGCCGCCGCTACGTCTGGAACCAGCCCCAAACCGATGCCCCAACCCTGGTGGCGACCCTCGAGACCTCGACCGATGGCCGCACGACCTGGGACCGCCTCCACGAAGGGGCCCTCACCCTGACCACCCGCACCGACCACGCCCGCCCCGAAGCAGGAATCATGACCACCACCACCACCCACCCGGATGGATCCACCGTCCACCACCGCTACGAATCCGGCCGACTGACCCTGGTCGCCCGCCGCGATGCCCAGGGAACGTCCCTCGGTCAAACCACCTACCTCTATGACCCCCACGGCCGCATCTGGAAAGTCACCGACGCCCGCTCGGGCACCACCACGCTCAGCTATAACGCCGCCGACCAAATCATCGCCGTCGCGTCGCCCCCCCCCGGGGACGGCCACGGCCCCCAAGTCACCCACATCCAATACGACCTCTCGGGTCGCGCCACCCGCGTGGCCCATCCGGATGGCACGGTAAGCAGCAACCTCTTCCTGCCTACCGGCCTGCTCCAGATAACCCTCGGCAGCCGCACCTATCCCGTCCAATACGGCTACGACGCCCAGGGGCGCATGACCACCATGACCACCTGGCGGTCCGCCTCCACCGGCGCAGGTGCCGCCACCACCACCTGGACCTACGACCCCCGCCGCGGTTGGCCCACCCGCAAGATCCACGCGGGCGAAACCGATGCCTCGGACGATTTCGACTACACCCCCGCCGGTCGCCTCGCCCGTCGATCCTGGGAGCGCGGCGTCACCACCTCCTACGCCTATAACGCCGGCGGCGACCTCGTCAGCGTGGATTACTCGGATGCCACCCCCGACCTGTCCCTCACCTATAGCCGCCAGGGTCGACGTCAGACCGTCACGCAAGGCCCGGCCACCACCACCCTCACCTACGGCCATCAAGGCTTGCTCAGCGGAGAAGCCTATACCGGCGGAGGCTTGCACGGCCTGACCGTATCGGTAGGCTGGGACTCGCTCCTCCGGAGAACCAATGTGAGCGTCAATACCAGCCAACCGCTGCACCAGGGGTTTGCCTACGACCAGGCCTCCCGTCTCCGCCTGGCCTGGCAAGGGGTTGCCAGCGCCCACTACCAATACCTGCCCCACTCCTCCCTCGTGGGGACGGTCACCTTCCAACATCAGACCACCCCCCGCCTCACCACCCTCCGCGAGTTCGACGCCCTCGAACGACTAACCTCCATCCGCTCCTTCCCCACCGCCCCCGGCGCCCGCCCCGTGGCCTTCGATTACACCTACGACACCGCCAATCAACGCATCCGCGCCGGGACCGCCGACGGGAGCGCGTGGCAGTTCGAGTATGACGAACTCGGCCAAGTCACGGCCGGGCGCCGCCTCTGGCCGGATGGACAGCCAGTGCCTGGCCAGCAATTCCATTATCTCTTCGATCACATCGGCAACCGCATCCACACACGCTCGGGCGGCGATGCCCAAGGGAACGTCGCGCGCTGGTCGACCTATGAGCACAACGCCCTCAACCAGATCTCTCGCCGAACGGTTCCCAACTCGTTCGATGTGCTCGGCCTCGCCCACCCCCAGGCCACCGTGACCGTCAATGGATCGCCCGCCGACTACCGCCGGGGCGAGTACTTCCAGGAAAGCGTCTCCGCCAACAACGACCCAGGGCCGGCCTGGCCCAGCCTGCAGGTCCTCGCCACCCAGGGCCCCGCCTCCCAAGCCTGGCCTGCAGGCCACCTCTTCGTCGGACCCGCCCAGGAGAACTTCGTCTACGACGCCGACGGCAACCTCACCCGCGATGGCCGCTGGACGTATGCCTGGGACGCCGAGAACCGGTTGGCGCGCATGGTCACGCACACGGCGGTCGGCCCCGCCCGTCGGATCGATTTTCACTACGACTGGCGAGGACGCCGCGTTGCCAAACGGGTCTGGGATAACACGACGGGCGGCGGCGCGCCGGTCAGCGACGTCCTGTTCCTCTACGACCACTGGAACCTGCTGGCCGAATTGAACGCCACCAACCGCACCGTGCTCCGCAGCTACCTTCGGGGATTGGACCTCTCCGGCTCCACCCACGGCGCCGGGGGCGTCGGCGGACTGCTGTTCGTCTTCCCACCCCAGCGATCGCCCCAAGCCGTCGCCTACGACGGGAACGGGAACGTGGCTGCGCTGGTGGACCTCAGCACCGGGGCGCCCAGTGCCCACTATGAACACGGACCCTTCGGCGAACCGATCCGCGCCAGCGGTCCGGAGGCCGCCTCCAACCCCTTCCGCTTCTCCTCCAAATACCACGACGCCGAGACCAGCCTTGTCTACTACGGTTATCGCGCCGCCCATCCCGCCCCCGGGCGTTGGCTAGCCCGGCCACCCCGCCGCGCCCATCCGGACACCAAGCCCTGACCCGCCGCTTTCCCGCGCACAAGGAGACACATCGCAACCGAGCAATACTATGAAGCTGTTCAGTATCTGGGGATGGGGATGGGTGGCCTGGTTCTGCTTGCTCCAACCCGCCCTCGCCTACTACCACCCCTCCGCCGGCCGGTGGCTCAACCGAGATCCCCTCGCCGAGGCCGACGGACCCGCGCTCATGGCCTTCGCCGCCAACGCCCCGACCTCTGCGGTCGACGAGGACGGCCGTGGCACCCGCAACGCACCCCCCTTGCGCATCAGCGCTCCGGGCCGGGTCACCTACCCCGGATGGAACCATGCCCTTCCCTGGGAACCCTCCCTCCGTCGCCAAAGCGAAAACCGCATCGGCTTCACCGCCGCCGTCTCCCTGGCCGGAAGCGCCTGTAGCGTCGTGTTCGGCGGTGCCCTCTGGCTTAGCCCGGAACCCACCACCGCCACCAAATTCGCCGGCGCCTACATGATCGGCGCCGGCCTCGACGGACTCTACGTCTCCCTCACGGGTCGACCCGGCGTTCGGGAGACGTCCCTGGAAGCCACCGGCCTCCCGCATCACTACGCGGTCGTCGCTGTCCTCGCCACCGATCTCGCCATCTGCGGCAAGTGCTGTCCCGGCGGCAAGGCCGTCCCCCGTGGGTTCGATAACGCCGAGCAGTTCCAGCAGGCCGTCGCAGAACTCGAAATGGCCCTGCTCAAGAGCGGGATCACGGATGCCCAAATCGGCGTCCGCGGCAGCGCCGTCACCGGCGTCAGCTTCCGCACCGGCCAACCCTTCCGCAGCGGCAGCGACATCGATTTCTTCGTCGAAAGTGGCCTCCTCACCGAAGGCGTCCACTCGTCGAGAAACATCCCGGGCTTCGTGCACCCGCACCGCATCGCCCGGGACTGCGATCCCATCGCCGAATGGGCCGAAGTCTGGTCCGAAACCCTCAACCGCAAAATCACTGTCGGCGGGTTCCAACCCGGCACCGTGCCGCCCGGTCCCGTCCTCCGCCCCTGAACGCCTATGAACGCTAACCTCCTCATCCAACAACTCGGCCCTCAATCCCTCGACCAGTTCGTCGCCGAACTCTCCGCCCAGTTCGGCCTGAGCCCCTTCGAGGAACGCCAAAGCACCAACTACCTCGACGAACGCTACTTCCGCTGCCTGACCCTCGGCCTCGAGGTCACGGTCGCCCTCGCCGACGAAGTCGGCTTCGACGCCTACCAGTTCTGGATCTCCCTCCAACCCGAGGTCACCGGCCTCGAAGACCAGTCCTTCCTCGATGGGCTCGCCGACTGCTTCGCGCGCAAACTCGCCCTCCACGGCCACGTCGTCGCCCGCCCCCTCGACTTCACCCGGCTCGACCGCGGCACCGTCTACTACCGCCCCAACCCCCGGCAGAACGGCGAGCCGCGCGCCCGCGTGCTGGTCGAAGAGGCCTGAACCCGTCCGCCGCTTGACCGCGCCACCTCCAACCTGCCCCGCTCCACCGCGGATGGAGCCCGTGCGCCTGCCCTCCCTCTGGATCCTCCTCCTCGGACTGTGGCTGGGCGCCGCCAATCCGGCCTGGGCCTATTACCACCCCGGCGTGGGCCGGTGGTTGAGCCGAGACCCCCTCGGTGAACGCGGCGGACTCCACCTCTCCAGCTTCGTCGCCAACCGGCCGACCACCCAAACCGATCCTCTCGGCCTGCGCGCCGGCCACCCCCAGCGCGACCTCCATCGCTACAAGAGCTGCCGGCGCCTGCACCTCAACGCCCGCCTCACCCAGGGCGGCACCGGCCCAGGCGCTTATCGGCAGGACTGTTGCGAACTGGTCACCATCCTCGTCAAATTGCCCAGTTGCACCGCCACGGGCGCAGACGGCAAAGGCCTCGGTGGCCACACCGGCCTGGGCATCGGGAACCAGTTCTACGACTACGGCCCGGGAGCTCCCATCAAAGTCCTCAACGCCTTCACCGGCGTGCCCGGCCAACCGTGGTGGGACGACCCCGCCTTCGGCCTTTGGGACCCGGATGTGGTCGATTCCTCCGACGACATCCTGCTCGGCGACATCCTGAGCGCCCTGCCCACCGTGCTCAGCCGGGAACCCTACGGCCCGGAAGGCGAGCCCCGAGATGTCTTCAAGATCGAGATCGCAGTGTCACCAGAGGCCGCCCGCGCTTTGCGCGACGACTGGGAAGCCCGCTACCATCAACTCGGGACCTACCGACTGCTCGGCGACCAATGCACCAGCACGGTCATGAAGTCCCTCCATCGCGCCGGCATCCACCGCCGCCCCTTCCTCACCTTCACGCCCGTCTCCTTCCTCAAGTCCTTGGCCCGCGCCAACCATCAATGCGGCCCCCACAAGGGACAACGCGCCAGGATCGAGCAGATCAGCTCCGAGCCCGTGACGCGCCCGTGCCCATGAACCTCCCTTCCCCCTCCTCGCAACCCCGATCCGCCAGGGTCATCGACTTCACCCTCCTGTGAACCCGCCCCCCTATACCCCCAACCCCCAATCCCCTCGCCGCTCCCCGCTCCCCAACCTGAGCCAACGCCTCGCTGACCTGGGTCGGGGAGAGGGATGGGGTGGATTCATGGGGAGGAGGGAGGTTCACGGGGAGGGGAATTCGCTGCCGTTCAGGGGTGCCATGTGCGGGTTCCTGGTTGGGAGCATTCTCTCCCTGACCGCCCTCCTGGCCGGGTGTCTCTCCCACCCTCCCGGGAAGCCATCCGAACCCAGCGTCTGCTGGACCGGCACGGCGGCCTATGAACGCCGAGTCCAAACCCTCAGCGTCTCCCCGGAACAGGCGCGCGAACGCCTGGCCGCCTCCCTGCGCGCCCGCTCGCCTGACGCCTCCCCCAAACTCGTGCCGGTCGGACTGCACCGGTGCCTCGTCGACGATGCCTATCATTTCTACCTGCCGGTGAAGACCGGAGATATCCCTCTCAGCGGCTACTACGTCGACGGCCATTCCGGCGCCGTCGAGTTCCGTCAGGTGACGCAGACTCTCCATCCACCCCCCTGATGCAACCGCCGACCTCGCCGGGGCCCCGATCCGGGATCGCGCCCCTTCGTTGGCCCCCGGGCCCGGGCACGATCTACCTGGGCCTGTTCCTCGTCCTCAGCCTGCTCCTCGTCCTGGGCTCCCGAGGACTGCCCGGGCGAAGGTCGTTCCCTGACTGCCCCGAGGCGGGGTGGCGGGATGCCGTTCTCGCCTCGGATCCCTGCCCGAGGGTTCGGGGCGCCCTGTCCGCCGCGGATGACGCCGACCCCGTCTTGGCGCTTCCACGTTCGTTTCGAGACCTGCTTGCCCTCAGTCCGGATCGGTTGGCCGGCCTGGACATCGCTCGTCTCAACCTGCTTTCGGCCGAAGGACTTCCGGGCAGTGAGTTGCTCACGATCGAGCAAGCCTGCGCGATCCTCGAGCTCTGGGCCCGCCGGGTGGAGCATGAGACCAGCCTGCAATGGCATCAGTTCGAGCAGGCCCCCGCCGAGTTCCACCATTCGGAAGCCTATTTCCGCGCCCTCGCCCTCGTCACCGTCCTGCAGCAGGATTGCGGCGTCCATTACCGAACCTCCGCAGGCCCCTCCGCGCGGCCCGCCGCGAGCCAGGATCCGTTCTTGCACGGTCTGCTCAGGGGCGCGCGCGAGGGCACGTGCGCCTCCATGCCCGTTCTCTACGTGGCGGTCGGCCGTCGCCTGGGTTACCCGCTCAAGCTCGTTACCGCCAAGGGACATCTCTTTGCGCGCTGGGAGGCGTCCGGGGAGCGGTGGAACCTGGAGGCCACCGGCCAAGGGCTGAATTGTTTTCCCGACACTTATTATCATGACTGGCCGGAGCCGATGACGGCCGCCGAGCGCGGGCCCGGGGGCTACCTGGAGTCGCTGGATGCGGCCGGAGAGTGGGCCGTGTTTCTTTCGGCCCGAGGCCACGCCCTGGAAGTCCTGGGCCGCCAACCGGAAGCGCACTTCGCCCACGCCCTGGCTCACGCCCTGGCGCCGCGGCACCCCGATTACCTCGCCTTCCTCGCCGGGGCCGTCGCCAAGGCCATGCCGGCATGGCGGCAGGTCCACATCGACCTGGGCGAATCGGCCCCTGCAACTTATGAGCGACTGCCGGGGTTGTGAGGGCATGCTGAAGACGCTCGAGTCGTTCAAGTTCTTGTTCATGGGTCCGTTGATCCTGGCCTTTCTGGTCGTGCTCAACCTCTTGACCTCGCCCGGCCATTGGTGGGTCCAGTGGGCTGCCCTGGGCATCGGGTTGGCCTGGGTCATCAGCCTCGGCCGAG
The DNA here is from genome assembly GCA_964629545.1 of uncultured Verrucomicrobiota bacterium. Taxonomy (GTDB): domain Bacteria; phylum Verrucomicrobiota; class Verrucomicrobiia; order Limisphaerales; family CAZVRY01; genus CAZVRY01. Next base: position 27,891 of record CAZVRY010000002.1, on the reverse strand, counting down.
TCCTCAAAGCGGCCGTGCTGGCCGGTGGGTTGGCCGCCTTGTTCGCCTATTGGCGCAGGCGCTGGTAATCCGCCGGCGTATCGACGTCGTCCAGCACCGAAGAGTCTCCCCAGGGGAGTTCCCCGATCGCCTCGGGATGCGCCCGCAACAGCCCGCGCAATCCCTCCCCCTCCAACCCCTCCAACACCGCGGCCCGGAAAACGGCATCGAACAGGAGCGGATGGCCTCGGCGGCCTCCGTGGACGGGAACGACAATGTTCCCGGGCCCCGCCCGCCACCGAGCGATGAGATGATCGATCAACCCAGTCTCTAACCACGGCTGATCCCCAAGCACAACCAGGAATCCCCCCGTCGTCGCCGGGAATCGCGCCAGCCCAAGACGCAGCGAATCGAGCATCTCCGCCTGGGCCGCAGTGTTTTCGACCCATTCGAGCGTCGGGGCAAGTCTCCCCGCCAGGGCCGCCCGAATCGCCTCCCCCTCCCGGCCCACGACCACCACCGTCCGTTCCACCGCCGATCGCAGCACCGCGTCCACCACGCGCGTGATCATCGGCGCACCCGCCACGGGGAGCAGCAGCTTGGGCCGCCCCATCCGGGTAGATCGTCCCGCGGCCAGCACCACCGCGCCCACCCCGGCGGACGCCGGGCGCCACGGCGCGGCCGTCAAGTCGTGGCTGGCGGAGAGGCTCACGGGACCCTTAGTGGAGGCCGGGCGATGGCCGTGGAGTTGGGTGGGCATCCGCCGCTTCGAAGAAGGCTACGATGTTGTCCCAAGGGGTTTCGGGGCTCAGCACATGGGCGGGTGCGAGGATGAACCCCCCGCCGTGGCCCACGGTCGCCAGCCGCGCCCGGACCTCACGGCGCACGTCCTCGGGCGTGCCGAACGGCATGGTCTGCTGGACGCTGACCGTGCCCCAGAAGGCCAATCGGTCCCCGTATCGCGACTTGATCGCGGCCGGGTCCATGCATTCGGGCTGCACGGGGTTCAGGATGTCCACGCCAATATCGATCAGTTCCGGCACGATCGCCTCCACATTGCCGTCCGAGTGGTAGAAGACGTAGGTGTCCGCCCGGGCCTGCTGCACGGCCCGAATCGTGGCGGCCAGGCGCGGCTTGAGGAACCGCCGCCACAACCCCACGTTCATCAGCATCCCCGCCTGCCCGGCCACATCGTCGCCCGTGATCACAATGTCCACCCCGGCCCGGGCCAACTCGGCCGCCGCCCGCTGCTGGAGCGAGGCCGTCCGAGCAAACAACTCCTCGGCCAATTCCGGCGCCGCCAGCAGATCCATCATCAACGCCTCAAATCCCCGCAGATACCAGGATTGCTCGAACACGGAGCCGGCAAACGCCGCCACGGCCAGCCCTTCTCCATGCAACGTAGCCACGCGTTCCGCCACCCCCTGCCATCGGCTCGGTTGGTCCAGGTCTGGCCAAGGGTAGTCCGCGAGGTCGTCGACCCTCGAGACGCTGCGCAACGGAGGCTCGGGGTGGGCGAAATGGTGGAAGTCGCCCTGCTTCCACCACACGCCCCACTCATCCACGAGCCCGCTGGCCAACGCCTGGGCGCGGTCCGGGCCCAACCACCCTGCGAAGCGCTCCCGGGGCAGTTGGGTGGGATTGACGGTCACGCTGGTGATGTCCATGGCGAAATAGTCGCGCGGGCTCCGGGGTGCGCACCGTTCCCCGAGCATCCGCTCCATGGGGGGGGTGTAACCGATCGCTTCCTCGTAGAGCAGGCGAGGCGCCCGATCAATGGGCTGACGGGCCAACGCCCGGAGGACTCGTTCGCGAGAGGTCATGTCGGTTGGCTTAAAGGTAGGGGGTGAGCAAGCGAGCCAGGCCGTCCCGCAGGCGGACCGGAATCCCGCGGGCATCCACTTCGGCCAGCGTGACCGGGCGGGCCGCGGCGCGGCGGTGATCAAACCAGGAGGCCAGGCCTCGGGCGAGAGCGCCGTCATAACACTCGACATTGAACTCGAAGTTGAGGCGCAGGCTGCGTGGATCCCAGTTGGTCGAACCAATCAACGCCCAACTGTCATCCACCAGGAACAGCTTCGAATGATCGAACGGCGGCGGGGATAGCCATAACCGGCAGCCACGCTCCAGCACCTGCCACCAGTGCGCCTGCGAGGCCCAGTGCACGAACGGCAAGTTGCTCGAGGCCGGAAGAAGAATGTCCACGGTCACCCCCCGCAACGCGGCCAGGTTCAAGGCGGCGATCAGAGCGGGGTCAGGCAGAAAATACGGCGTCATCAGGCGAATCGACCGCTGCGCCGCTGCCAGCGCTCCGAGCAACGTCCAGCGAAGCACTTCGAAGTCCTCATCCGGACCGTCAGGGATGCCGCGCGCGAACACGGGGCCGGCCGCCGGCAAGCCCGGGAACCAGCCCTCCCCAGCCAGACTCTCGCCGGTGGTGAACCGCCAGTCCTCGCAGAAGACCTCCTGCAAGTGCCGCACCACCGGGCCCGCCACTCGGAAGTGAAGATCCTGCACCGGCCGGGCCGGCTGTTTGCCCACCCAATGTCCCACCCGGAGATTCATCCCGCCCGTGAACCCGAGCCGCCCGTCGGCAATCAGCAGCTTGCGATGGTTGCGAAGGTTGATGGAGACCAGGTGGCCGAGCGGCAACGCGGGCAGGAAGCGCGCATGGCGAACGCCCTGCTGGCGGAGGACCCCGAGGATGCTGGGCCACGAGTAACGTGTCCCGGTGGCATCGATCAGGACCCGCACCTCCACCCCGCGCCGCACCGCGTCGCCCAGGGCCTGGGCGAAGGCCAAACCGGCGGCGTCCCGGTCGAAGATGTACGTGGACAGAGCCAGCGTGGACCGCGCGTCGGCAATCGCCTGCAGCATGGCCGGGAAGGCCTCGTCCCCGTTAATGAGGGGTTCGATGCGGTTGCCCGGCACCAGCGGGTTGGTCACCACCTTGTCCAGCAGGGCCGCGAGCCTGGTCAGTGGCCGCGCCTCGTCGGGCAGGTGCTGCTCAAGGGTCTCCGGGGGGCACCCTGCCGGCAGTTCCGGGCCCGAGGGCCGTGCTGACGCGCTACGCAGAAGCTGGGCTCGACGACGTATCCGGTTGATCCCGAGAATGAAGTAAAGCAGGGCTCCCCCCAGCGGGACCAGCCAGGCCAAACCCGTCCACACCACGGCCGAACGGGGATCGCGCTTGTAGAGGATGGCATGGCCCGACGCCACCACCGCCATCAGTACGCTCAGGCCAACCACCACATGGACCCAAGCGCTCGTCGCCGCATCCAGAAACCCAGCCGCCATCATCGCTGAACGCATCTATACCCCGGCCGCCCTCGACGCGAAATGACAATCGCTGCCGAATGGACCTCAGCCTCCCTCCCCAGGAACCGCCGCCCCTCACCCCGTCCCTCCCCCCAACCGTTTCCAGCGCAGCGATGACGCAGGTTGGGGGGAGGGAGCAAGGGAGAGGGGGTCCGAATTGCCCTTGATCCTCCCAGACGGATGGATCACTGTCCGAACACTTCCAAGAGCCCCCAGCTTATGACGGCCCGCAACCCCGCCCCTCCGAACCGTCCGCGCGCCACCCACACCATCGACTGTCCCCACACTCGACGGTCGCTCGGCCTCGGCCTGGCGTTTCTCGCCTTGGCGGCACCGCTCCCGTGCGCTGCGCAAGGGATGCTGGACCCGGCGTTCCGCACGGACTTGCGCCCCTCCTCCGACTGGGACGCGGGTGTCTACACCATCGAGTTCCTGGGGGATGGCAAGATGCTGGTGGCGGGGAAGTTCCGCTTGCCCGACGACACCGCGGCGGGGGTGGCACGCTTGTTCCCCGACGGCACGGTGGACGCGTCGTTCGGACCGGTGCGAACGGACAGCGCGTCCATTCCTGAAGCCGTCACGTCGCTCGTGCTCGAGGCGGACGGCGGGATCCTGATCGGGGGCGGGTTTGAGAGCGTCAACGGTCAGGCGCAAGCGGGTCTGGCCCGGCTGAGCCCTCAAGGGGCCCTCGATCCCGCTTACCGTCCCAGCTTTACGAATCTCTCGGGAGGTGGAGTTGCCGTGTCCTCGCTCCTGAGGCAGGCCCCAAACAAGATCCTGGTCGCCGGCCGGTTCGACCGCGTGCAGGGCCACGCTCGAACCAATCTGGTGCTGCTCCACCCCGACGGCGCGGTGGACGAATCGTTCCGGTGTGATGTCGTCACCTCGAGTCTCGCGAGTATGGGCGCAAGGTTGACGCTTCGGGTCCAGGCGGACGGGCAGGTCCTGGTGGCCGGCCCGTTGGACCGGGTCGGAGAAGAACCGCGCCAGGGCCTCGCGAGAATCGACGCAAGCGGCGCCGTCGACCTCGCCTTCGCCCCCCGCTTCACCAACGCCATGGGCTTCACTGCCTCCATCGGAACCCTGGGACTGGAACCTAACGGCGGGATCCTGGTCGCGGGCGAGTTCGACCGCATCGGCCATGTCGCCTGGACGAACTTCGTGCGCTTACGGCACGATGGCACGCCTGACCTCTCCTTCTCGGCTCGACTCCCGAGCAATCCGGGCGGCGGCTCCATCGTCGACGTTCTCTTGCCGCGGCCGGACGGCCGGATCCTGGTCGGAGGTAGCTTCCAAACTGCCGAGGGAACAGGACGAACCAACCTGGCGCGGTGGCACTGGGACGGGACCCTCGACCCGGGCTTCGATCCGCGAGGGGTGTTTGGTGGAGAGTGGGATGCGCGGGTTCGGGTCATGAAGTTCCAGGCGGATGGGGGCTTGGTGGTCGGAGGCTGGTTCTCGACGAACTCCGGCGGCGCGCGCAACCTGCTCCTGCGGTTTCAGCCGGAAACGCTGGCGCCGCCCAGCATCACCCGAGGTCCGGCCGATGCCGTTGTCGCGCTCGGCGACGCAGTCACGCTGGGGGTCGAGGTGGAGGCGGGGTTCGATCCTGTCTTCCAATGGCAGTTCAACGGGGTCGACCTCCCCGGGGCCACCTTTGCAACCCTCCCGCTCGCAGGGTTCCGGCCGGACCAGGTGGGCGATTACCGGGTGATAGTACGGAACGCGGCCGGGGTTGCCACTAGCGCGGTCGCACGGGTTTCCGGGAGGCTTCCGGATCCCGGGGCCCTCGATCCCACGTTCCGGCCTTTAGGCGAGACCAGGCCCTCGGCGGCGACCCCTGGCCAGTCCACCGCCTATGCGTTGCAGCCGGACGGCAAGATCCTGGTCGGCGGGTGGTTTACGTCGGCCGATGCCTGGAGCCGCACCAGCCTGATTCGACTTTCGGCCAACGGGCAACTGGATGCGGAGTTTCAACCGCTGTTCTCCAACACCAACGTGTTCAGCACGGGAGTGGATGCCATTGCCGTCGAACCCGGCGGGGCCATCGTGGTGGCCGGCGAGTTCACCCACGTCAACGGACTCGCCCGCAACGGCCTCGCCCGATTGACCCCGGACGGTCGGACCGACGAGGGATTCGATCCGGGCGAAGGGGCGAGTTTTAACGCCGCCATGACCGCGTGGTTGCAGACGCTCACGCCGCTGGCCGATGGCACCCTCCTGGTCGGAGGCACGTTCGCCGAATTCGACGGCGTCGAGCAGGGCACGCTGGTCCGACTCAAGCAGGACGGCAAGGTGGATCTTGGGTTTCGCCCGGTGTTCGAGCCGATCGACGGCTTCGGGGAGGCAAGTGTGCAAACCGTCGCCATTCAGCCTGACCAACGCATCCTCGTCGGCGGCTGGTTTGGATCGGTCGATGGCCTGCCCCGGCCAGACCTGGCGCGCCTCCTGGCCGACGGCCGGGTCGATCCCAGTTTCGACTTGGGAAGCGGGGTCAGTGGGCAACTGGGAGCGGAGGTGAGCAGAATCAGCGCCCTGCACGTGCAAGCGGACGGGCGGATCCTCATCGGAGGCATTTTCACTAATGTCAACGGCTCGCCCCGCTGGCATATCGCCCGCCTCGAGTCGGATGGCGCGGTCGATCCCACCTTCGCACCCATCATCGCCCCGGGCACGAGCCCCGACGTCGAGGTCAGGTCGATCGCGCCCGACCAGTCCGGGGGCGTGGTGATCGCCGGGAGTTTCGGCGGGGTCGATGGCCGGTTTGCCCAGGGGGTGGCGGCGCTGGGGCCCGAAGGTGCTCCGCGGGGCCCGTTTGCATTCGACCCGCCGATCGAGATCCGGCCCACGGCCGCGTTCGTCCTCCCCGATGGCCGCTACCTCATTGGGGGAGAGCCGGGCTGGAGCCTTCCTGGCCAGCCAACTTACCAACTGGTCCGCGTGCGCGGAAACCCGGTGCTGGCGCCGGCGATCCTGGCCCAACCGGTCGGAGCCACCCGCGCGGCCGGCGAGTCCGCAACCCTGAGCGTCGAGGCCACCGATCATCCCCTGACCTCGATCCAGTGGCAGCGCAACGGCGTCGATCTCCCGGGCGCGACCGGCCGCGAATTGCACTTCCCAAATCTTCAGGCCGAGGACGCGGGCGATTACCGCGTGGTGCTGCGCAATGCCCTTGGCACCGCCACCAGCGCGGTGGCCACGCTGGTGGTGACCGCGCCGTCAACCCGGCCGGGCGCCGTCGATCCGTCGTTCTTCCCGGGCCGCGGTCTCTCGGGCGGCGAACCCGGCGAGGCCGTGACCGTGCTGCTGGCGTTGCCGGATGGCGGCCTGCTGGCGGGAGGGAATTTCGAGTCGTTCGACGGGATCCCGCGGCGCTCCCTGGTGCGCCTGCGGGAGAACGGATCGGTGGATCCTTCGTTCAACGCGGACCTCGGCCCGGGGTCGTCGGTCGCGGCCGTCGCGCCGGGCACTGGGCAGCGCTTTTACGTGGCCGGCAGGTTCGTGCAGGCCGGGGGAGGCCAGCGCACAAACCTCGTTCGCCTCGAGTCCCATGGCGCACTCGACCCGAGCTTCGCCGTGGCCCTCCCCCCCGACAGCGACGTCCGCGACGTCGTCGAACTGCGCGATGGGGGGGTGATCGCCTTGGTGTCCTTGGCCGCGACGGGTCCGCTCCTCCTGTCCTGGTCCAACGCGGGAGGCCCGGGGTCCGTCCTCGAGGGGCTCCCCCCTGGCTGGCCCGCCCGGTTGAAAGCCCTCGGCAACGGCGGTTTCTTGCTGGTTGGGGACTTCGCGGGGCGTGACAGCGAACATCGGCGGGTCGCGTTGAAGTTCCATAGCGATGGCACGCAGGACCCGGGCTTCCTGCCCGAGGCGCCCACGAGGACCGTCTTCCCGTGGATCGATTTCGACGCCTCCGGGAGGATCTACGCCGCCTCGATGTCGGCGGGAAGCCTCCCCGTTTTCGACCGCATTTATCGATTCCTCCCCGACGGCACGCCGGACGGTGTCATGGTCGTCAGCGGGTTCCAGGCCAATCAATTCCTCGCGGAACCTGACGGCCGCATCCTCCTCGGAACCTGGTCGCAGAACCCCCCGCCGGAGGGGAGCCCAGTGTTTCGAGTGGATGCCGATGGCCGCCCCGATGACGGCTTCGGCCCCACCGTCATCCACGGAGGGAACGTCTTCACCGGGGCGTTCGATGCGGCGGGACGGGGGATCATCGGGGGCGACTTCACCAGGGTAAACAACTCGCAGCGGTTCGGGCTGGCGCGCCTCTGGGGAGGCCCCTCGGCGCCCACCGCGCCGACGATCGAAGTGCACCCCGCCCCCGGGATGCTGCGGTCAGGCGCGGACGGGTGGCTCAGGACCTCCGTGCATGGCTTCCCGCGGCCGCGCCTGCAATGGCGGTTCAATGGCGTCGACCTCCCGGGGGCCACCAACGCCGTCCTCCTCCTCCCGGCCGTGAGCGAGGCGGCGGCCGGCCACTACACCCTGGTCGCGGTCAACGAGGCCGGCAGCACCGAATCGCCCCCCATCATGCTCAGCGTCCCCCCCGCCCTGCGCCTCCTGAACCCCACCCTCGCCAACGGAACATTCTCGTTCGACTTCCAATCCGAGCCGGGGCGGCTTTATCAGGTCGAGGCCCGGTCGACGTTCGATCCGGCCGAATCATGGTTCTTTTTGGACGACGTCCTCGGGGACGGCACCCTCCAGCGATACGCCTTTCCGCCCTTCGGGGGGGAGCCGCCAGGACTGCCGCCGGAGGCGTATTTCCGGCTCGAGGTCAACGAGACCATGGTAGCGCCGGCGAGCATTCTCAACTTGAAGTTCACCTTCTCGTTGGAGCCGGCGCCTGACTTCCTGCCCGAGGCGGAACCGATGGCGACCACCTTCCGCTCGAGCACCGCCTCGACGCCGGCCTGGGGCGGGCATCCCTCCGAGGGAGGGACTTACGCCTACACCCGAACGGGCCCCGACACCGCACGCATCTCCGTGGTGGCGACCAACGATCCCATCGCCGGACTCGAACGCACATTCTACCTGCGGTTCGCGACCTCCACCCAGGGCTCGCTCGCCTACCTCGAGGACCGATCAGGACACCGGTTGGCCTCCGGCGTGGGGACCTTCACTACGACGGTGGACATTCCGCCGGACCAACTGGTGCCGGCCCGCATCACCTCCTTGTCCATGTGGTTCACGGTTTCCGGGCCGGGATGCGCCACCTCGTGGAGGACCACCTTCAGCCCCTATCGAACGCTCACCCGGATCAACTCGACCCAGGCGACCATCGATGACGACGATCCGTGCGACTTCTTCGGGCCGAGCGTGCGTTACACGCTGACCTTCACTTCCCCCACCGGCGGGTTCTTCAACGGGTCCTTTTACAGCGGTGTGTTCAGCGTCACCCGCGCCCCCTAGCCTGCATATTTCACACGCGGTTTGGAACCGCCACGGTCTGTCGATCCACAAGACAGTACCCCTCACCCCTCACCCCTTACCCTCTCCCGACCCCTTGCGGCGAAGCGTTTCAGAGGGGTTGGGGAGAGGGAGAAAGGGAGAGGGGACATGCTGGCTGTGAAGGATCCGGGCTAGGCCCCCGATTGCAGATGCGGGTTGGGGGCGTTGAGCGTCGTCCCAGGCTGGGACAAGGTGACACACGGTGACAGGTTCGCCGTGGTTCGCTTTCATCATCGTAATCCTGCTCGCGTTCGTAATCTCCCCCCCCAATCCAATGGGGCGACCGTGAACCTGTCACCCTGGCGAACCTGTCACCCTGGCGAACCTGTCACCCTGGCGAACCTGTCACCCTGGCGAAC
>CAZVRY010000002.1:0-18678 GCA_964629545.1 uncultured Verrucomicrobiota bacterium | reverse complement strand
CTGTCACCCTGTCTGGCGAACCTGTCACCCTGTGATGGCGACCGTTAACCCACGACCCTGGCACGCTGTCTGCCATACAGGGGCCCCTTCCTCACTTCGTTGCGATTCGTGCTTTCGGTGGCGCCGGCGAGGGGGTTAACGTGGGGCATCATCATCCTGTCCGCGGCAGTCCTTCGGATCGTCGCCTTGGCTCGTGGTTCCCGGGTGGGAAGCGGAGACCTGGCGAGGGGAGGGCCGTCGGGGAAGTCTCAGGCCATGCATGCGTTTACGTCACTTGCCATCACCGATCCGGCTGAATTGCGATTTGGTTGGGCCCCGAAACCGCTGACCACCCGCCGCGGGTTGGTCTTGGGGGGCGGGGTGGTGTATCCGGAGTTGAATTTCACCCTGCCGCCCATGTTGGTGGAGGAAGCCACGCTGGCGGAGGTGCGCGGGCACTATCGCGAGATCATCCGGGGGGCCATGCAACGGGCGGTCGAACTGGAGGCGCCAGGGGTGGTGATCGAGTTCGAAACCCTGCCCCCGATGACCGAGCATCCTAGCTGGGGGGTGGAGTTGACCCGGATCCTCCTCGACGGGATGGCCCTGGCGCATGACCGGCACGGTCTCAAGACGGTGCTGCGGATTACCCCCAACGACACCCGCGAGATGGATCGTCCCCCGCGGATGCGGAGCGGGCGGTATGTCGAGGCGATGTGGGAGACCTTCGACGGCTGCGCCGAGGCGGGCGCTGAACTGCTGAGCATCGAATCGGTGGGAGGCAAGGAGATCCACGACGATGCACTGATGGCGGGCGATCTGCGCGGGGTCCTGTTCGGGTTGTGCGTGCTGGGGGCGCGCGACATGCGGTTCTTGTGGACGGAACTGAGCCGCATTGCGCGCCGCTACGGAGTGCATGCGGCGGGCGACACGGCCTGCGGCTTTGCCAATACGGCCATGGTGCTCGCGGAGCAGAGGATGATCCCGCGGGTCTTCGCGGCCGTGGTCCGCGCGGTGTCGGCGGTGCGCACCTTGGTCGGCTACGAGTGCGGGGCGGTGGGCCCCGGGAAGGACTGCGGCTACGAGAACCCCATCCTGAAGGCGATCACGGGCTACCCGATGGCGATGGAGGGCAAGACGTCGGCGTGCGCGCACCTGAGCCCGATGGGCAACGTGGCGGCGGCGGCGTGCGACACCTGGAGCAACGAGTCGGTGCAGAACATCAAGCTGCTGGGCGGCATGGCGCCGACGTGTTACCTGGAGCAGTTGATTTACGATTGTCGGCTGATGAACGAGGCGTTGGCGGGCGGCCGGGATGCGGCGCTGCTCCTGCGGCGCTGGTTGGTGAACTCGGATATCGGGCGCGACCCGCAGGCGTTCATCATCGCGCCCGAGGCGGCGATCGCAGTGGCGAAGTCGATCGTGGGGGCCGCGAACCCGTATGCGGCGGGGCAGGCCGCGGCGCGGACGGCCCTGGGGTTGATGCGGGCCGCGCATCGGGACGGGGCTCTCCGTCTGGCCCCGCGGGAGTTGCCGTGGCTGGATCGGATGGAGAAGGTCCTGGACGGGTTGCCCGACCACGAGACCGGGTTCATCGCGCAGATGTTGGGGGAGGTGGACAGGAGCCGGTTTGTGGCCGCGGATTACGAGGTGGGGTAAGGCGGCGGTGACGGATTGAGGCGTCAACGTGGGTGAGGGGCCAGCCCATAACCCCAACGAACGTTGCGGCTGCGGGATTGCCTGGCCGCGACCACCCCTCGTAATCTCGGGCATGCGAAAACCTTGGGCTCTCTGGACGGTGTCGGCATGGGTGGGATGGGCGGTGGGGGTCGCGGAAGGCGCCCAAGCGGCGCAGGGACTGTCCCCCCACGACGTCGCCAGCCTGCGCCACGTCACCACCGTCACCATGTCCCCGGATGCTCGCCACGTGGGCTACGTGTGGTCGGTGCCGCGGCGGCCGGGGGTGGATGAGGACGGCGAGGCCTGGAGCGAGCTGTGGGTGCTGGGGCGGGCGGAGGGGACGCCGCGGCCGTTCGTGACTGGCCGCGTGAGCGTGGAGGCGGTGCAGTGGTCTCCGGACAGCCGCAGCCTGGGTTTTCTGGCCAAGCGCGGCGGGGACGACTGGAAGTCGCTCTACGTGATTCCGGTGGATGGCGGCGAGGCGCGGCGCGCGGTTGCGGTGGAGAGTGACATCTCGGCGTTCAGCTTCGCCCCGGATGGCCGGCGTGTCGCCGTGCTGGCGGCCGATCCGGAGTCGTCGGCGAAGAAGAAGGCGAAGGAACAAGGGTTCCAGCAGGAAGTTTACGAAGAGGACTGGCGGCCGGCGCGGGTGCGCATGGCGGTGATGTTCGCGACCAACGCGCCGGTGGTGGTGCCGGTCGAGGGAACGGCGCGCGGGGTGCGCTGGAGTCCGGCGGGCGACCTGCTGGCGGTGGCGGTGACGCCCACGCCCTCGGTGGACGACGGCATGATGCGGCAACGCCTGCTGGTCGTGCGGGCAGACGATGGCAGGGTGGTGGCGCGCATCGAGAACCCGGGCAAGCTGGACGCCTTCGAATGGAGTCCCAACGGCCGCCGCCTCGCCTTGCTGGCCGCAGGGGATCCCCATGATCCATCGGCGGGCCGATTGATGGTGGCGGAGGCGCGAGAGGGAGCGCCCCGGGAGGTCTGGCCCGGCTTCGAGGGCGAGTTCACGGAGTTCGCCTGGCAGGGCGACGAGCATTTGCTGTTTCTGGCGGCGCAGCGCGCGCAGACGTTCCTCGGCAAGCTGGCCGTGGGGGGAGCGGCCGGTTCGGCGCGCACCCTGATTCCAACCGGCACGGCCGTGTGGACGGACCTGGCGCTGTCGGCCGACGGCCAGCACGGCGTGTTGGCCGGGCACACGGCCCAGCATCCAACGGAGGTGTTTACCATGAGCCACGGTGACCCGGGGCCGCGTCGCCGCACCCACAGCAACCCGTGGCTGGCGGACCGGCGGCTCGGTCAGCAGGAGATCGTCCGGTATCGGGCCCGGGACGGCTTGGAGGTCGACGGGGTGCTGGTGCATCCGCTGGATCGAGCGGACGGGGTGCGGGTGCCGCTCATCCTGGACGTGCACGGGGGGCCGGAGGCGCACGTGAGCGACGGGTGGGTGACGAGCTACAGCCGAGCCGGGCAGGTCGCGGCGGCGCGGGGGATGGCGGTGTTCTATCCGAACTACCGGGGCAGCACCGACCGAGGGGTGGCGTTCTCGAAGCTGGGGCAGGGAGATGCGGCCGGGAAGGAATTCGACGACCTCGTGGACGGGGTGGACCATTTGGTGGCGATCGGCTTGGTGGACGCGAAGAAGGTGGGGGTAACGGGCGGATCGTATGGGGGGTATGCCACGGCGTGGTGCAGCACGCGCTATTCGGAGCGCTTCGCGGCCGGGGTGATGTTCGTGGGGATCAGCGACAAGGTCTCAAAGGTGGGGACGACCGACATCCCGGACGAGGAGTACTACGTGCATGCGCTGAAGCGGCCCTGGGAGGATTGGCCCTTTCTCCTCGAACGCAGTCCGATCTACCACGCGGCGAAAGGCCGCACGCCGCTGCTGATCCTGCACGGGAAGGACGACCCGCGGGTCAACGTGGGGCAGTCGCGCGAGTTGTATCGGCACCTGAAGCTGCACGGCCAGGCCCCGGTCCGGCTGGTGTTGTATCCAGGCGAGGGCCATGGCAACCGCAAGGCGGCCGCCCGGCTCGACTACAATCTGCGCATGTTCCAGTGGTTCGAGCACTACCTGCGGGGCCCGGGCGGTCCGCTGCCAGGGCCGGAGATCGACTACGGACTGAACCACGGGGCGGCGGAACAGGAGGTCAAGCAATGACGCGTCTCCTGGCTCGTTCGCGAACCGCGAGGGTCGTGCGGGCGGCGGTTGCCGTGGTCTTTCGTTCTCAGTTCATGACTCCCTCGCCTCGGTCGGACGAAGGAGAGGGCCGGGGGAGAGGAGGCCACCGGAGCCGGACACCGGGAGCCTGGTGAACCTGGCACCCTGTCAAAGCCAGAGCCCCTTCATCGTGCGCACTGTTTCCGGCATAAGTCAGCGGGGTCGCACTTGAGCACCCTCTTGAGGTTCCTCTGGTCTTCGGCGATGCGCGGATCGTCGGCGAGGGAGCGCTGCACCCAAGCGAGCGCCTCGGCCACGGCCGGCGATGCCTCCTTGCCGGGCAAGGCGTAGTAGACCCAGCGCCCCTCCTTGCGGCCATCGACCAACCCCGCCTGCTTCAGGAGGTAGAAGTGCTTGGACATGGTGGACTGGGCCAGACCGAACAGTTCGGTGATCTGGCAGGCGCACAACTCCTGCTGGCGCAGGGCGAGCAGCACCCGGATGCGGGTGGCATCGGCCAGCGCCTTGGTGATGTTCATGAACTCGCGCATAGGGGCATCGACGTTTCGCCGATTGACGAAAAACACAATGGCCCGCGCCGCCACCGTGTCAAGCAGTCCCGAATGGCACGCGGCGACGGCTCGTTCCGCCACCCGCCGCCGCGGCCGCCTCCGTGGTCGGCACCTGCACCAAGCGTTCCGACAGCGCACAGACCCCATCACCCTCGCCGCCCGAGTTGAGCATCAGCCGGTCTATGCTCGTCCGGCCTCGCGGATTCTGGCATGCCTCGCTGCGCAGGGGTTGCGCCCGGCAGTCCCGCCCCAGCCTGGCCAGCCGGAGGCTGGGTTGACTCCGGACTTTTCCTTGTCCGGACGCCGCGGGACGGCTAGGGTCCAGTCCGCGGTGAGCAGGCTAATCCCTATCAGTAGTGAATCTCAGGATCGCGGGCGCGGTGGTGGGAGATCCTGGCGCCGCGAGGACAGCCAACGCGGCTGGTGCCCGGCCCGCACTGTCAGCCCCCTTCCCCATGAGCGATAGAACCAGCGGTCCAGATCCAAGTGGCGGCCAGCTCGACGGGCTCACCGCCTCCGCCAAGGTGGGCCCGCTCCGCACCTGGCCCGCCATCATCCTGGTCGTGGTCCTGATCATCGCCCGATTCGTGCCCACGCTCCTCGAGGGCGGGCTGGCCCGGTATTGGATGGTGGCCATGATCGGCCCCATGGTTTGCGGGTTCCTCCTGATCATCTGGTGGCTGGCCGCAAGTCGTGCCACCGCGAAGGAGCGCGTGGGCGGCCTGCTGGGCCTGGGCGCGGCGTTTGGGGTCACCCTGGCGATCGTGGAACCACTGATGCGCGGGCCGGGCACCGTCTATGTTACGCTGCCGATGGGGCTGACGGCGTTCGTGATGGGCGCGGCCTGGTTTCGGCGCAGGCGTCCTCTGGTGCGGACCGGCGCGGCGCTTCTGCTCGCCAGCGCTGGGTTCGGATTTTCCGCTCTGCTTCGGAATGACGGCATGGATGGCGACTACGCGCTCACGCTGGATTGGCGCTGGGCGCCTACCGCGGAAGGCCAACTGCTGGCCGCTCGAGCCTCCGAGCCGGGGGGCGCAGGGCCAGGATCTCCCCTGGCCGAGGCGCATCTCGCCCAGCCGGAGTGGCCTGCCTTTCGCGGCGCCGATCGTTCGGGCACTTACCGCGGTCCGAGCATGGCCACCAACTGGTCCGAGCGCCCGCCAAAGCAACTCTGGAAAGTGCGCGTGGGTCCGGGTTGGTCGTCGTTCGCCGTTGCCGGCAATGCGCTGTTCACCCAGGAACAACACGGACCGATGGAGTCCGTGGTTTGCTATGACGCCGGGACCGGCCGTGAAATCTGGCACCACGCCTGGGAAGGGCGTCTCGAGGACCCGATGGGCGGGCCCGGTCCACGCGCCACCCCCACGCTGGGCAACGGCGGGCTCTTTGTGGTTGGGGCCACGTGAACGATAGGGTGACAGGTTCGTTGAGCGATCGTGACCGTGAGGGTCACCACGGCCCCGCTGGCCGAGTTGTTCCTGCAGCGCCTTGAGCGCCGCGAAGTCGGACGCACTCACCGTCGCGCTCGCCTTCACCTCGAGAGCCGCAATCGAGCCATCGGGCTGGCGGTTCTTGTCCACCGCGAGTTTGATCGCCGGAAACAACCCCGGTGCTTTCTGGATTTCGTCGAGGACGACGGGACCGGAGAGATTCCGGATGAACCCGGACGGGTCGGAGGCGGCGAGGGCGAACGTGGCGGCGTCATCGAGGGTGAAGTACTGGGCTCCCCCCCCGGCGGCCATCGCCTCAGCCAAGGTAGTTTTGCCCGTCTGCCGCGCGCCGTTGAGCAGCACGACTGGGGGTGTCGGTCATGGCCCGCCGCACGGAGGATTCAATGTTGCGCCGAATCATGGTCGAATAATCACCGGTTGATGGGGAATTTGCAGAACTCTTTGGAGCACTTCGCCGCCAGGTCCTCCATGCGGAACAGCCGCCCTCACGGCCCGAACACCTGCTCCTCTCCACCCGCGGCCACGACGAGCAAGCGGCGGTCCCCGGAGGCGAACGTCAGTAACACGGCCCGCCCCGCGAACGGCAGCCGGAGCAGTTGCTGATCGTCAATCCGCTCCAAGCCTTGCGCCGTGGAGGCGACGACGCTGACGGTTGACGGCGCGGTGGAGATCCTTACGCCGGGCGAAAGCGGGACAGTCATCACGCGCGCCAAGCCCTGGTCGGTAGAACGGACCCGCGTCAGCGCCGGAACCGGCCCGTCAGGAACTGGGGTCTGGCGGACGAGGTCACCGGGACGGGGAGGCGGCTTCCAGAAGACTGCCGCGAGAAGGGCCGCCGCGAGGCACGCCGCGACCGCCAGCCAGCGCTGCGCGCGGCGTCGCCACCCCGCCCGCCGCACCTCGAGACTGACCTGCTGCCGCAGCGCCTCTCGGAACTGCTGATACTCGGGATCGTCGCAAAGCGAATCGTTCAACAAGGGGTTAGGGGGAGTCTTCATGTCGGAGTGATTCAAGGATGAACCGGCGCAACTTCTGCCGGATTCGCCCCAGCCGGGATTCCACGCCGCGGACCGAAGTGCCGCTGCGATCGGCCAGGGCTTGCTGACTCAGCTTCTCGAAGTAAAACCCGTCCACCAACCCGCGCTCGTCTGCCGCCAACCGCCTGAGGCCGCACCCAAGCGCCTTGGCCAAGGACGCGTCCACCGCCTCCCCCTCCGGCTCCGCAGATCGATGCAACGCGGTCTCGTCGAGGGGAACGATGTTGACCGAGCGGGCCTGGCGGCGGATCAGGTCGATCCGATGATGGCGCGCCACCGCCGTGAGCCAATGCCACAGATGCGCCTCCTGGTGGAACACCCGCCCGGACCGCGCCAGCTTGATCCAGGTCGCTTGCAGAAGATCGCGCGCCATCGTTTCATCCCCCCGGCTTAGCACGACCAGATAGCGGAAAAGCCTGTCGCAGAAGCGCGCGTAGAGCACGTTGAACGCCGGCTCCTCGCCCGCCGCCATCCGGGCGGTCAACTCCGCCATCTCTGAATCGGCATTCGTCATAGAGCGCGGATTGAGATCGCGCCTTCTCCCCGCTCCCATCCCCGGTCTTCGATCTCCCGGCTGCCTTCTCCGACCGCCGAGGACCGTCGGCGCCTTTCCCGTCAACGGGCGGTCGTTCCTTTGAGCGACTCCAGGAGCTTGGTGTGCATCGCAGTCAGCTCCCGGTAAGCCAGTTCCTGCTTGGCGGCCAGTTCCTGGTAGGCCTTCGTCCGCCGTTCCAACTCCTGAACGAGTTCCTGGCACCTGGACTCGAGGGCTTTCAAGGCCGGCGCGGCTTCATCCTCCTCCACGCCGCGACGAATCTCAGAGAGCACGCTCGTGACGGTCGCGATTTGGCCCCTGTCGGCGAGGACGAAGAGCAAGCCGGTCTCCGGATGGAACTTCAGCTCGCCGCCGCGTTCCCGGCCCATCTCCCAGGTCGTACGAATGGCGGTCGAAATATCCTCCACCTTGAACTTCTTGAGGAGGTGTCCCACGTAGAAGGTCGAGCACAACCGGTTGTCGGGGGCAACCTGGATGACCCAAGCCGCGCCGGCCCGAGTCAGCCGCACGTTGCCATCGTCCAAGCGCAGGGCGGAGAGGGCGGCGAACAAGGTGTCCTCGTCGACCCCTTTCAGGCGGAACGGGGGGATGCGGACGGGTTGATTGGCCGGGACCAGGATATTCAACGGCCGACCCGAAGCCTTTTCTATCGTCTCGACCAGTAATTCAATAGCACCGCCGCCGAACGCGAGGTCGAAGGTTGGTTTGGGCGGGGGCGTCTCCCCGAAGAACACAACCGGATTCGGGTTTGGAGAGGGCGACGGCATGGCTGAGGCGGGGGCTTCGGCGCCGAGCAAGGACAAGCCCGCCAGACCGAGCGCCAGGACCGTGATTGGAATCGTTGTTTTCATAGGATGATGGTTAATCGCTTCGGGCGCACGACGACCGCGCCCTTCACCCACCCATACGAACGACTCGGCCCAACCCCGCGCCACGTTTTCTCGTTGGCCGGCGCCGTTGCCAACTCGGCCGGCCCGTTTCTTGGGTTGGATTCGGGTGGCTCGCGGATCCGGCGGAGCCGAGGTCTGCGGCAACCAGCGCGGTCTGGGTGTAGTACTCCTCGAACGGCCGGCCGGGGCCGTCCCGCTGCGGTTCTATGCCCAGGAAGAGCACCCGGCGGCCATCGGAAAAGAAGCCGGCTGGTTGCCAGGAGGCCTGGTTGGGCACTTCGAAATGGAGGTTGCGAAGCCCGGCGCCATCGGCGTGCAGAAGCGCTGTGCGACCTTGCGACGTGAAGAAGAGCCGGGGGAGGCGTGGGGGCGCGGAGGTGGAGTCACGAAGCGTTCGGCAGCCGACGCCCGCGGCGAGGGGCCCACCGGCCAGGGCGGCGAGGAAGCCGCGACGGCTGAAGGAAGTTGGCATGCCCCGATTCTGCCGTCCCGCCCGGCACTCGGCGAGTTTCCATTTGCTACTGGAAGGCATAAGCGCATCAGCCGGCCATGAATGCCCCCAGCCCTCAGGCTGTGGGCGGTTCCCCGGTCATGCTTCTGGTCTACGTGGAGGACGTGGATGCCGTGGTGGCTCGGGCGGTCGAACTCGGCGCCACGCTGGAGCGGCCCGTGCAGAATCAATTCTATGGCGACCGCTCCGGCGCCGTGGTCGACCCGTTCGGCCACCGCTGGGGAATCGCCGCTCACATCGAGGACGTTTCGCCCGAAGAAATGCAGCGCCGACTGGCCGCCCTGGGTGAGAGGTGGAAACGCCCCAAGCGAATCTGGTCGCGGGGATGAAGTGGTTTCTGGGCACCTACACCGGCCGGTTCAACCGCAGGCACGGCCTCTCCGGCCACCTGTTCAGCGGCCGCTCCAAGGCGCTGGTGGTGGACAGCACGTCGCCGGGATCCCTCAAGACGGTGTGCGACTACGTGCATTTGAATCCCGCCGGGGCCCGACTGCTAGAATCCTTGCCGCCCAGAACTTGATCAAATCGAGTCAAGTTCTCGTCCCGTCCCTCCTGCCGGCAAGGATTCTACAGAGCGAGGCGTGGAAATTGGGGTCCAGACGGCGAAGGCGCGTTGCACGAAAATGGGGGCCGGAGCGGGTCTGAGGTCACGCCTCGCTAGGGACTTAGCACTGCGCGATAAAAGCGGCCTCCGGGCTCCGGCGGTGCAGGATCCCTGAACTCGATCGTCCCGGTCAGGTTGGTGACCGAGCCCAGCGGCAGCCAGGTCTCGAGGTCCACAGAAACCTCGATCCCGTAGACCTGGCCAATGTCCCCCGTGATCCGAAGCGTGAAGGCGCCCGCCACGGGCGGTTCGGGCGGCTCCAGTCTCACGAAGCCCGGCTCTTTGGAGGTGACGAGGACGGGGTCCGTCGAGTTCGTCGCGCCCAGGTCGTCCGTGGCTACCGCGGTGATCTCGAAGGTCCCGCCGGGCACAGGATCCCAGACCATCCGGTAGGGTTCGGAGGCTACCTCGCCCACTTTCGTCAACCCCGCGAAGAACTCGACTTTGACCACCCGCCCGTCGGGATCGGCGGCGGTCGCTTCGAGGGTAATCGTGGCCGGTGCAATGAACACCGCGCCGTCCGCCGGTTGGATAAGCACGATCTGAGGAACGTCGTTCACTGGAGCCACGTTGAGGAGGACCGCGCGGGCGTCGAACCCGGGACCGCCTTGACCCGAGTTCCCTCGATCGTTGACCGACACGGTCAAAACGTCGCTGCCTTGGTAGTCCGGCTCCGGCCGGTAGACCAGGTTCGACACCCCCCGGTTGGCTTCCGCCAGCGTCGCGGTAAACGCCAGGGCGCGACCTCCGTTCGTCCCCAGCACCATCGTCAGTCCATTCGTGTCCGCCAACCAGAGCGCACCGCGCACCGCGGAGAGACTGCATTCAAGCTGACCCGGCCCGGCGTCCACATCCGAGATTCGGATCGCGTTGGTGTCGCCCAGGGTCAGGACGGTGTCCTCGTCCACCCGCAACGGGCCCGGCACGGCGAGGACCGGCGGGTCGTTCACCGGGCCGACCTCGACCGTGATCATTCCTGTGGCCCTGCGGAAGTCGTTGGTGCCGTCAGTCTGGCCGTCGTCCTCCACGGTGTAGCCGAACGTGTCCGTGCCGTTGAAGTCCGGGGCCGGT
The DNA here is from genome assembly GCA_964629545.1 of uncultured Verrucomicrobiota bacterium. Classification (GTDB taxonomy): domain Bacteria; phylum Verrucomicrobiota; class Verrucomicrobiia; order Limisphaerales; family CAZVRY01; genus CAZVRY01. The sequence goes on along the minus strand of CAZVRY010000002.1, from coordinate 8,160 downwards.
CGATACGTGAGCACGCCCTCTTGCACCTCCACCGCTCCGCCTGCCTGCGACGACGGGCCAGCGGCGACCAGGCGCACGGTGTTGCCCTCGGCATCGCGGGCGGGATTCCAGCGCAGACCTAACGGCTGATCTTCGAGCGTCGCGAAGCGGTAAGCTGGCACGCCGGGCGGGTCGTTCGCGGCCGTCACCACCACCCGCACGCTGGCCGTGCTGGTGCCGCCGAGGCCATCCGTGACGGTGTAGGTGAAACCGTCCTCGCCCGCGAAGTCCGCCTCGGGGGTGTAGAGAATCGTCTGACTCGGCGTGGCCATCACGCTGCCGTGGGCGGCGGGCGACACCGACTCGATCGTGAGCGTTTGGCCGTTGGCCACGCTGTCATTGGCGAGCACCGCTATCTCGACCAGGTTGTCTTCGGTGGTGGCGGCCGTGTCGTTGGCGGCGACGGGATTGCCGAGGGAGATCTCGACGTTGTAGGCCACGGGCGCCGACCAAGGGCCGATCAGAGAGACATCGCGCGCGCGAGCCCGGAGCCAGAGGGTGTTGGTGTAGGCTGGCCCGAGGTCGGCGCCCGCATTCCAGTTCAGTTCATGGGTCGTGCCGTTGGGCAACGCCGAGCCAGGGCTCAGCGCCGTTCCATCCCAGCCGACGAGGGTGCCGTCCCACCACGTCAACATGGCGTTGGTCGAGCACTGGAGTTCCGGCAACACGAGGTTCCCTTCACCATCCCAAACGCGCACCGCCACCGTCGCCATGCCCTGGCCGGTATTGGGCAAAGGCAGAACTTGGGTCCGCGGGGCGGATTGGACGAGGCCCCCTGGCGCGCCCGGGAGGTTGGGTTGACTGAGGGGGTCACCCGCCAGGCTGCCGGCTTTCCATTCCTGGGCATCTGTCCACCCGTCGCCGTCGGTATCGGCCGTGGGAGGGGTGTTGTTGGTGAGCCGTTGCAGGAACTCCCACAGGTCGGGCAGCCCGTTGGTGTTGGCGTCACGATCCAGGAACCTCTGCCGGATGATGTTTCCGTTGTCGTCGTAAAGATAGGCGATCGAAAGGCCGTTCGCGCCGCGATTGTAGTCCGCGCCGATCAGACGATTGCCCTTGTCGTAATAGAACCGGTTGGTCTGCGTGCCGAACAACCGTTCGTAGTCGCTGAGGTCCTCGCCAAACGAAGCCGCCGCGTCGACGCGATACCCCGCGTCGCGCTGCTGGTACTCGATCAGATTGGAGACCCCGTCGAGATCCAGGTCTTGGCCGGCGTCGTCGGACCTGGGGTTCAAGCCATAGGTCACCTCCCAGCCGTCCGGCATGCCGTCGCCCTCGGTGTCTTGCACCAGAGGATCGGAGCCGTGCCCGTAGAGTTCATCGTAATCCCCCAAGCCGTCCCCGTCGGTGTCGGCGACGGCCGGATTCAATCCAAACCTGTACTTCTGCAGGTTCGTCAGCCTGGGCTCCGCCGAAGGGAGGCCGGCATCGAGGGGGTCCGCGGGATTCAGTCCATGGCGGAGTTCCCATCGATCCTCCATGCTGTCGCCGTCCACGTCAGCGTGGAGCGGGTCCGACTCCAGCCAGGTTTCCCCGGGATCCAGCTTGCGATTGTTGTTCAGGTCTCCGGCGATCTTCCCGTCGAGGTCCGCATCCTCATCTTTGTCCAGCATTCCGTCGCCATCCGCGTCTCCCAAGGCATCCGCGGCGTCCGTCTCCGTCCAGATTTCGCCCGCGTCCAGGGTGCGGTTGAAATTCAAATCCCCGGCGATCTCGCCGTCGCCATCGCCATCCTCGACCACATCCTTGAGCCCATCGCCGTCGGAGTCCTTGGAGGGGTCATCAATGACCCAGGATCGCCACACATCGGTCAAACCGCGCACGTCCTGACTGTCACCGCCGATGACCCAGAGCCGGCGCTTATAGCCCGCCGCTGCATGATGCCATCTGGCGCCCCAACCCGTGGCGACGACGGGTCTCCAGGTAATGCCGTTCGTGCTGCTCCAGACATTGGATAGATCGGTGTTATACCCCCCCAGAAGCCACATGGCCCCGTCGTGGGAGACGACTGGCATAAACCTCCGTTCGCTCCAGGGACGCGGCTGGCTCACGCTGGTCCAGGTGGTTCCATTGCTGCTCGAGAAGACGTCGTTGAGGTTGTTGTTGCCATCGGAACCTCCGAGCAACCAAATCCTGCCGTCCAACACGGCGTCCCCAAAACCGTAACGAGGGCTCCAGCCTGGATTGGACGTCAACGATTGCCATTCCAGGCCATCGGTGCTCGACCAGACCCCTGCGCCCGCGTTGGCCACGAGGCCCCCATACAGCACGAGCGTCCCGCCGAGGGCACTTAGTCCGAATAGCATCCTGGGCGGCCAGGAGGCGTGGCCGTTCTCCAATCTCTGCTGCCAGTTCGTCCCGTCGTAGCTCGACCATACATCATTGTAGAAAGCCCTCGTGGCATCCGGGGATCCTCGATTGGAGCCGCCGACGATCCACAATTGGCGGTCATGAACCACGCAACGATGAAACATCCTCGGGCTCCACCGATCCCCGCTTTGGGGCACAGCCGTCCACTGCATGCCATCAGTGGTCCACCAGATTCCGTTGGTGGCCCAAGTGTCTCCGCCCCCACCCAGGAGCCACAGTCTTCCATGGAACACTCCGGCAGCAGAACCGAACATGCCGGGCCAGGGCGCTGCCCCGGTCGCCAACTCCCATTGCAGAGTCTCTGCGCCGGCTGCGAAGGCCTCCAACTCGCCGAGCACCGGAAAGCCGGCGCCCCCGTGAGCGTTGTACTTCAGATACCGTATGGTCCGATTGACTTGGACCGTCACGGAGGCGCCGCTGAATGCCGGGAAGTTGGTCACCGCCGTCATGTCGGTGGTCTGAAGTCCAACCAGGAGTTCGCCCTGCGCCGTGGGCGATCCTCCCAGCCCGAATAACCGCACGATTCCGATGGGATACGGTTGCCCAAGGTCTACGGTCAACGAGGCCGTAATGTCGTTGGCTTGCCAGTAATTCGCGTAATCCCCGTCCACCGCCAGACTCGGACCCACGGAAGCATTGAGGCTGCTGGTTGCGGTGGCGCTTTTTCCCAGCGCCAGGTTCTCGGCCGGCAGCGCAATGCTTATCCAAACCACGCTGCATGCCAACACCAGGCCCCGGACCACTTGCCCGCGGGCCGAGATGTGAGGACCGGATCGATTCATAAAAATGCTCTCTTGCCGATGAGGCCGCCGTCAGTCCTCGCTCCCGGGACAAGCCTTTGACCGTGCAGCCTCACCAGTCACTTTCGCCCTTTCTTTGCAGGGGGCTTCCTTTCCTTAACCATCTTCATGATCGAGGCGGTGGAATAATCCCGCCGCCCGCCGCCCTTGTCGTAATACTCGCTGCCAGCGCCGTCGGTCTTGACGGTGCGACCGAGGCGGTCAGTTCCACCCCCGCCCGAACCTCCACCTGACAGGTCCGGGCGGGTGGGGTCGGACTCGAGGGCTCTCATCATGACCTGCCTCGCCGCTGGTGAAGCCGACATGAGAACATTGGCCAGGGTGGCGTTGTTGTAGGCAGGCACAGTGCGCACGGCGACCCTGCTCCGTGCGGGTATTGGCTCTTGCGACATTCCCTGTCTGGACGGAGGGGCGGAATACACCTCTACTTGTATCGAGATGCCACGCGTCGTCCCCATTTGACCGTCCTCTTCTGCCTCAGACCCATGAGAATCGTCATGCGCGCTACGTCGTTGGCTGGCATTCCCGGAGTTGCTGCGATTCTTATACTCCACATAATCTTGGAATCTCGCATCGAGATAGTCGTTTACGACACCGGGATCATAAATGTAGGAACCATCATCGGATGCGTATAAGTGACCCTCGTAGGGCTTCAGTATGTCCCAGTCGATCAGCTTGCGCGTGAGGATACGCTGAAGCGGCCATTCAATGTCGATGAAGTCAAGAGGCGCGAGTGTCTCACCCGAAGGATCGACAGCGCGATGCGGTTGTCCCTGTACGTATTCGTATAGCAGAGGTCTCCACCCCGGTCCGATCCTTTTGACCGGGTCGGTGGACAGAAACGTTGCGGTGTCGGCGGAGTAGTAGCGGGCGCGCATGAAGTAGAGGCCGGGGAGTTCTTCCATGACGCCCTGGGCGCCGACGAAGAGAAACGGCTGAGGGCTGAGGGCTGAAGGCTGAAGATTGGTGGAACCGAGCACGCGGCCGTAGGGGGTGTAGGCGTATTGGGCGACCGTGTTGGCGAGGCCGTCGGTGAGGGCGATGATGTTCGCCATCGCGTCGGCGTGATAGCAGGTCAGGCCGTTGGCGGCGTCCACGCGATAGGCCAGGTCGGGGCCGTGCACGTACCACGCCGCGATCTGGCCATCGGGAGCGATGTCGCAGAGGATCCGTTCCATCGAACCCGCCAGGTCCAGGACGTAGCGGGTTTCCACGCCATCGAGGACGCGAGCGACGCGCCGGCCCAGGGCGTCGTAGCGATTGGTGATCGTCCGGCTGACCTGGCCGGATTCCCAGCGGATTGAACGGGTGCGGTTGTCCTCATCGTAGCTCAGGGCCCAGGACTGGCCATCGCCGGTGGCCAGGATCATGTTGCCGCTGGCGTCATGCTGATAGGAAACCGCCGCGGCACCGTCCGGGGTCGCGAGTTGACGTTCGATGAGCCGGCCTGAGGGCGTGTAGCTGGCGCTCTCATCGCGCGCCGAGGGCCGAGGCCAGCGGAGCGTGCCGCGTTCGCTGGTGCCGGTCTTGTTGCCGTTGCGGTCGTAGGCGACGGTTCGGGTGGTAGCGTTGGGTTCGATTTGGCGGGCCAGGCGGCCGAGGGGATCGTAGGCATAAACCCATTCTGAGGCGACCCGGCGCGTCAAGGCGACCGTCAGCCCAACCCAATTCCAGATCTTCGACCTCTACGCGGTCAAGAATTGGTCCCGGGCGGAGGTGTGCCGCACGCTGGGCGTCAGCGCCGCGCAGGTTTACCTGGCCAAACATCGCATCGCCCGCCTCCTCCGCGCCCAGGTGGGGCGGTTGCGGAAGGAATGGGAAGGGGGGGGGGAGGGGGGATAGCAGATGGGGGATGGGAGATGGGGCAGCCATTCTCATTTTGAGGTGTGGATGACCCCTCACCCGGCCTCCGGCCACCCTCTCCCCGCGCCGATTCCGCGAAAGGGTAGTATCCGCGCGGGGAGAGGGATGGGGAGAGGGGGCATGCTTTTTCCAAAATGAGAACCGCTGGGGATGGGGCTTGTCGGCTTGCGAGGGGGCGCGGCGTGTGGTTATTGGGGCTGGCAGAACCGAGTGAGCGTATGAATGAGAGGTCCGGAACGAAGCCGTGGGTGCCCGAACACGAGGTCTTGGGGTTGATCGAGCGCGGGAGCTACGGGGAGGTCTGGCTGGCGCGCAGTGCCACCGGACGGTTCCACGCGGTGAAGGTGGTGCGCCGCGACGCCTTTCCGGATGCCCGGCCGTTCGAGCGCGAACTCGAAGGCCTGCGCCATTACGAACCGCTCTCCTGCCGTCATGCCGCCTTGCTTCCCATCCTTCAGGTGGGTCTGGAGGATGGCCGGCTCTATTACGTGATGGAGTTGGCGGACGACGTGGAGCGCGGGCAAGAGATCGATCCTGAGCATTACACGCCGCGCACGTTGCAGCGCGAATTGAAACGGCGGGGGCGCCTGCCGTTTGACGAGTGCCTCGAGTTGGGGCTGGCGTTGACGGAAGGGCTGGCCTTCCTCCACGCCTGCGGCCTGGTCCATCGCGACATCAAGCCTTCCAACGTCATCTATGTGCATGGCCGCCCCAAACTCACGGACGTCGGCCTGGTGGCCGGGGCGGACCAGACGATGACCATCCTCGGCACGCGCGGTTATGTGCCGCCCCTGGAAAAGCAGGGGCCGCTGACGGACGTTTACAGCGTCGGGATGGTCCTCTACGTGGCGGCTTTCGGTCAGGACGTGGACCAGTTTCCCGCCTTGCCGACCGATCTGCCGTCCTACGCGGATCGGCACGGCTTGGAGGAACTCAACCGGGTGATCGTCCGCGCCTGCCAGCCCGACCCGGTCCAGCGCCACGGCTCGATTCAGGCCTTGCGCGAGGAACTCGAAGGTCTGCGGGCGGGTCAGTCGATCAACCGTCTGCGGGTAGCGGAGCGCAAGGCGCGCGGGTGGCGGAATGCCGTGTTGGCGGCGGTGGTTTTGGTGGTCGGGGTGGCCATGGGGGTTTGGGTCCACCGGCACTGGCGTCCCAGGCTCGAAGAGACCGGCCGTTTCAGTCTGCCTCACGGCCTCCATGTCGCTCGTACCTTGGTAGGAGATTGGGACCACGACGGCCGGGAGGAGTTCTTCCTGAGCAGCAAGTCGGCGGGGCGGCGGATTCCCTGGCTTGCGCTCATGGACGCGAACGGGCGCGAGCTGGCCTACTGGGAGGGCCCGCTGGACGCCAAGGCCTGGCAGGTCTATGCCGTCAACCAGATCCCCGACGCCCACGGCCAACTCCTCTGGGAAGCCGTGGTCGGCTGGCGCGAATCCTCTAAGGTCGTCCTCGCTTGCCTGAACGAGAACCTCCGCGAAACCCGGCGCTTCCAGATGCCCGCGGAGCCCTGGGATCAACTGCCGGGGAGCCTGGAACAGGATCACGTGCGCCTGGCTTACGTCGGGCAGGGCGAGCGCCTCCGAGGCGGCCAGCGCGAACCCGTAGTTCTGGCCATCCGGCACGCCGGGCACAGCCTCCGTCCCCGGGGCGTCGCCTGCTTTGGTTTGATCACCAACACGGTGCTCGGCGAGGTGGCCACCACCAACCACTGGTTTTACGAGACCGGCCCCGACGTCGTGAGTGTGTTGGCGCTGGGACCAGCGGGTGACCAACCCACCCGATTCCTCTGGGCCGGCGCCGCCGTCAACAACGGCAACCGGGGACCCGACGGCACCGATGACGGCCAGGCGTGGGTGGGATTAATCGACGCTGACGGCCGCCACGTCCGCACCCGCGCCGTCGGCGACGCCTTGGTCTACGCCTCGCTCTTGTGCCTGCGGCAGCCGCCCGCCACCTTCGATGATGTCGTTCTCGTTCTCGGCGGGGATAAGCGCGCGCGCCACCGAACGTCTGCCGGAAGTGGGCCGGCTGCTCAAACTGAAGCCTGACCTGGAGGAAGCCGGGGCAAGCTACGACGTGGGGAAGCACTTCACCGCGCCGGCGTTGTTTGATTTCGACCAGGACGGCGCCGCGGAGATCATTTTCGCCGATAGCGAGGGGGAGGCGCACATCCTGGGTTCGGATCTACACCTGATCGCGCGCGTCACCCTGGTCGAGCCTCGCTTCACGGAGGTGAGCACATGCGTCGTCGGTGTCCGCGATCTGGACGGAGACGGCCGGGTGGAACTGGTGTTCGAGGCGAACGAGTTGGACTTTGTCCGACCGAACCTGGGCAGTCACGACCTGGAGGCGCCCGCGGAGATTTGGTTGCGCGCCTCCAGCATTATCGTCACGGACGATCGGCTGCGCGTGCGGTTGCGGCATGAGTTGCCGGCTGGCTTCAGACTCCCGGGCGACCGTGAACACGCGCGGGTGGCGGACGTGGATGGGAACGGGCACGCGGAGATCGTGATCGCCGGGAACCTGAGGGCGACCGTCCTTCAGTGGAAGCGGGGTTTGACGGATTGATCGCCGGGGCGAACGGGCAACGCAGCGGGACTTCACCACGAACCTGCCACCCAGTCAGCCACCCTCGACCGTGGACGGTTGGAGCCAGGCCCTCCCATCCAAGTCGAAGACCAACCCGGCGTGGCAGCCTTTGCCTACCAGGAAATCCGCTGGGCGCGCAGACGCCTCCGCCGCGCCCTCGTCCCCAGGCCGGCCAAGTCACCTCCCCAGGAATCCCTGGGCGCCTACTTGGCGCAGTGACGGTGGCGAAGACGGCGCGCAGCGGCCGTGGCGTTGATGGTCGTAGCCCAACCGGCGGCAAGAAGGAAAGAAAACATCATACGGCATCCTTCCGAGAGTTCGGATCCGGCGTAGGCGTGAGCCTTCCGCCGTCTCCTGGCCTTCGCCGGCGTCCTGCCAGGCGAAGCCGTTGCCTTAGGGTATCGGCCCATTCCGGCAGGACTTGAGCTGTTCTTTGCGAAGTTGAGCCGGAACAGGCAAAGCGAGGTGGAGAGGCTGGGTTTTGTGCAAGGTAATG
>CAZVRY010000001.1:0-100787 GCA_964629545.1 uncultured Verrucomicrobiota bacterium | reverse complement strand
ACCTCAACGCAAGAAGTGTCGTTTGAAACCGTGAATGTCCGCTGCCCGCAGCAGCCGGCCAAAAAAAGCAGACGAACCACTCTACAACGGAATGGTCGGCATGACGGATTTGGGATTCCGTTTGCAACCCGGTTTTTCGCCGTAGCCAACAAGAACAAAACAAAGCAGATAATCTATGAACAATACAAAGAACACAATGGCAGCGATCCTCACTGCCTGGCTTGCCCTGTCGGCGTGTCCTGTGGAGACGAGAGCCGATCCCATCCTCTACGCCACCAGCCAAGGCGTGGGTGGCAGGCAACTGGTTCGAATTGATGTCGGCGCCAGCAACGTGACCGTGATCGGCTCTTCGGGGGTCCAAGGCGCCATGGCGGTTGCCTTCGACCCCGGCGGGACAGTTTACACCGCCGTCGAATCGGCCGGGAGTAGTTCTGGGACGCCGCGATTGGCGACCTTCGACCTGGTGACGGGGAAAGCCACCGTGTTCGGCCTGGCCATCCCGAAGCTGATGGGGCTCGTCTGTCTGCCAGACGGTCGGCTCCTCGGCGTGAACGCCGGATTCGACGGCTCGTTCTATGTGGTAGATCCGGTCACCGGCAGGGCGACGCGCGTGGGTGCCAGCGGTGCGGGAGGTAACATCATGGACCTGGCGTGGCATCCGGACGGCACGCTCTACGCCATCGAACCCACCGCGCTCTACCGTGTGGACCCAGTGGCGGGCAAACGCACTCTGGTCAAGTCGCTGCGCGGTCTGTCGAACCCGATGGGCCTGGCCATTGACCACGACGGGACGATGTATGCCGCCGATTTTGTCTCACAGTCACCCATCGTGCGCATCGACCCCGCGACCGGGCAGGGTACCCTGGTGGTCCGGACCACGATCAACAATATCCACGGGATGGCGATCGCGCCGCGCCCCGCGGTGAACCTGACCCGGTCGGACAACCAGCTCGTGGTGGCCTGGCCCGCCTGGGCTGCGGGCTATGTGCTCCAATCCGCCGCGAGTCCGAATGCTGACGCTTCTTGGACGACCGTCCCGGCGATGCCAGTCACCGTGGGAGACCGTGTGACGACGAGCAGGGAGGCCCTCGGTCCGCAGCAGTTCTTCCGGTTACGCAAACACTAAACCAGGACGAGTCGTGGTTGCTCACGAAAGCAGTCGAAGCGCACGCGGGGCGGCTCTTGATTCTGTCAAGGACTTGGAACAAGGGTGCGCTTGTCGTCGTGGACTCCGGATGTTCCCAAAGCGTCAGCGAACTGGCGCCAAAACGTGGCGGACTTCGCAGCGGCCCTTACGATCGTGAAGCGTCCTGGAGTGCGGGCGACCTTTACTGCTTTTCCGCTTCCTCGCAAGAATCTCAGAATCCCGTGGCGTGGTTGTCCGCCGGAAAAGACCTTGGACCGGTGCCACGATCCTGGCGGTCAACCACGAGGCGGATCAGACCAAGACAGATTGCCGGCTCAACCGAAAAAAACCGCGATCAGGAATCCGTGCCACTATCTTGGGGGTCACCGTGCCGAGTTTCAGCGAAAAGGTCAGCCAGGTCCCGCCGCGCTTGTCCCCAGCGGCGGTGGTGGCGGTGTCATCTGCGCCAACGCCGCGGTGAAGGCACTCAGGTCCTTCATCACGTCGCCGATCAGGCAGTCAATCAGCGCGGCGCGATGTTGGGGGAATCGTTCGACGAATTTAGGGAAACTGAACGACGGGTCGTAGAAGGCGTGAATCAAACGGCGCACAACCTCGACGCCTTTCCAGAGCGCCGGCTCGAAGCGTCCCAGGCGGGCCGCGGAGACATCCCCGCATCGCAACGCCTCGTCAATGCACTGCGCGGCAAGTTCGGCGGAGCCCAAGGCCAGATAGAGGCCCGACGAGTAGATGGGATCGAGAAACGCGCGGGCGTCACCGATCATGACCCAGCCGTCGCCGCAGGTCTGCCGGTTCAAGTAGGCGAGGTGGCGCGTCCCCCGCACCGGCCCTGCGCGCGTGGCCGCGGAGAGCCGGTCCGCCAGCGGCGCGCAGATGGCGACTTCCCGCGTGAACGCCGCTTCCATGTCGTCGGATTGCGAGAAAACATACTCGGGATCAGCCACGAGGCCCACGCTCACGGTATCGTCGGGCAGCGGGATGTACCAGAACCAGCCGCCGCCCGGAATGAGGAACATGGTGGTTTCGCCAGCGTCAATGCCAGGCAGTCTCTTGCCGCCGCGATAGTAGCCCCAAACCGAAGCTTTCCGCAGTTCGGGCAGTTCGCTGCGTAGCCCCAACTGCTGGCCAATGACACACGCCCGTCCGGAGGCGTCCACCACGACTTTTGCCCTCACTTCCGCCGGGGAACCGTTCGCGGGCACGATCCGCACGCCGACCGCACGTCGGTCTTCGAACAGCACCGTTTCGACAGAGAACTCCTCGTGAACCTCGACGCCGTTGGCGCGGGCGTGGTCGAGCATCAGGCTATCGAACTGGCTGCGTTCGACCTGCCAGGTGCGCGCGCGTTCGCCGGGAATGGTCTCCGAGAAGTAGAACGGCGTGGACTCCTTGCCGCTGGCCGCCACAAAGCGCACGCTGTGTTTCACCGGGAAGGCGGACGCGCGCAATGCCGGCAACAGGCCGAGGCGGTCAAAGATACCGTGCGTGTGGGGGATGAGGGACTCGCCGATGTGATAACGGGGGAACTTGGCCTGCTCGAAGACGACGCAACGATGGCCGTGGCGCGCCAAAAACGTGGCCAACGCGGCGCCGCCGGGGCCGCCGCCGATGACGGCGACGTCGTAATGGGCCTTTGGGAGGGAGGACGCCTGGGTATTCATGGAGTAAGCCTAGTGAAGCGTGGTTGGCGACTCATGGCAGGTGGGTCTTCAGGTCGTCGACTTTGACCACGAGGACGCCGCGCGCCCAGGGAAACTGGGTCTTCACGCGCTCCGCGGCCGGACCGGCGGTTTGCAGTTCACCCCGCCCGACGACCGTGCAGCCCTGACCTTGGCCCTCGGTGTGCGGCACGTCGCGGGCCACGAAGAGCAACTCGACGCGGGGATCGCGCTGGAGATTCTGCCCGGTCGTTTCGTAGCGCCAGGCGGGAATCAGGATTTCATCGCCGTCCAGGCCGAGAGTCAACACATGGCGCGTCCAGCACGCGGCCAGGTGCGGTCCGTCCGGGCCGGAGGTGGCGATCGCCACCCACTCCGATTTCTCGATCACTTCGCGATAGACGCCTTCGATGCGGTGCATAGGTTCCTTCGTTTCATCAAGTTGTTCGCGCGCCTCGGCAACGATTCCCGTTCGTTCCTCCGCGCCGGTGACCTGGTCAATCATGGGGTAGGGGATAGTCTCTCTTTTTGGTGGTCAACGGACTTGAGGATAGCCAGGGAAAAGCTGCATGGCAAATATATCTTTGACCTTGCCTCGGGTTTGGCGAGCGCTCAGGGTGCGGCTCGATGCGACTAAGCGCGTACTCCGATTATTCCTGCCGCGTGCTCATGCAGGCCGCGTTGCGCCGCCCGAAACGGGTGACGGTGGACGAGGTGGCCGGCGCGTTCGGCATTTCGCGGCATCATCTGGTGAAGGTGGTCCACGACCTCGGGCGCAGCGGCTATCTGCAGACGCAGCGGGGCATCGGCGGCGGATTTACGCTGGCCCGGCCGCCTGCAGAGATCCGAATCGGTGACGTGGTGCGTTTGGGGGAGGAGAGCGACACCGTCATCGGGTGTCTGGACCGGCAAGGCCGTCCCTGCCGCATCGCTCCCGCGTGTCGATTGAAAGGCGTGTTGGATGAAGCGGCGGAGGCGTTCTATGGCGTCCTGGATGGCTACACCCTGGCTGACCTGGTTGAGCAGCCGACCCGACTGCGGGCCTGTCTCGAATCATTGATAAGTGCCTAAGAGCCTGTCCGAGAATTCGCCCGGTGAGGGCACCGAGCCTACAGTTTGGCAGTCATAGCGGCCGATTGCTGTAGGCCGCGTGCCCTCACGCGGCGTTTCCACGGAGTTTTCAAACTGGCTCCAAGTGAGCAGACACTCTTCACCCCAGGGGAGTTGGGTTTGCGATCATGGCTCGTCAGTCTTGGGCTGGTTGCTCTTCGCCAAATGCCCACAGGTGCCCCGCGCTGCGGACGTAGAGCTTGTCTTCCACGAGCGCGGGCGTGGCCATGATGGCTTCCTTCAGGTCCGCTTGGGCCAACACTTGGAGCCGGTCGCCCGCTTGGAGCACCGTGATCACGCCGCGATCGGACGCCGTGTAAATGCGACCCGCGGCGGCCACGGGTGAGGCGTAGTAGCCGCCGGGCGCCCCGAGGCGTTGCTCGAAAATCGTCCGGCCGCTTGCGGCGTCGCGGCAGAGGAACACGCCGCCGTTCTTCACGCCATAAAGCCGGCCGCGATAGAGCAGCGGTGACGGGACTTCAGGCACGCCCTTCGGCTCGGACCACACCCGGTGCGACTCGGTCACCTCCCCCGTTCCGCCGGTTCGCACGGCGCACAGGACGGACTTCATCAGGTCACCGCGGACGAATTCATCGTATTCCCGCAAGTCCTTTTCCCATTCCTCGCGGTTGTAGCTCTTGCTTTTGGCCCCGGCGAGCAGCGACTCGCGCAAGCCCACGTTGCCCTCGCCCTGAGAGCCCTGGCGATTCACGAGCAGTAGATTCTCCGGGATTTCGTCGGTGCCGATGCGTCCGTCCTTGTTCGTGTCGTAGCGGGCAATCGCCTCCTCGAAGCTTGGCGGAGGAATGAGTTCGTGCCGCTCGCCAAAGACTCCGGTGCCGGTGAGGTAGATCACGCCATCGCTCACGACCGGCGTGGCGCAGATCTGATTCGGCAGACGATGAACCCACCAGCGTTCAACGCCGGTCCACAAGTCGACCGCCGTGAACTTGCCGGCGTTCAGGACGCCGACCAACTCGGCGTCGGCCTCGCTCCACACCAACGGCGTGGACCAGCCTTCGTTGAACAGCGGTTCGGCTGCTTTCCAGACTGTCTCGCCGTCGCGGCAATTGACCGCCAGCAGGTGCGACTCTTTGTCGAGATGCACGTCCACGATCAGCCGGTCGCCCGCGAGGATCGGCGAAGTGCCGGTACCGTGGCCAAAGCGTGTCTTGGCGACGGGCAACGGCTTTTGCCAACGCATGCCGCCGTCGAAGTCGTAAGCGATCAGACCGAACGATCCGAAGTAAACGAAGACGGTTTGGCCGTCCGTGGCCGGGGTGCTGGCGGCCGGGTTGTTGATGCGGTTGACCTTCTCGATCTTCTCGGCGGGGGCGTCCTGACGCCACAGAATCCTGCCGGTCGAGCGGTCGAAGCAGAGCGTCTCCAGTTTCTTCGTCTCGCCTTCGAACGCGGTGAGGAAGATGCGATCGGCCCAAACGACGGGGGAGGAATGGCCGGGCGGCAGCGCGGTTTTCCACAGCAGGTTGGTGTCCGGACCGAAGCGGATCGGCGGCCGTGCGTCCTCGGCGATCCCGGCGCCGTTGGGTCCACGAAACTGGTGCCAATGCGCCGGGGCCGCGACGGTGGCCTGAGCGAGGAGAAGGAAGCAGGCAAGGAGTGGCGGCTGGATGGTTCGAACGATTCTCGGGGTGTCGATTGGTGCGGACGCCGGATTGGCGCCCGAGTGGTTCGCGATCAGGGAGGTATTCATGGTTCTTTCAGTGGGGGTGAAGCGGGGCCGCGGCTCAGGTCGTCGCCGCGGGCCACGACGCCGAGCACCTGGGCCGCTTCGTCCCGGAAACGAGCATAGCTCTCGTCCCCGGGGTGGACCTTGTCGATCCAGGCCACGGCTTTGTCGTACCATTGCCGGGCCTGCGTGTGGTCGCCTTGTTGCTGGAGGCACATGGCGAGAAAGAGCCATGGCTTGGCGTCGGCGGTGTTGGCCAGGTCCATGGACTTGCGGAGGGACGCGATTGCAGCCGGCGCATCCGCCGCGCGGTAATGGGCGATCCCCTGCAGGCACCAATGCCGGGCCGTGTCGCCTTCATGCTGCATGGACGATCTGACCAGCGTCACGGCGCGTTGCGGGTTGCGGAATTCCAACACCGGACAGGTGGCGAGCATCCACGCCAGATTGCGTTCACACGCCCGCGTCCTGGGCGACGGCGCCATGAGTTGTTCCCAAAGCGCAAGGGCTTTACGAAACGTAACACCGGCCTCATCAGCCCGCCCTGCCTCGGTCAGCCAGACACCCAAACTGTAATAGCTCGACGCCAGATCGTCGGTATGCACCGGGACGTCGGGGATGTCGGTCACCAGTTTCTCGCGAATCGCCACGCTCCGCCGCAGGGCGGCCTCGGCTTCGCGCGGCCGCGCCAGCGCCGCCTGGAGCCGCCCGAAGCTTTCGAACGCGGCTCCGGCACAGCGGCGGTAGTCGCCCACGTCGGGATGGTTCGCGAGGATCTCCTCGTGCTGCGCCACGGAGAGTTGGGACAGCGCCTGAGCCTCCGGCAAACGCCCGGTCTTCATCAGCAGTTCGACCAGGTAGGTCCGAACGTGCGCCAGGGTGTTTTGCAGCCAAGCCTGGTTGGGCTGTTCGGACACCATTTGCACCCGCAGGTCGTGCGCGGTGCGGTAGGCCCGCTCCGCTTCCTCGTATCGACCAGTGAATTCCAGGGCCGCCCCCCGCCAATGGTGAATGTGGGCGGTGAGCGTGCGATCCTCGGGCAAGTCGGGGAAGTCGATGCGCCGTCGTTCACAGAGGTTGAGCGCCTGCTCAAAATGATCGATGGCTTCCTCGGGCCGGTTGGCCGCTTTGAGCACGTTGCCCACGTCCACATGGATGCTGGCCGTCTGTCTCGAGTATTTGGGCTCGGTCGGGAATTCCCGCTGCAGTTCTTGAAACAAGGCCAATTCCTTTTGGCGGTGTGCCAAAGCGAGCTTGGTGTCAGGTCGCAGCCAGTAATTTGCAAACGCCAGACGGCCATGAGCCGAGGCCAATTCCTCCCGGCCCCGTGCTGACAAGCGTTGCCGCCGATCCAGAGCTTCCAGCATGGCGATGCCTTGGGCGAGCGGCGCCGCGCCTCTATCGTATTGCCCCAACTTGTCGTAGATGTCGCCCACGCGCAGATAGGCCAGGGCCGCGCCCCATTGCACCGATGGATCAGCCGCCTTTTGCTTCAGGAAACCTTCATAGAACCGCAACGCGTCCTCCAGCAGTTGGCGGCGCACCTGTTCCATCCGGGGTTGATCAGCCAATCCGTCGGCCACTCGGATGAACATGCGGTCAATGGCGTCGCGGGCGTTCTGGAAATTGAGTTCGGCCAGTTGGCGCTGGCTGGCCTCGGCCCGGGCGTTGAAATCGGCGCGCCGCCATTGCCAAAGCACCCCGGCAAATCCCGCCGCGCCAACCAGGACTAACGCGCAGCCCGTGGCCAAGGCCGCACGATGGCGCCGGACCATTTTTTCGAAGCGGTAGGCGGCGCTGGGGGGGCGGGCGACGACGGGCTCGTTGGCCAAGTGCCGTTTAAGGTCCATCGCCAGACCGTTGGCGGTTTCGTAACGCCGCGCCCGATCCTTCTCCAGGCACTTCATCACGATCCAGTCGAGATCCCCTTCGATTGCGGATGGCGGATTGCGGATTGCGGTTTTACCCGCAGTCAGGGATTGGGCCAGCTTGGTGCTTGGGCGGAGCGGCTCCTTTTCCCGAATGGTGCGGCGCATTTCGTCCAGGCCGGAGGCGAGCAACTCCTTGCCATCAAATGGCGTTAGCCCGGTGAGCAGTTCGTAAAGCAGAACGCCCAGGCTGTAAATGTCGCTGCGCGTGTCGATATCCAGGCCGCTCATTTCGGCCTGCTCCGGGCTCACGTAGGCGGGGGTGCCCATGAACTGGTGGAAGAGCGTGTGCACCGTCCGGTCGGTCAACTCCTGTTGGGTGGCCTTGGCGATGCCAAAGTCGATGACCTTGGGCACCGGCACGCCGTCGTGGAGCGTCACCAGGACGTTGGAGGGCTTGAGGTCGCGGTGAATGATGCCCTTCTGGTGTGCATGTTGAACGGCCTGGCAGACTTTTATGAACAGGTCGAGCCGTTCGCGGGTGGCCAGTTGGTTCTCGTCGCAGAATCGCGTGATGGGAATGCCGCGCACCAGTTCCATGACGAAATAGGGGCGAGCGTGCGGGATTGCGGAGTGCGGAGGGCGGAGGGCGGAATGGTCAGGGTCGTCCGTCACGCCAGCGTCGAGAAACTTGGCGATGTTGGGATGGTCCATGAGGGCCAGGGCTTGGCGCTCGGCTTCGAAGCGAGCGACGACCTGTTTGGAATCGAGCCCCAGTTTGATGAGCTTGAGGGCGACCCGACGGCGGACCGGTTCCCGTTGTTCGGCCAGCCAGACGGTGCCGAAGCCGCCTTCGCCCAAGGGTTCGAGCAGCTTGTAGCGGCCGATCATCGTGCCGACGCCTTCGGTCGACGGCGGTTCGGCACGGGTGGTCGGTTCGGCGAAGAGGAGGTCGGGGCTTTGGTGTGCGGCCAGCAAGGACTCGACTTCTCGACGCAACACCGGATCGGGGCAGGCGCGAACGAGGTAGGCGGCCCGCTCGGTGGCGTCGTCAATGGCCGCCGCCGCTTCGAAGAGTGCCTCTAGCCTGTCGCTGGGTTTGTGCATGGGCAGCGTGATGGGCATTCATCTCATCTGGCGACGTTTGCGACCCGGATCGGACATTCGATGGCAAGGATTCTACGGCTCCCCCTTCAACTCCCGAGACAGCCAGGCTTTGGCGAAAGTCCAGTCCCGTTGCACGGTCTTGTCCGAAGCCTCCAGGACGGCCGCGATTTCCTGGACTTGCAGTCCGGTGAACAGGCGCAATTTCACGACCTCGGCCTTCCGTGGATCGAGCGCGGCCAACCGATCCAGGGCTTCATGAACCCGGAGGCATTTCTCGTCTTCCCGGGCGATGGGCAGGTCGATGGATGCGAGGTCCACGCGTTCGAGTCCGCCGCCGTGACGGATGCGCAGTTTACGGCGGGCGTTCTCGACCAGGATGCGGCGCATGGCCTCGGCGGCCGCGCTGAAGAAATGGCCCCTTCCGCGCCATTCCTGCCGAGTGGATCCGGTCAAGCGCAGCCAGGCTTCGTGGACGAGCGCCGTGGGCTGCAAGGTGTGTCCGGCGGCTTCGTGAGCCATTTTGTGCGCGGCCAATCGGCGCAGTTCCTCGTAGACCAACGGCAAGAGTTCTCCCGCAGCCGCAAGGTCGCCGTGTTGGGCGCGATCAAGGAGGTGCGTGACATCGCTCATGGTTGGTTGGATGAAGGATGCATGGTGGCGGGGTGGGCCGGCTCGAGCCTCACTCCTCCGCCACCCAACTACGCAGGAAAATCCCTGGCGCCCACGGCCGCCGGGCCAGCAGCGACTGTCCGTCGGGTGCGAAGGTCACGTTGACGGTGGCTCCGCCGGCGTCCAGGTCCGCCACCTCGCGGCCCCATCCGCCAGCCCCAACCACGCCCGCGTCTCCGTCAAAACAGCCGGCTCCGGCTTCGGATGGATCTTCACGGTGGTGCCGAAGATGCCAAGCGCTGGACTTCTGGCAAGACCTTTGATAGATGAAATGTCGTAACCTAATTTTCCCCTGTAGGGGGTGTCGGGACCGTGAGACCTGACGGTCGTTCAACCTACGCAACGATATTCTACCTCCATGAAGACACCTCCCCTTGCCCCCTGCCTCAACGCCGCCCGCCGGCTTCCTGCGATCGCCGAATCGCCGTGTCGCTTCGGGCTGCTCCCCGGTCGTTCCCAGGCCCTCGTGCCGACGACGGGCTCAACGCCGCGAGCGAACGCCGTTGGAGCCGGCGGTTCCCGGCTGAAACGATGGGGGCGTCCGGCCGTCATCGGCTTGCTCTCGACGCTTTCCCTGGCCTGCGTCCTGGCCGCACCCGCGCGCGTCGTGTCCGTCTCGACCGTGGACTCGAGCTATCTCCTGGTGCACGTGGAAGAGGGGGCGGTGAGTTTCGCGGACAACGCCTCCGGACCTTCCGCGTACCGGAACTTCGTCGACGATCCATCCCTGAACGTGGTTGTTCCCTACGGAACGCTGCCCGTGGACCAGGCCACGAACCCGGCCAACTGGACGATCCGAGGGCCCGGAGCTTATTCCGGGGGATTGCAGCCCGAGGCCATCCACCGGAAGACCAAGGTCAATGGCATGGCCCAACTCGCCTGGAACGACGCGGCCGCTGATTTCAACTACGCCTACACCTTGGAGCACCAGATCTATCTCCGGCTGCCACAACCGCTGGCGCAGGGTAGCCCCATCACCCTCGAGATCGCCCCGGCGGTCAACGTGAACCTCGCCTCCACCAACCTGGTTTTCGACGTCTTCCAGGCTCGCAGCGAGGCGATCAAAGTCAATTTGGTCGGCTACGACACCACCAACGCCGTCCACGCGGCCGATCTCTATCTCTGGATGGGCGATGGCGGGGCGCGCGACTATGCCAGTTTTGTCGGGAGAAAGGTCTACCTTTACCACGTGCTGACGGGGACTGCGCAGGAAGTCGGTTCGGTTGCCCTCTGGAAACCGGCGGGTCCGGATCTGTTCGGGCGGGATATGACCCGCTCCTCGGTGTGGGCGGCCGATTTTGCCACCCCCGCGACGCCAGGGACCTACCGGTTGGCCGTCGAGGGCGTCGGGTGCAGTCAGGATTTTGAGGTCAAGTCCGGCGTTTATCGCGATCCGTTTCTGGTTTCCACCCGCGGGTTCTTCTACATGCGCATCGGCCAGGACAGCCTCGACATGGTCCCGGTCCCGCGTCGCCCGTTGTTTCGATCTTCCCCGGCCAAGGATCCGGCAAATTTTCGGGTCCTCAAGACGGACATGCATCCCTATCGGGCGGAGTGGGCGGGTGGAGGGGACCGGTGGGATGAGCCGCAGTTCTTCGCCGCCTTTGTGCAGCCGGGGCGTCCCGAGAATCCAGCGGCGGCCGGAGGGCACAGCGATGCTTTGGACTGGGACCGACACCTGGGCCACATCTCCATCATCCACGATCTGCTGCTGCCGTTCTTGCTGAGTGGTGGACGACTCGAGGACGACGATCTGGGCCTCGCCGAGAGCGGGAATGGCATCCCGGATGTCATCGATGAGGCCCGCTACGAGGTCGATTTCTGGCTCAGTTTGCGGGATGGATCTGGCTACGCCCACGGTTTGTCCAATCCGGATAATGACAACATCATGTATCAGGCCGGGGCCACGGCCATCGCCGCCTGGGCGGCGGCGGCCAACGCGGCGATGCTGGCCGAGTCCTTCCGTCTGGCCCGTCGGCCCCAGGAAATGAACTTCTATCGCAACGCCGCTCTCCAGGCCTATCGCCACGCTGACAGCCTCAGCGATCCCATGCTGGACCGCACGCAGGAAGCGGGCGGGGCCACTTTCCGCGGGCGAGACCTGAAGATGACCGCCGCCGCTTTTCTTTTCAACCTCACCGGCGACCGCGCCTGGGAAGCGGTGCTCCGCGCGGAAAGCATCGCGACATCTCCCACGGCGGTCCTGGCGCGCTTCGACGCGCACAATCAGGACTATGCCAGCGTCGCCTATCTCACCACCCCTTGGCCCGTCGGGGACCCCGACCTGCGCGAGCCGATGCGCGCGGCCTTCGTTCACCGCGGCCAGCAATTGGCGGCCCAGCGTCACAACCGTCCGAGCCGTCGCGGGACCGAGGAGGAACTCGGCTATTTCCATACGATTCAGAACATGCAGGCAGCCATCGTGGCGCACGCCATGACGGACGATCGCAACATCGCCCAAGACCTGCTGACCGCCCTGACCCTGGAGGCGGATTGGGGACTCGGACGCAATCCGCTGAACATGATCCAGATGACCACCGCTACCACGGCGCTGGCGTCCGAACGCAGCGTCACGGCTCTCTACTCTTCCGGGCCAAACGACGGCACCCCCGGGCAGCATCCGGGACATACGCCCTACATGAACATGGACGACTGGTTCTCCGGGATGGTCATGGGGCGGCCCTCGGCCCTGTCCAGTCGAGGCTATCCGCCCGCGGCCAACTGGCCGGCCGGTGAATTGTTCTTCAACACGCGCTACGTATGGGCGCACAGCGAATTCACCCCGCAGCAAACGATGCGCGGCAAACAGGCGCTCTACGGCTATCTCTATGCCATTACCAAGACCGCGGGCCCGGTCACCTATCCCGTTTCCTACTTCGCCAACGGCGCCGAGCGCGGCTCCACGCCCGCCAATCAGATCAAAACCCACGACGTCGCCCTGGAACTGATGGCGTCCGACAGCGGCCAACTCGAATGGACCGGCTACGTCCTCGACGCGTGGAACACGGCGCCCGACGGCACCGGCATCGACTACGCCCCCGGCGCATCGTATCTCGGGAACGCGCCTTTGGCCCTCCACGCGAAGTGGCGCGCGGTCCCCACCTACTCCGTCACCTACCACGCCAACGGCGCCACCGAAGGCTCCGCGCCGGCTTCCCAGACGAAGACGCACGACGTGCCGCTGATCCTCGCCTCCAATGACGGCCAGTTGGTGCGGCCCGGTCACGGGTTCGCCGGCTGGAACACGGTCCCGGACGGCTCGGGGATCGATTACGCCGCCGGCGCCCCCTACACCGCCAACGCCGCGGTCACCCTTCATGCCCGGTGGATTCTCGACGTCACCGCACCTTCCCCACCGAGCGCCCTCCAGGTGTTGTGGGCCTCCACCAATCGAATTGAACTCGCGTGGTCGCCCTCCACCGATCTTTACGGCCTGAACGGCTACCGGGTTTTCCGGGACGGCTTCCTCGCCGGCACGAGTTTCACGACAACGTTCATCGACACGGGATTGTTGCCCGATCGCCACTATGTTTACACCGTTCGGGCCGTGGACCTCGCCGGAAACGTCAGCCCGGAATCCGCCCCGGTCGTCGGGACCACCGCGGCCTGGGACCCCAACGAATACTTGGACATCTTCACCGACACCGCATCGATGATCCAGGATACCTGGCCGGGTGGAGGCACCTTGGTGATCGCCCAGGTCGAGCCGCACGAGGGTCGGCAGCACTATCGGTACGCCTACGACCTCGCCAACTGGTGGGACGGTTTCGGCTTAAATCTGATCAACTGGAGCGGGAATGGCACGGGCAAGAACTTCGCCGCCTACGACGCGATCCAACTCGCCTACAAGCTCACGGGCGACGTCGCCGCCAACCTGGTCCTGGTGGATGCCGACAACACCAGCAGAACAGTCCCGGTTCCGCTCGGGATTGCGACGCCGATCTACCAAGTCGTGACGATTCCGCTCACGGCGTTCACTGGCATACCGCTGGACGATATCGGCGAGATTGACGTCCACCTGAACGGGTTCGGGCCGGCCGGGCAAGGGGTGTTGGACTTGGACAACATTCGCCTGGTGAGGATGGCGAGTTACCCGGTGACGTATCACGCCAACGCCGCGACCGGTGGCACGCCACCGGCCAACCAGTCCAAGGCCCATGGCCTCAACCTGATTTTGGCAGGGAACCCTGGGAATCTCTCGAGAGCCGGCTACTACTTCTCAGGTTGGAACACGACTGCTGATGGATCGGGGACCGCCTTCGCCGAGGGCTCCCAGTACACCGAGAACGCCGCGCTCGCCCTTTACGCGGTTTGGCTCGCCGACAACACGCCCCCTTCGGCGCCTCAAGATCTCACCGCCACCGGGGTGACTAGCACGCAGATCAACCTGTCCTGGTCGCCCTCGACCGACGATCACGGGGTGAGCGGTTACCAGATTTTCCGGGACGGCGTCCTGGCCGGCACGAGCGCGGGAACGCTATTCGCGGACACCGGGTTGGCCCCGGATGCCCGTCCCACCTACACCGTCGTTGCCGTGGATGTCGCCGGGAATGTCAGCCCGACCTCCGTC
Organism: uncultured Verrucomicrobiota bacterium; assembly: GCA_964629545.1. Classification (GTDB taxonomy): domain Bacteria; phylum Verrucomicrobiota; class Verrucomicrobiia; order Limisphaerales; family CAZVRY01; genus CAZVRY01. The sequence continues at coordinate 86,968 of CAZVRY010000001.1, read as the reverse complement.
GCCGTGGTCGGGGTCACGGCCGGGCAGGATCCGAATCAGTACCTCGATGTTTTCACGGATGCGGCCTCGCTCATTTTGGCCACTTGGACCAATGGAGTAACCATGGCGCTCTCCCAGGCCCAACCCTACGAAGGCCGCGAACATTACCGATTCAGTTACGATTTCTCGTCGTGGTGGGCTGGCTTCGGACTCAATCTGAACAACTGGATGGGCAATGGTTTGGGCAGGAACTTCGCCGCCTATGACGCCATTCAAATCGCTTACAGGCTCACGGGTCCCGCCAGCGTCACCGTGGCCTTCAAAGACGCGGACAACGCCACGCGCACCGAGCCGGTGCTGCTCGGGAACCCGACCGGGACATACCAGTGGATCACGCTCCCCTTGAGTGCCTTCACCGGCATGCCGATCGATGACGTCGGCGAGATCGACGTGAACATCGGGGGAACGCAGCCTTCCGGCCAAGGCCTGCTGGATCTCGATGCCATCCGCCTGGTGAAATTCGCGACCTACGCCATCACCTACCATGCAAACGGCGCCACCGCGGGCGGGGTTCCCCTAAGCCAGACCAAGACCAACGGGTACCCGCTGATTCTCGCGGCGAACAGCGGAAACCTCTCAAAGGACGGCCGAGCCTTCGTCGGCTGGAACTCCGCGTCTGACTCGAATGGCGTTGGTTACGCCCCGGGAGCCACCTTCACGGATAATGCCCCTATGATCCTCTATGCCATGTTCGATTCGCTGCTCGCCGCGCACGGAACACCGATCGATTGGCTGCGATTCTACGGCCTGACGTCGCCCTCCTTCGACGCGGCGGAACTCGCCGATGCTGACGGCGACGGTCTGGCGGCATGGCAGGAGTGGGTGGCGGGGACTGATCCGACTCGTGCCGCTTCGGTCTTGCGAATCCAAGGAATCGAACGGTTCGCCGATGGACGGGGCGAACTGCGCTGGCCCTCGGCGGCGGGGCGCCTCTATCGCGTCCAGGTTTCCGATTCGGCGGAGAGCGGGTACGAAACCCTGGCCGACGGGTTGCCCGCGACGGCGCCGACCAACGTGTTCACAACCGCGCCTACCTCCCAGCTCAGGCGGTTCTTCCGCCTCGTAGTCGTGAAGCCTTAGTTCGGATCGTGCTTCAACTCCCGGGACAGCCAGGCTCTGGCGAAGGTCCAGTCTCGTTGCACGGTCTTTTCCGAAGCCTCCAGGACGGTCGCGACTTCCTGGACTTGCAGCCCGGTGAACAGGTGCAATTTCACGACCTCGGCCTTCCGTGGATCGAGCGCGGCCAAGCGGCGCAATTCCTCGTAAACCAGCGGCAAGAGTTTACCCGCAGCGGAAGGGTCGCCGTGTTGGGCGCGATCGAGGAGGTGCGTGACGTCGCTCATGGTTGGTTGGATGCCTGCATCTCATCGAGCGACGTTTCGCCATCGAACCGGACGTCCGAAAACGAGGCCTAGCGGACCAGCAGGCGGTAGAAGCTAAGGCGCCCGACCTGCATTTCGGGGAACGTGATCGTGTGGGCGTCCCCGACGCCGAGATCGGTTCGAACTTTGTTCCAGGTCCTGAAGTCGGTGGTTGCCTCAAGGTCGAAGCGCTGGCCGGGTTCGCCATAGACTGCGAGCGCCAACCCTTCGGGCGAAAGACCGGGTTGCAGCACGGGCGGCGGTAGCACTTTCATGGTGAATTGCATGACCCCGGTCGCGCCCTGGTTCGCGGCGTCAAGCGTCACCTGATACGTGCCGGGATAGGTCGGCTGGCCGGAGAGTTGGCCGGTGTTGGGGTCAAGTTCAAGGCCCGAAGGCACATCGTGCGCAGCCCAGTTCGCGGGTCCGCCGCTTTGGAGCGTCGGCGAGAACGAGAAGGGTTCCTTGAGATAAGTGACGATCTCGGCGGGCCACGGCTGGAACTTGGGCGGAGCGAGGTGGCGGGAGTTGAGGTCGAGCGTCCACGGGTCCACCCCGCGCTCATCTTCGGCGGCGAAGAGGAATCGGTCGCCGACGAGAGCGGTTTGGAAGCCGTATTGCATCGCGTTGACGTCGAAGCCCGAGTTCACGCCGGGGGCGAGGTCCTGGACGAGCACCGTGCCTGCGGCCGTGCCGTCGCAGCGCCAAAGCTCGGCGCCGTGAACCGGTTCCACCTTGACGAAGTAAAGCACGTCGTCCACCGCGGCGAGCCCGTAAATCCGCCGCACGACATTCCGTTCGGAGAGGTCGTAGGTGATGAGTTCGGTGCCGGCGCTGGTGCCGTCGGTGCGCCAGATCTCCGCAACGGAATCAAGGAAGAGCGGGAAAGGGTTAGGCTCCGGGTCGGGCACGTTTTGCTCGCTGGTGAAATAGAGCCGGTTGCCCACCACCTGCCAGAGCTGGACGCCCTGGTTCAGCGGCCGGATCTTGGTCGTGCCGCCCGTGGTGCCGTCGGTCCGCCAGAGGCCCATGTCGCCGGGAAGTTGGCTGCGGCCCGAGGCGGAGAACCAGAGTTGGCCCTGAAACACGGGAAAACCGTCGCGCCCATGGAACCCCAGCATCGTGCCGATCTCCGCCGGCAACGTGAGCGGGCCGGTGCCCGCGGCCGTGCCGTCGCTGACATAGAAACCCGGATCCGCGAAAATCATCACGCGATCGCCGACCACCTGCAGCGGAGGCGTGGCCGACCCGGGGAGCGTGCCCACGAATTCGGTGCCGCCCGCGGTGCCGCTGGACTTCCAAAGCTGGATGGATTGGGCGGAAGTTTCCGGGTCGGTGTGGTTGACGACGAAGACAAGCATGCCATGGAAATCCGTCAGTCCGAACGGTGCCTGGCTTCCGAACTCGGCGAGCATGAGGGCGCCGTTGGGCGTGCCGTCGGTCCGCCACAGTTCGCCAAGGGCGGTGGCGAAATAGAGATACGGGCCGGATTGTACCAAGGCTGCCGGCGCAGAACTGCGGTTCAGCTCGGTGTCGCTCGGCTCGGGATGGAGGTCATGCACCTGCGTCGCCGTGCCCGCGGTCACCCGATACGGTTCCAGGTCGGACAGCCGCTCGTTGACATCAAGTTGGCCTCCGCTCACGAACAACTCGCCGCCAAACTCGGCGCCCCACGGGGCGTTTTGGTTGGCGCCGGGGCTGAATAACCCGCCGGTGACGCGGCGGGTGCTGGCCGCCGTGCCGGCGGTTTCCCAGCACGCGTCGCCCACTTTGGGATCGTGCGACTGGGCGAAGAAGTAGGCACGGTTCCCAGCGTTGATGAAAACCGGGTCACGCGGCGAAGAATAGAGGAAGCCGAGATTGCCGCGGTGGATGTCCTTGAGCGACTTCGTGCCGGCGGCGGTGCCGTCCGAGGTCCAGGGCTCGCGGCCGATCGTCCCGAGGTCGAGGCTGAAGAAGAGTTGGTTGCCGAAGGCGGCGAAGGTTGCGGGCGTGCCCGGGCTGAGCTCCGAAGTCAACGGCCCGACCCGGTCCACTTCGTGGCTCTCGCCCGTCTCCGAGTTGAAGAACGTGCCTCCGCCTGTGATCCCTTCGGTCGCCGCGTTCACCACGAGCAGGTTGCCCCAGCGGTTGATCGCGAACACCTGGTTCCCGGCTCCGGCCAGCGGCTCCATCGCCTGATCCACGAAGCGCAACCCGTTCGCGTCGGCCACGAACAGGCCGCTGCCGGCGTTGTTGTAGCCGAGCAGCCAAACCTTGCCGCCCGCCGCCGCCGGCGGCGCGTGGATGGTGAACTCCGACGCGTGCAATCGCGTGCCGGCGTCCGTCCCGTCCGTCCGCCACAGCGATGCGACGTCCACCGGTTGTCCATCGCGAAGGATGGTTTGCGGGGCGGTGAAAAGTAGCTCGCCGTCGAGTTCCGCCGCGCTGTCCAGCGACAGGTCACTGTGGCGTGGTTGGCCGGGAGCAAGTTCGCCGGGCGAGAAATCACGGGCCAGGCGCGTTCCGGCGGCGGTGCCGTCCGTGGACCAAAGTTCCGTTCCGTTTTCGTCGGTCTGAGCCACGAAATAAACCCGCGGGCCGGCGGTGACGAAGCCGTTCGGAAACGAACTGCGTCCGCGCTCGCCGCCAGCAGGGTTCGCCTCCAGGCCGGGCCGGATGTCTTTGAGGAGCCGGGTTCCTTCGGGGGTGCCGTCCGAGCGCCAGAGTTCGGCCCCGAGTTCGCGGGTCGAGCTGGCATAGATCAGCGTGTCCCCCAGCATCGCAGCGGTGCCCGCGCTGGATCGCTCGACGCCATCCTCGCGTCGGGTGCTCTGGCTGAGGCGCTGGGTGCCCTCGGCCCGGCCGTCGGTGAGCCACAGGTCGTAGCCATAGTCGCCGGACCGCGCCGCCACAAAGGCCTGGGGTTGCGGGCCGCGGAGCCCCTGGCGGTGGCCGAGAATTTCCAGGCTGTCCGCGTGCGCGAGATCTCGGTTCGGATAGCTCACCGGGATCGTCCCCGCCGCCGTGCCATCGGACGTCCAGAGCTGATCGTTCCAGCCGTTGCCGTTGAACTTGGTGGCCGCCGTGAAGAGAACGCGGGCGCCGAGCGCCGTGAGTTGGTCGATCCGCGGATCCCACGCGGTGCCTGGGGTCGTGTACCCGGGCCTGATCTCTCGGACCAGCCTGGTTCCGCCGAGGGTGGCGTCTGTCACCCACAACTCGTGCCCGGTCACGCCGTCATCGGCCACGAAGAACCCCAGGCCACCCGCGAAGGCAAACTGGTCCCCGGCCAGCGGCCGGCCGGGCAGAGAAGAAGATTCGGCGGACATCGTGTTGAAGTCGCCCAGGCGCGAAGCGGGCTGGGCCAGCAGGGCAAAGCGGCCCAGGCAAAGGAGGGCCAGAGCAAGCAGGGGAGTGATGGAAGATTTCATGGTGCGAATTGAAACCGCGGCGTTGAAGCTCCGCGGTCCGGGGGGTGGTCTTACGGAAGGTTCAGTGCTGGCGACTAACGGCCGACCGAACCAGGAGTCGATGGCTTGTCGCAGAAGCCTTCCTTCGACCGTCCATTTGGGAATCGTTGGCTCGGCTCGAAGCGAGGCTGGCGATTCGACGAATGGCCCACGCGCAGGCGGTTGCCGAGGCTCCTGAGCCAGATTCCGGTATCGTGATGGGGTTTGCCGATGAGGCGGGTCGGTTCTATTGCTGCGTGATAGCAAAAGATAATGAGATTCACAAGCCACCATTCTTGTCCTGTCGGGTCCGAAAAGCGGAGAGCGAGGCTCTCCAGTCCCGTGGATCCAGCCGCACTCGCTCAGCCGTTTCAAACCGCAGCATACGCCAGACGCCGCTACCGCCGCGATGGGTAGCGGCTCTTAGCAAAGAGCCGCCGACTTTCTTTTCGATGTTCAAACAGGCCGAGCCGTTCCCGTCTATCGATTCGACGTATCCCGCCTCCGGTCTCGGGCGTAAGGGAAGCCGATCCCGGCGGCCAGGGTTAGGCAGGCCAGGGGCAGGGCCGAAAGCTCGCCCGGGAACAGTCACGGCCGGCGAACCTCGGCCTCGAGCGTGGCCAGGGATCCGTGGACGCTGCACGAGGGGGCGTGCCTGACGTCGCCGGTTCCTTTGTCTCCGGTGAAACGTCCCGGGTCGTATTGGCCGCCCGACGGGCAGCGGAGGCCTTCCCAGCCGCGCGCCAGGAGGGGGGAGATCGCTTGTGAGGAGACGCGGATTCCTGGCGCGAGACGGTGTTCGAGCCCATGACTGCCTTTAGCTCCGGCGATATGGGACATCGCATTACGGCAGGTGACCAGGCGTTGGTCGCGCTGGCCGAGGATGAAGGTTGCGCCGCCGGCCAGGAGGAGGCCGGCGATGGCGAGAGCAGCGGTGCGAGCGGTCATTTTCATATGGGTGAGTGCCTCCAGTGGGTCAGGTTCATGGAGAATCACAGAGTGTGGCCGGAACTTCCCACCGAGCAGGTCGGAGGGGAACCCGATTTGCCTATTGTGTAGAGCACGCCGTTGGGGCAAGTGGGCAGGGAATCTCTGGGTCAGCAGCACCCAGCCACCTCGAGGGCTTCGGTGAAATCCTCGATCAGGTCCTCCAAGTCCTCAACCCCCACCGAAACGCGGAGGAGACCGTCACCGATACCGGCGCTTTCCCGTTCCGCCGGGCTCAGCTTGCGATGCGACGTGCGGCTGGGGAGGCAGACCAGGCTTTCGACGCCCCCGAGGCTCAAGGCCGGCAACACGAGACGAAAGCGCCTGAGCACGGCCTCCGCCAGCGAGGCATCGCGCAGTTCGAAAGCAAGCATGCCCCCGAATCCGCGCATCTGGCGGGCGGCGACGGCGTGGTCAGGATGACAAGCGAGCCCCGGGTAATGGACGGAGGTTACCGCGGGGTGTTGGAGGAGGAACTCGGCCAGGCGGGAGGCGTTCTGGTTGTGCTGTTGGACTCGGAGGGCCAGGGTTTTCATCCCGCGCTCCAGCAAGGAGCAGGCCTGGGCGTCCAACACCGCGCCGTGGTTGATAGCGAATTCAGTCGTGCGTTGAACGATCTCACTCGAGGCTACGAGGACGCCCGCATTCAGGTCGCTGTGGCCGTTGAGGTACTTGGTGCCGCTGTGGACCACCGCGTTGAGACCGAGGTCGAGCGGGTTCTGGTTGATGGGCGTGGCGAAAGTATTGTCGGCCACTGTCAGGACACCGCGCTCCCGGCCGAGTTCACCGACGGCCGCCAAGTCCACCACCCGGAGGAGCGGATTCGACGGCGACTCGACGTAAATGACTTTGGTTTCCGGTCGTAAGCTGGCGACGAATTCATCGCGGGTGCGGGCGAAGGAGACGCCGATGCCGAGCCGCTTCAACTCCTGCGTAAAGAGGAAAGTGCCGCCGTAGAGGTCGGCCTGGAAAACGGCGTGGTCGCCCGGTTTCAGGTGCGCGATGAGCAGGGTCGTGATCGCGGCCATGCCCGAGCCCAAAGCCAGAGCCGCTTCGCCATGCTCCAGCGCCGCCACCTTCCGCTCGATCACGCGCTGGTTGGGGGTGTTAAAGTACCGCGGGTAAAAGTTCTCCTGGGCGGCGTTGGGGAAGGTGTAGGCGGTGGAAGGAAAAATCGGACTGCAGGCACCGCCGGTCACCGTGTCCAAGTGGGTGCCGGCATGGATGCAGGCCGTGGATGGGCGATGGGCCCGGTCGAAGGGGTTCATGGGAAGCCGCCTCGCAACCGTCCGCGGGTTGGGGAGACATGAACGAGCGAGGGGATTGAGATTACGATTAGGATCAAGATTAAGATCAAGAGGTCGGACGATGGAGGGGAAGGGAGCCTGGAGAAAGGTCATCCTGGCCATGGTCGCTGCTCCTTCTCGACCGCGTTTTGGCGCGACCGGCCACGAGCCACTTGCCGCGGCTCGTGTCGCCGCGCACTTCACTCCAGACCATCCGGATGGCGGCGGTCGGACACGGGGCAATGCAGTGCTCCTCGCTTCCGCAGGTGTCGGGTTGGGCGAGAACGGCGAGGCGGTCCACCAGGGCGAGGGATTTCGGACCACAGGCTTCCACGCAGGCGGCACAGCCCGTGCATAGTTCCTCGTCCACGACCGGTATCCACTTGATCAACCGTTCAGGTGGCGGCGGCGGACTGGACGGCGGGCTTCGCCTGCGCTGGCCGGACGGGTTGGCCGTCTGGCCGGGTTGGACCAGAAGCGCCCACCGTTGAAACACGCGGCGGCCGATGGCTTGGAGCGCCGGCAGGTGTTGGGTCGCACCGTCCAGAAGTTGGCGTTCGTTGAGGCCGACCTCGCCCAACTCGTTTCGAAAAGTCCGCGCCATTCGGCGGATGATGCTCCTGGTCACTTCGAGGTGGAAAAGCAATCCGTAAGCCCGGGCGCCATAGCGAAAGGCCTGACACTCCGTCAGGGCCGACCACGCCAGCGTCACCGCGCCCGGCGGCAAGGGGAAGATGTCGCCGTGCCAGTGATAGGCCGGGAAGGACGCCTCGATCCCGTGCCACAGCATGTCGGTGGCGGCGGGTTGGCCCAGGGTGACCGGATGCCAGCCGATCTCCTTGCGGCGGCCACGCGTGACCGGCGCGCCGAGTGCCGTGGCCAGGAGTTGGCTGCCCAAGCAGACGCCCAGGATTGGCCGCCGTTCGTTCAGCGCATCCTCCAGGAGCCGGAGCTCTCGGCTTAAGTATGGATACTGGGCCTGATCGTTGACTCCCATCGGCCCCCCCATCACCACCAGGCCCGCGTATTGGCCGATTCGTCGCGGAACCTTGTCCCCTCGGTCCGGGCGAATGGTTTCGAGGGTGATGCCGGCGTCTTGCAGGGCGTCCGCAATCAGGCCGGGTGTTTCACACGACACATGTTGCACGGCAAGGACAGTCACCCCAGGCATACCGCGGCATCCTAGGGATGGACCAATGCTAATGCCTTGATTCAAATCAAGGAATGAGCGGTCTGAGCCTCTCGTGGGCTATCGATGCCGTCGCGAACATGTTGATGTTTACGGAGCGCGGGTCAACCGCAGCAAGTCGGCCCTGGCGGTTCCGGTGGTGCTTTGGATCTCGTCTGCTCTTGCCTGAGCAGGCAGCCGAAGAAATCCGCGGCCCGGTTCCGCGTCTGGCCAGTCGAGGCCGAGGCGGGCGAGTTCGCGGCGGAGGGTGAAGAGGTCAAGGTCGACAATCACGTTTCGCGCGGTGGTGATATAGGCATGCTCGCCGCGGGCATCCAACGCGATGGCGGCCGCCCAGAATCCTTTGGGCCGCTCCCATCGCGCGACGAGTTGGCCGGTCGCGCCGTCGAGCAGGAACAGATGCGATTCGGAGGCGCAAGCCCAGAGGGTCCGGCCATCCGCGGCGATGCCGCCAGGTACCAACCCGGAGATCAGACTCCCCTCCGGCCAGGTGAAGCGGCGAGTCGTCCGCCCGGTGGGCGGCTCCGTGAATACCATTCCCGCGGTGCTCCAGGCGACCAGTTCACCGGTGAGGGGATGAAACTGGCAGGCGGCAAAGGGCGGGTCGGCGATCCCCCGAATGGGCTTTCCCGCGAGGACATCCCAGACATCCGGTCCCGGCTTGTTATGTCGGCCCGTGGCGAGCCAGCGGCCATCCGGACTGAGGCTGAATTCGACGTCGTTGTAGAGCAGGCGCATGGCGGGGCTGACCTTCGTGCTGATCAGGTCCGCTACCACGACATGGCCGTTGCCCGAGAGGGCGGCCCAGCGCGCCCCTTGCGTGAGGCAACCATGTTCGGCCACCGAGTTCGAGGACCGGTCCAGCTCTGGGGTTTTCGAACCGGGCGGTGGCGCGGTGGCGATTCCGGCCCAAAGCGTTTCGGCCGCGACCTCTGGGATGGCCGGGGCGGGATTCGAGTCTCGCGATCCGGGCAAGGGCCAACGACTCACTCCGTTGCGGTCAACGGTGACGACTTGTTGGCCGTCCTGGGTGAATCTCGCGTGGTACTTTTCCTCGTTCGCCCGGCGTCCCGCGCCGCGCGCCAGCGCACGCCCGCTGGCCGTGTCCCACACGCGCCATCCGTCGGCGTGGGTCGTGACGAGGCGTCGGCCGTCGGCCGAAACATCCGGCTGCGGAAGCCGGGCGCCGGGGGGCAACGGATGATCGAGGAGCATGCGCGTGCCGACCGGCGACAGGAATTCCCAAACGCCGAAGCCGGTCTTTTCCCTTTGGCAGGCGAGGTGCCGCTCATCGCGGCTCAAGGCCATGGCCAAGCCGACGTTGGCCCCGAGGTCCAGCAGTTGGGTTTGGCTGGCCACATCCCACACGCCTCCGCCCAGGAAGAGGAGATCGCCGGCGGCGTTGAAGAAAGGTCGGTTGGGAGCGACGAACCTCGATTCGGCGAAGTCCAGGATGGTCCCGGAAGCCCAGTGCCAGAGCGACAACCCGCGGATGGGGCGGAGGGCCAGCAGTTCCTCGCTGGGATGCCAAGCCATGCCCACGAGAACACCCGGCGGATTGACCAGGTTGGTCGTGGAGAGGAGCCGTGGCGGATCGAGATCCCATACCTCCACTTGCCTGGACCGGGCGGCGGCCAGCCTCCGGCCGGAGGGGCTGACGCACACAAGGGCGGGAGGCGCCATCGAAATGACCTCCGTGATTTTCCCGGTGTCCAGATGGACGCGGCTGATTCCATGCGTCGCGTCGCCAAAGAAGAGCGCACGGTTGTCCGGCGAAAAGTCGAACGGGCGCATCCCCCACGTGTGGTCGGAGCAGCGGATGTCCGCCAGCAACCGCCCCGCACGCCAGTCCCACGCACGCAAGATGCCGTTATCGAGCCGGACGGCCAGGCAACGTCCATCTGGACTAAAAGTGGCGGCGCTCGGTTGGGGCGACACTTTCCCGAGGTCGGCGAGGATTCGATGGTCGCCGGCGTGTCGCACGGTAAGGTGGCCGACTTCGACATGAGGGAGGTAGAACTCCAGATCGGGACCGAAGCACCACGGATGGAGAAAAGAACGTTCCTCTTTCCACCAGGTGGATGGACCCAGGTCCGGCAGCATGAGCGCGGCGAGGGCGTCGTGGCGCAGTTCCAGCGAAGGGCGGATGGCCGCGGCGGCAGCGATGGCCGCGAGGGCCTGGGTCCGTTGGCCGACTTGGCCGGAGAGGCGGGAGAAGTGGGCCTGCTGACCCAGGGATTGCCAGAGTTGCTCCTCGCGCTCGAGGGTGGCCCGTTCCGCCTGGCGGCGGGCCACCACGGCGGCTCGCCATTGCCAGGTGGCGGTGGCGCCACCCACGATCAACGCGACCAGCGAGAAGGCCAGCGCCGCCGCCAGCGCCGGTTCGCGTCGACACCAACGCACGCAACGCTCGGCGCGACTCGCGGGCCGCGCCAGCACGGGCTGGTGTCGCAGGAAACGGCGCAGGTCGTCGGCGAATTCACGCGCGCTGCCGTAGCGTTCGGCGGGACGCTTAGCCAGGGCCTTGAGGCAAACCGTCGCCAGGTCTGTCGGCACGGAAGCATTGAGCAGATGTGGCGAGAGCGGTTCCTCCCGGGAGACTTGGCGCATCAACTCGGGCAGGCTGTGGCTGACAAACGGGGGCCGCCCTGTGAGCAAATGGAACAACAACGCGCCCATTGAATACACATCGGCCGCGGGACCCGCCGTGTCGTTCCATCCCCCGGCTTGTTCAGGGGACATGAACGCCGGCGTGCCGAGCACCTGGCCTGTCATCGTCAACGAACTGTCCGTGTCCAGGGGCCGCGCCAGGCCGAAATCCGTTACGAACACCTCACCCTCGGCGTCCATCAACACGTTCGAAGGCTTGAGATCGCGGTGGAGCACGCCCTGGGCGTGGGCATGTTGGACGGCGTCGGCGATCCGGGCCGAGAGATCCGCCGCGCGACGCGGTTCGAGAGGCCCGTCCGTGGTGCATTGCGCGAGGTTGGGGCCCGCGATGAAATCCATGGCCAAGTAATGCTGGCCCCCGTCTTCGCCGACTTCATGGATGGCGACGATATTGGGATGCTTGAGTCGGGCCACGGACGTCGCCTCGGCGCGAAAGCGTTTCACTTCCTCGGGTCTGGCCAGGGCGCTGTCGCGCAGGAGTTTGATCGCCACGACGCGATCCAAGCTCACCTGGCGCGCCCGGAAGACGATGCCCATGCCTCCGCGGGCGATTTCCTCCAGGAGTTCGTAATCGCCAATGCGGCGCAGGGAGGGTCTCGACACGGCTTCGATCGCATCAGGGCACTCGGGCGAGAGGAGGAGGGTGGACAGGCAACGTGGGCAATTTCCGGAAAGCTCCGCGCCCGCCTGCGGTTCACCGCAGCGGGGACACTTTTGCGATTCCTGATGGGCGCTCATGCAGGTAGAAAGCAGGCCCGCCTGGTTGCCCCACACCGAAGGCGCGGGTTGTGCGCCGATGAGCTCAGCGCGACCAGACTTCGAGGAGGTGCTTCAACTCCTGCTCCTCCTCGGCAACCGATTGGCAAAGCTGCCGGATCTCCGCCCGGAGCAACTCGCGCAGTCGCCCGCGCATCCGGTGCACCGTGACCGCCACCGAGCCGGAAGCCATGCCAAGGTCCGCAGCGGGTCGATCGTAGCCGTCCGGTTCGGCGCCATCGAGGTAGGGCGCGAGCGTCTCGAAGAGCATGGCCTTGCCGCGGGCGCGATGCTCCTCACGCAAGGCGGCGAACGCGCGCGTGAGGACCGCTTGGGCAAAACGTCGGTCGAAAGCCGCTTCCGGCGAAATGGCCGAGAGATCGGGTCCGCAGAGCCGTTCGGCCTCCTCGGCATGAATGGGGATGGGAGTTCGCCCGCCGCCGCGCTTGAGCGCCCGGTCGCGCCGGGCTTGCTTGATCACGAAATTCCGCAGCGAAGTGAGCAGAAAGGTCCGGAAACGTCCCTTTTCCGGCCCCACTCCGGCCAGGTCCTCGCGGGCCAGCACGCGGGCCAGGAAACCCTGCACCAGATCCTCCGCGTCCGTCGGAGACTCGCCTTGGCGCCGCAGGAATGCGTAAAGCGGCAGCCAGTAAGCTCGGCAGAGGTCGTCCAGCGCGTAGCAGGCGGCGGATGACGCTTCGTCCCCGGCCTGCAGCACCCGCGACCAATGGGTCGTTGGGAAGATTGCCTGAGCCGTTTGCAGAGGCCCGGCGGATCCAATCTCGCTCATGGGATTGAGAAACGTTACTAAGTTTCATCATAAAGGAAAAGCGAATTCTGTGTAATCCCGCGCCGGCCACGCGGCTTATTGGTTTGGACCCGTAGATCTTGGCCTGATGAAACCCGTAATTTTGCCGAGTGTGAAACGTTCGCTGGCGGCCGTCGGCGCTTTCCTGCTCGTGTTGCCAGCGTTGCCGACGCTGGCCGGTGGAGGGATTGACGGGGTCGTCGCCAGCGTGAGGTTTGCCCTCGATTCTCCCGGGGGGGAATACCTGTTTTTCGCCCCGTCCGATCCGACCCGCCTCCAAGTGAAGGTCGAAGTCGATACGGGATTCACCTTCACCGCCGGGGGTGTCTCCGCGCAATACCGTCATGTGGTCCGGCTCCTAGACGCAGCCAATACTCCGGTCCTGTTGCGCGCGGAGGACGGTTCGGCCGCGAGCAGCCTGGCCATGGCGCCGTTCCCGGTGACCGCGGCGGGGACCTTTCCTGCGACATTGTCGGTGGCGCTCGCCGACGGCGTGCGGCTGAGCCCTTATACGACCTATCGCCTGGAGGTCGGTCTTCAGTGGTTTTCTTCAGGCACCTGGGTTAACGAAGGCGGGCCGGGCGACTCGCCCGCGCGGCGTTTCCTCCACTTTCGCAACCGACTGTCTGAAGACCCCGCTCGGAATGTCATCACGGACATCCAGAGCGTGCGGTGGACGCGAACCTGCGCGGTGAATACGGCGGCCGGCGAGGACGGTTGGCTGGCGGCGGAGGTCAAGTTTGAGGTGTTTCGTTACGACGCATTTGCAGTTCCGCCGGCTGACACGGAGATCACGGTGCGATTCGCGGTCGTCGTGGGGGCGGGTGGATCCGGGGAGCTGACGCCCGCCGAGGTGGACGGCCCGGGGGAGAGCGTCCTGACCACATCGCATACGAGCGGCAGCCCAGGTTTGCCCTGGCGGAGCGGACCCCTGACCCGGCTGGTGCGGTTCCGTCCTCGCGCACAACTTCCATCGGTCACCGAAGCGAACTTCAAGGCTGTGGTCACCATCGCGCATGAGGAAGTCCCGGCGCCGGCTTCGTTGTTGGTTGAAGGAAACACCGACGATTCCGACCCCACGCGCGTGCTGCATTTCAACGGCCGCCTGGCCTGGGGCCACGTGATTACCACCTTGACCGACCTTGGGAATAATCCTGCTGACGACGCGGTTTGGGAGCCGGGCGGGATTCGCACCCGGGTCAAGGTCAACGGGCTCGCCCTCCCGGACGCTTCGATCGCGCCGTTTCCGGCGGACGGCGAGGTGCAGGTCGTGCTGTTCGATTCCGGGGAGGCGCGCGTGTGGATGGGCACGGCGCAGTGTACGCTTCCCACCACCTACCGCGAACGGGCCGGGATCCGCTATTTTCTGCCGCCCCCACTGCAATTGGGGACGAACGGGGCTGATGGAAACGTGACCATACAGCTTCCCGCAGGCATGGGCGTGGGGGAACCAGGCCAGGTCTTCCGGTCACGGCTGACGACGCATGCCAACGGGTTTAACGAGCGGTTGGAGCCGAAGGGGACGAACGTGTTTGCCATCCCCGCCGGGGAAAGGATTGCCCTGGATACGCGGCCTCTCTTCTTCGACACGCGAGCCTTGGCCTGGAGAGCCGAAGCGGGGCATCTGGCTTTTTCCCCAGTCGGAGTGGACTACGTGCGCCGGGAGGCTTTTGCCTGGCTGGATTCCCTGCAAGCAATGACCTTTCTGCCCGAGCTCCAGAGGATCAAGCCGTCGAACGAGCGCTATTACCAATTCGTGGCCGGGGCGGGGCCCTCCGTGGACGTGCACGTGAACGCCGCCGGCCGGACGGCGCTCACCGCCGACCTGTCGCTCGGCGCCGGGCAGTTCCTGTCGCACTTCCCGCTCGAGGTGAACCTCGCGTGGGGTTCGGGACGGCTGTCTTTGCAGGAGGATGTCGCCGTGGCGGCCGTGAGCGGCGTGGATCCGACTGAACGCATCGTGGTGAACTACGAGCAAGGATGCCCCGAGGGAGACTGCGAGGGGCAGACGGCCAGGGCCGTGTGCGAGACGCCCCAACTCCACTTTACCCCGGACAGCGGGCTGGTGGGCGAGGGAACGGGGCCGGCCACGGCCCATGGAACAAACATCATAGCCTGGGGCCTCAATCCTGCCCGCGGTGTCATGGCCCATGGCGTGGGCCCCTTCCAATCCGCCGCATTCGCGATGTCCGGGCATGTGCTCCTGGGCGGAGTTCTCCCGCCCCTGGATCTCGCCAACGGACCGGCCGTCATGCTGGCATCGGGTGCTTCGCTAGAAATGGTGGACGGGGTTCTGCAGATCCGGATGTTCCGGCCAGGCACGCCGGAGTATGCGTTGGGCGCCGGCCATTACGCGGGGCTCAACGTCGCCCTCGCCGCCGAGCCCGATCCCAACAGCATCCGCGGCTCCGCCCGGTTGGGGGACGCATCGGCCGCGGTGCCTTTCACCCCGTCCGCGCGGGCCAAATACTATGTTCGCCGCTCCGGCGTGAGCGGGTTGCATGAGGCGACGGACGACGGCTTTCCCTCCGAGGCCTTGTTGATCTACCGCTACCCGTTCGAGTTCCGGAGATTCGCGCTGACTTTCCTCTCGAACCTGAACATCCAGTCCGGGACCCGTTGCGAGATTCAGGTGCCCCTGCCGGTAGGGGAACGGTTTTACCTCGACGAGTTGACGTTCACCTGTGTGGGGGCTCCGGACCGGGCGTTGATCGCCGAAGGTCACGACCGGCTGGGCTTCGCTTACTGGACGGCGGACTTGGACGGGCGTGGGATTGAGTTCTCGCCCCTGGATCCGTTCCTTGCGGATTGCGATGCCTCGCAACGGCGTTTTCTGGGTCTGGGCGCGGTGGTGCATGCGTCGGGGGTGCTGGAGTCGCTGGCGGGAACGCTTTACCTGTCCCCGTTTGGCCAAATCATCACCCCGGCGGATACCGACCGCCCGGCGAGCGTTTCGTTTTACCTCGGGGCGGGTTCGGTAGTCTCTGTGGCCGGAGCGCTCGAGGGTGCTCGGCCCAAGGAGCTTTACCCTCTCATTTTGGCCAAGGCCTATTTCAACGACGAGCGAGGCGACCCTCCACCCGGGAGGGGGTGGCTGAACTTCTTTGGCCACGTCATGCTGCCCTTTTACGGCGCCACGCCCGTGCACCTCACGACCCTGGCAAGGCGGGACGATTTGGAGAGCCTCTATTACTTCAATGGCGGGTGGACCGAAGACAGGATCCCGGCCTGGGAGCCGCTCGGCGATCTGACGCACCGAGGCAAGCCGCCGGGCGCGGATACGACTTGGCGCAGCTATCGGGAGTCCCGCCAGCTTGACCACCTGCCTTTCGCCAAGGGTGATTTCCTCGATGTGATCAACTTGAGTTTTCCCATCCAATGGACGGCCACGACGCGCGAGTTCATGGGTCTCGAACCTGTAGAGCACGACAATCTCTTACTTATCCAGACCTCGCGCGAACTCAAACGACTTTCCGCGAGCGATATCCAGATTGACCTGGGGGCGACTCATGAAGGCATCCCGCGCGTTCGTTTGACGTCGAAGGAGCTGAGGCTGACTGGACCCGGCGGCGCCCAGTGGAACCTGGCCGAAGTCATGGCCACAGAATTGGGCGAAACCCTGACGGCAGAAATGAGGAATGGCTTCGCAGCCGTCCGGTCGTTGGCGGGCGAGCGGATGAGCGGACAGTTGAGGATCCTGGCCGGGACCCTGGTGGCGGAGGTGCTCCCCGTTCTCCGCGAGAAGCTGCGTGCGGCGTGTCCGGAAGGCGGGGGATGCGACCCCGTACTGCTGCGAAGCGGGGTGCAGGAAGCAATGATCGAAATGCGCTTGGGCGCTGGCCGCCTGCGGCGTATGGAGGCGGTCTTGGAGGAAGGGTTGCGGCGTGACCTCATCAGCACCCTGACCGCCGCGGAGTCGAACCTCAAGTGGCTCTATGATCCCGAGGTGGGGTGGCTTCGGAGGGAAATCGCGGGACCCCACGTGCGAATCGCCAAGATGGCCAAGCGGTTCATCGACTTGGTGACCCTGGACCGAACGCTGGATTACCCCGCGCTCGAGCCTTACGTGAGCTCCTTCGATGCAGAGATGGGTCGGATGGCCGCCCTGCTGGGGCGTTTGGCGGCGCGAGTGGCGCAGTTGAAGTCCCGGTATGGCTCCGAGACCGGGGATCTTTACCTCGAGTTGCACGAACTGTTCGCCAATCCGATCGCCGTGACGGAGATGACGACGCTGTTGGGTCGCTTGGAGGAGGATCTGATCAGGGAAGCGACCGCCTCGCCCCGCTGGGTGGCCGAGCACGTGACCAGCGTGGCGGGCGAAGAGGACGCCTTGAAGCGGTGGCTCGAATCGGAATTGGGGAACCGGTTGGTAATGTCCGAGCTCAACCACCACGTGGGTCAGGTCATGAACTACCACCTGCGCAGCATCGAGGAGGATGGGGTGGGCGCGTTGGGTGATGCCCTGGCCTTGTTCCAGCGGATGATGGACGCCGCGGGCCGCCAAGTCCTGCATGCGGCAACCCAAGCCTTCAACAACGAGATCGTGGAACCCTGGGACAAGATAATGGGATTCGGGAATGCCGAAGGATCCGTGCTGTTCAGCCATGACGAAGTCCGGAAGCTCCGGCTGAACGGGAAAGGCGGAGTCGATCTCGGCAAGGAGTTCAAATTCGAGGCCGGGGTCAAATTTGAAATCAACGCCCTCGATTCCGAGGGCGAGCGTTCCTGCGGCAACCCACATGAGGTGAAGGCGACCGAGTGCTTGCTGGAGTTCTCGGTCGACCAGAGCTCGGACCGAACGGTCTACGCTCCCAGCGACCCCAGTCTCGATGAGTTCAGCGAGGGACCCGAGGAACTCGAGCACGTTCGGGACAACATGGCCTTCTCGATTCACCTCAAGGCGAGCTTCGAGCCTGACCACGACCTGGCTGGGTTGGGTGGAGGGTTTACCTGGTCCCCGGACAGGACGTTCGGCGCCGTGAAGATCAAACGGGTAGCAGGGGCCTGTCTGTTCGGGGCGCACGAGAATTACTTGGGCGGTTCGTTTGACGGGGGCATGGGACCGGGCGGCGAGGTTGAGGTTCAGGGTGCCCTATTTCTTGGACGGACCTGTACCAGGGCGCCCATCGTGCAGGTCAACTCGAGAGCGAGTGCGTTGCTCTCGGGGCCGGACCGGCCATTCACCGGGTTCTACGTCTACGCGGAAGGCTGGATCCCGATCGTTTCCTTGACCTGCATGCTAAAACTCTCGGGGGGGATGGGGGTTGGGCTGCTGGCCGACTTCGAGTCGGATCGCTATGGAGGCCAGATGATGCTGGGAGTAAAGGGAGATCTGCTCTGCGTCCTTTCGGTCACGGGAGACGTGGCCTTAGCCGCCGTGGGGACCGACGATGGAGGATATTACGACGGTGCCGGCCAGCTTGGCTTGAAACTCGGTTCGTGTCCCTTCTGCGTTGGGTTGACAAAGGGGTTCCATTTCACCTATCGGCCCGGCACCCAATCGTTCGAGGTCACCCCGTGATTTCCGCCCCATGATCATGAATCCATCATTGGCATTCGTGGCGACGTCTCGGATGCAAACGCCGCCCGCGGGTCCCCGGACTGCGCCGGGAAGGGCCGCAGGCCGAGGGCTAAATTCCCTGACTTGGCGCCTGGGCCAACTTCGAGGTCTGCTGCCCCATCATCGGTGGTTGCCGATTCTGTTGGGTGCGGTCGGGTGGCTATGCGCACCGGCCTTTTCCGCGCTGGAGGCTCAAGTTGCCACCACGGCCGCCACGTCCGTTCGCAACCCTGATGGTCGCTGCTGGGCCTACTTGACCTGGGCCTCGGACCAGCCCGAATTCCTCCAGCGCGCTGTGATCGCCGTCTACCGCAAGGACGGCCCTCCCGAGTCGTCGGGCGATTATCGACTGGTTTCGCTGGTGAACCGAACCGTGGACCCGGCGGTTATTCGGGCGGGCCTGCGGCGGGCCGAGCAGTTGGGCGAGAACCTCGACATGGTCAACGATCTCGTCCAAAGCGCCTTTGGCAACCTTGTCCCAGCCCCGGCCTTGCCTCTGGAAGACAAGCTTCGGCTGGTTTTCACGGCGGCCCAAGGCATCCCGGAAATGGGCCAGACCCTTCAGTTCCTGGTCCGAAGCCAGCCGGCCATCGCGGTCGCGGCCGGGCAGGCCTTTGTCGCCGAGGTTCCCTCCGGTTCACCTTCTACGTTCGAGCTGCGGGTGTGCGATCGCATCCCCACCAACCCCGGGACCGAATGCACCACCGTGATGGGACGCGTCACGGTCGTCGGAGGAGTCGGCGCGCCCCTGCCCGCACCGGGCATTCCCACGGACGTGAGTTGGAGAGGACCTCGGGGTGACCTGAACGTTCGCTTGCTTTGGGCTACTCCCGATGCCCTGCGGGCCGAATCGCTTTTGCAGGCAGGCTTCCAGATCTACCGGGTGACGCCGGCCGCTCAGGCCGCCCACTTCGCGGTGCGGGTCCCGGCGCCCGGCGAACTGTCCCGGCTGAGTCAGACCGAGCCCGCCGCCGTCATTCGCGTCAGCCGGCAACCGGCCTTCCCGGAGCAGACCTTCAACGAAGCTGAGGTGGCCGGTTTCCGAGCTCGGCGAGAAACCGGCGATGTCAGCGCCGACCTGCCGGGCGAATCCCCGATCCCTTACAACGCGGTGGATGACAACCTGCGCTACGATCCAGGCGGACAGCCCTTCCGTGACGGCGAACAGTTCTATTATTACGTGGTCGCCCGCGATCTCCTGGGGCGCGAGGGAGTGGCCTCCCCTGCTGCGTTGATCACGATCTGCGGCCGGTTGGCACCGATCCCGCCCCGTGAGGTTGCGGTGGAAGTAGCTTCGAGCTTCAATCCAGCCGATGGGAAAGCCGACCAGTTCTTCAAGATCCGTTGGAGTCGGAACCCCACCAACAGTGCGGCCGTCCCGACCGATTCCTACCTGCTTTATCGCTGGAACTCGCCTGAGGAAGTGACGACCCCACCTCCGGGCGCGCCCAACCCGCCGCTCAAGGAAATCCCCGCCGGCGACCGGTCCACCCTGGTTTACGAGGCCGACGAGGATTCCCCGAGTCGGCCGATGCTGCCGTTGGCCGATCAAAAGACCTATTGGTACACCGTGCGTGCGGTGCGGTCGGCGCCGTGCGGTGACCGGTTGTTATCCGGACACAGCCCGCCGGTTCCCGGAGTTCTGCGCGGCTGGAACGGGCCGGCGCGGGCGAGCGGGGAGATCAGTACGTTCTGTCTGCAGCCGCAGGTTGAATTCGTTTCGTGGGCTAACGTGTCGAGCGCGCCCTCTCCCTTCTCCCTCCAGGAGCTGGAGCTGATCTGTCAGCGGACGCCCGGCGATCGCACGACCGTGTGGGTGGAATATTACTTGGCGGCGCTCGATCAACCCGACCCGGCCGGCGTCGGCCTGGAGGGCGACCGCTACCTGGGACGCGTTTGGTTTAGAACCGGGGAAACGGTCTCGACCTTGCGGGCTCGGATCCCTCGGTCGGACGCGGTCCGCTGGCGCGTCCGCTGTCGGGTGGGGGCTGCGCATGGGGCGGTTTCTCCCGTGGCGGATGGGGTGATCGGACCGATCGCGAACGCCTGGTCGAGAAGCCAAGCCACGTTCCGCAGCCTGCCGGTGCGCGGGGAGCGGACGGCTCTAGGCGATTGCGGGCCGCATGCCACGGTCGATCCTGAGACGGGACGCATTCAGCCCATCGGCATCGCCGTGCACTACGCCGGCACGATGCGAGAGCACAGGATTTACGCGGCCATCGACAACGGTCCCTTGTCCCTCGTGGCTCGAGGCACCAACAACCCTCCGGTCACCGTCCAGGAGTGGTTCACAGGCTTCCCCGGAAACTCCGCGGAGATTTGCTTTTACTTGCAGAATTATGACAGCCAGGGGCTGGCCGGACCGATGACGCTGCTGGCCTGCGTTCGCGCCCAGGGCCAGCAGCAGTTACCCATCCCCATGCCCGCCCCGCCCCAGGGGGCCACCGCCCCGGATGGACGGTCGACCGTCGCGACCCTGAAGTGGTTCTGTCCGCCGTTCGCGGTCGAGCGGTTTCGCGTGCTCATCGGAACGGCTGACCCGTCCCTCCTGCCTTCGCAAATCTCCTCAAGCCTCTACTCGGCGCGAGGGGTCCGGCTGGAGATAGTCGATGGAAAAACCTATCGCATTTACGAAACCGGGCGAGTGGGAGGCGATTTCAGCCGTCCCGGCGACACGACTTTCACGGCTGTGGTGGAGGTAAATCCTGCGGTCGAATATACATTTCTGGTCCAGGCGGTGAGCGCTCCGGATGACCGTGGCCGGACGCAGATGGGAGGCTTCAGCCAACCGGTCCAATTCCAGTGGTCGCCCGCTCCATTTGCGGGCGATGCGCCAGTCGTCTGGCCGGCGCGAGGTTTGCTAGCCCTGGCCCCGTTGGTGGGGGGCGGGGGAGTCGTGGGAGTGCGTCCACCGCCACCGGAAAGGCTGTTCAATCCTCAGTCATGGACCGACGCGGACTCCGGCCGGTTCCATCTCGGCGTGCAGATCGGCGAGGTGCGTGGGGAGATTAGGCGCGACCCGCAAAGCGGCGCACCCACCCTTGAGGGCGTGGTCGATCCCCAAGACCTGCTGGGGGCCGCGGCGGACGACGACCCCTTGCTCCGGCCGGCCATCTTCCCTGGCGTGCTCTACCGGTACCAAGTTCCCAACGACGCCTTCCCGAGGGTGTCCGGCGATGTCATCCAGGTTTCGCCTTTGATGCGCGCGATCGCGCATCGCACGGTCATCATCGACAGTCTGGACCGGACGGCGTTTCTGGATCCGTTCGTGGACTTGCGCGCCGTTCCGGCCGGGCCTGCTTCGATCGTGCGGTTTTACTTGAAGGATACCCAACCCGCCGTGCAGGAGGCGACTTATCGATACGTGCTCGTTCATTTCACGGAACAGGGGGAAGTGGACAACGTCACCCACTCGGACGCTATCACGATTCCATGAGACCACCTCTCAGCATGAACCTGACCCACTGGCGGCATGGTGGGGCGAGCGTCCTCGCGAGCCGTCCTGTGAGTACCCCGAGTCAGTCGACCCACTTGGTAGCCGCACGCACGGCCGTGGGCGCCGAAGCCTTGGCGAAGGCGGCTCGTCGGGAGCCTCGCCCCACCGGACTGATAAGTTCACGGGCCGCGTGCGCGTCGCGGTCGGCTCGCTTGTTCCTCGCGGTCTTTTGCGCGTTCGTCTCCTCCGACCTTCGCGGCCAAGGTTTCCAGGCGGGCTCGGAACTGTGGCTTCCGGGGGACTTCGACGGCGATGGCAACCGCGATGTGGCTGTCGTGGATCGGGAAAGCGGCTTGATCCGGTTGGGCCGCGGCCAGGCGGACGGCGATCTGGCCTGGGGCGAGGTTTTCCCAAGCGGCCTGCCCGCGGTCACGTCGGTGGCGGTCGATCGCTTCGACCATCCTGATCGTGACTCGTTGGTGCTTGTCTCACCGACCGCCAACCGGGTGGTGCGATGGGCTTGGAGTGGGGTGGAGCCGGCCGTCACGGACGTGATGCCCGTTCCCATGTGGGGGCAGGGGCCCACGCTGGTAGCGGGCGGAGCATCGCCCACCGGTGGTTCGGACCGGCCGCAATTGGTGGTCGTCAGCAGCCTCAACGACAGCCCCGCAACGGACCACCTGCATCTCCTGCGCTTCCAGGCCGCGTCCTTCCAAGTCCAGGTGGAAGAACCGTTCGGAGCGGACGTCACGTTCTTGGGGCGCGCGAATCTCGGTGCCGTCGCCGGGATGCGGAACTTCGTCCTGCGCGCGGCTCCGGGCGGTCTCCGGATCGAAGTCCACCATTTCGGCGGGGCTGATCGGGGAGTCATCACGTCGGCCGGTCTGGCGGGAATGACCGCGGCCGCGCGGGCGCTGGCCATGCAGGCGAGCGCTGGGGTCGCGGATTTGCTCGTGTTTGAGGCTGGCCGGCTGGAGCTGACATGGTTGCGGTTGTCCGGAGCGGGCGACGGGACCACGACGATGGCGGCGCCGGTTCGGTTGGCCGTGCCGGTTGCTCTCGAGGATGTTTTCTCTTTGGAAGGCGGATCGAGTTGGCGAATCGCCGTTCGGGAAGGGGGAGGCCATCGGCTGGCGGTTTATCGATTCAACGCGCTCGCGGCCGGAGGCCCGGCGTTGGAACTTCAGAGTGGCATCGACACGGCAGCGGCGGACTTGCTGATGGGAGTGGTGGCGGGCGTGGGCGGAGACCTGGTCGTGTTGGCCGGTGACGGACGCGGGGGCCGGCTTGCTCGCTCGATTCGCTATGCCCAGGACGGGGCTGGCTTTGGCGAACGGAGTCGCCGGTCATTGCCTTCGATCACGCCTTGGACCCTCGGCGCCAATCTGCTCTTTCTCCCGGGCCCGCCGTTTCTGAGCGAGGGCATGCTGCCCATCGCGCGCCAACGGGTTGGCGATTGGACGAAGTCCCTGACCTTGGGCCCATCGCCGGGGAGCGGTTCGGTGGTGGCGGAACGGTTCGGAGGTGCCACGGTCGGATTGGCCACTCCGGCCGAGGTGGCCTTGAGTGTGCCGATGGGCACGGTGGCGGGTCTGGTGAATCAATACCGACCCAACGTCAGCGCCTTCTCTTGGGCTCCAATGAACGGGGACCCGCAGCCGGGAGTGGCGCTCTACCCACCTGCCGGCACCTACTCGCCGGGGATTGTCATCAGTGCGAACCCATCGCCGGCCAGCGTCGCGGAGCCCGGCCGGATTTGGTATCGCGCAGACAAAGGAGAATGGCGTTCCTCCACGGGGGAGATCGGTCCTTTGAGTCGAACGACGACTTTCGAGTTCTGCTGGCGAAGGGAGCGCGACGGCGCGCGGGGCACGATTCGCCAGGCCGTTTACTCCATCCGCCTGACGGAACCGCTCGCCGATTGCGACGGAGATGGCGTGCCGGATTTTGTGGAGCGATCCTATGGGCTGGATCCTTGCGCGAGCCACCGTGATGCGGACAACGACGGGGTCAGCGATCTGGCGGAGTTGTTGAACCGCACCGACCCGCTGGATCCGGCGAGCCAACCGCCGGACACCGCGACCCTGCGACCGGCGCCGGAATGGGCGGTGCAAGTGTTGTTGGCCCCCCACTCGCACACCGGCGTGGCTGGCGTGCCCCCCGTTTTCGCGCCCAGCCTGCCCAAAGGACCGGCTGGCTCCGCGGAGAACCATCCAACCAGGATCTGGTTGTACGATCTCTACGGCCGCGCTCCGGCCGGCGCCTTCCCGGGCCGAGTCACGCCGGATGAACGCGCAAGCTCAGTGACCTATGCGGAGACGCACGCGCTCCTCTCTCCGCCCGGTGCCTTCCCGGCCGCGCGATTTTCGGCGGTGGATGCGAGTTTCCAACCAGGGTTGCTCCTGGCCTCAACTCAGGACCGTTTCGCGATCCGTCTACCCGACGGCACCCTCGGCACGAATCGTGGCCGCGAGCTGGTGTCTTTTGTGCTCCCGCCGTCGACTCCGCCCGACCCTTTTCGCTTCGTGCGGGGAACCGGATCGGAGGCCGAGGAAACCGCGCGTTGGCTGGCCGAAGCCATCGCCTTCTACGAGATTCGGCCATCGGCTACCCAGACCGCCGACCTCGATGGTCTGTCCACGATGGAGGTTCTGCTGGTCGAGCACGCCGTTGCTCAGTTCCTCTTCCAGCGCGGCAGTCTTCACGCACCACGCCTGACCCTGACTCCCTTTCGGACGCTCGAGTCCCTGGCCGCACCGGATGCCAATCCCGTTCCCTCGGGGAGTTACGTCCCGTTCCCCGAAGAGCTCCGGCAGGCTTTGGAATCGTCTTCGAACCCTCGTTTCCCCGCCTATGCGCTTACCGAGATTCGCGCCTTTATCCACGGTGTGTTGCACGACGCGGGCGATCCCGCAGGTCAAGCCCTGCGTAACCTCGCGTTCGAGTTTTATCGCATCTCGGCCCTTTCACCTGAGCCCGCCGCTTCGATTCCGCCCTCGCCCATCGATGCCATCCGGTCGTTCCTGTCCGGCGGTTCTTTGCACCAAGCGCTGGTGACTTCTTCCCGGTGGGAGCTGTCCATCGCGCAAATGGAGGAGGCGCGAGCGGCGGCCGCAGCATTGCCAGGACGCGTCCCCGCTCGACTCGAGCGGGAATGGACCGCCCGGCTTACGGCCGACCTAGCGCCTGGAGAGTGTATTGCCCTGGCCGAGCAGGGTTCGGGACAAGGTTTGGCGTTGGTGGATGCTCGAGGGGCGGCCCCGTTTCTCGGACTCGGCTATGCGCTTCCGGCGGGGGCCTTGCTGCGCATCCGGGGCTATGCCTGGACGGGAGGCTCGGCGGCGTGCGCAGGCCTGGCGATTCAGCCGACGCACCTGGACCTCCTCGAACTCCCGACCCCTCCGGTCCAGGATGGCAACGCCAATGGTGTCGCGGACAGCCTGGAGCTCTACTACCTCGGGATGCTCATCATCGACGCCGCTGCCGATGCCGACCGTGACGGCGTGTCTGATCTGGAGGAACTGAGGCGAGGGACGGATCCGCGGCAAGGGATCCCCGTCCAGCCGTTCCTGGCCTTCGGCTTTCCCACCACGCCGCTGGGCCACGCAACCCTCGCGTTCGAGAGCACCGCTCAATTGGCCGTCAGGAATCTCACCGCCTCGGGCGAGGACGGCTTGCGCTTCGAACCGGGCGACGTTCAAGGACTCAGGGTCGATTTCGACCGGATCGTTGACGTGCGGACCATGCCGGACGGAGCGGTATTCCGAGCCACCGCGGCTGGGGTGGACGGGGCCACGCTGGCCGGCCTTCGGCTGGTCCGCGACCCCTTTTACGCTACCATGTTCGACGCGCTGCCCGACTTCGCCGGAGTGAACTCCGCCACCTACGGTCTCCGACTCTACGAAGGCGCAAAACTGCTCCATGAGTCGAGTCGTCGAACCGCCCCGCCCCCCGGAAGCTGGCCCTTCACCAGCGAAGTGCTTCCCACGTTCCTGCCCAGCTCCATCCGGCTTTCCATTCGGCCGGATGTCGGCCCCGTGTTCGAATGCACCTTCACCTCTCCCCAGACCATCACGGTGGTCAACGACCGCACGTTCTCCTACTTCTTCGCGGACCGGATAGAATTCTATCCCGATGGCCTGGGGCGAATCGTCCCCTCCTCTCTGTCGAGCCTGGCTCTGCAGTGCAGCGGACTTGAAGAACGAACGATCATCGGGGCGGCCAGCACCCAGTTCGGGCAGGAATTTCGCGGCGCTTACGGCGCTACGCTTCTCTCCACGGCTGGAGAGTTGCTCATCCGACGAACATGGCCTTCCCCGCCGCCGCTTCCATCCCCTTTGCCCCCCGCCGTTCGAGCGACCTGGGCGCTGGGGAATCCGTTGGGCCTTTACGGTGACTGGCACCTGGGGAATCCCGGCCGCTTTGAGGCGGCCAACCTGGACGACTTGGTCCTGGGTTACCTCGACCTGACGGACGCGCCTTCATCACCGCTGCTCTCGGGCAGGTTCCGCGCCGGCAAGTCGGTCGCGCGGCTGGCCATGACCTTCCCGGATCTGACAGATGACGCGGTGGTGAAAGTGACTGCGGGCGGATCTCTGGAGAGCGGTCCCGGGGCGGCCACCATCCCCCTCGCTACCCTCTCGCTGACGCGGAGGGGGAGTCGAATGGTCCTCGCCGCCGGCCCCGAACCATCCAGCATGCGAACCCAACCGGGACCGGACGCTCATCCCAGGCCGGAAGACTATCGCCTGGAGGTTCGCCTCGCCGATGGCTCGGTCCGCAGTTTCATCGGGTTGCCGGAAGCGTTGCCCGCCGGCTGGGAGTCAAGCGCAGGCGTGCCCGCCAGCGTCCTCACCGCCGCCGTCGAGCCGGACGGCAGTTTGTCGCTCGGTCTTGAGCTTGCCGATGCGAGCAGCCCCCTGACGGTGCCACTTCCCGGCGGGGAAACCATCGCCGCGACCGCGATCGCGTGGAACCTCAAGCTGGCCCGGCCGCTGGTTCCGGGCAGCCTGCGCGGATTGGTTTTCGCCGGCAACCAGGCCGCCCCGCTGCGTCTCAGCGGACTGTCGACCAGCACGGCGAATCCCAGCGAAGCCACTTTCGTGGGAGGTCGTCTCGCTCGGCCTTTGGGCAACGCCCGCTTGCGTCCGGACGGCTTTGGCAGCCTGGTCGTCAACGGGCTTTCCGCCAGCGGCCAGGACGGAATCGCGGTAAATCTCCCGGGCGGCCTGCCGTTCGACCTCGAGCTTGGACGCCTGGGCTACAGCTCGGGCCAGGGACCAGCGTCCGGCGCCACCCTCGATCTGCGCCTGCTGCCAACCGATGGAGCCAGCGTGCCCGAGACCGTGCTGAGTGGCGACGCGATCCCATCCACGCCCTATGTCAGATTCGGCGTTCGATTCCCGGGGTTGCGCGCGACCACCTTCACGCTGCGCTGGTCGCTGGCAGGGCGCGAACTGCCGGCCGTGGCAGGCTTGCCCGTGACCGCGGAAGGCGTGGCCGGCCCGCTGATTCCCTACACCCTGCCTGACCGAGTGAGCGCCCGGGCGGTCGGGGGCCAATTGGCCTGGACCTTGACGTGGAATCGTCTCACGGGTGCGGAGATGATCGGGGTGGGCGCGCAATCGGTGGATCGCGTTGACCTCATTTCCGACAATGCGGAGCGAGCGCCCACCGCAAATCTACTGGAGTTCCGCGCCAGCCATTTTGGATCCTGGACCCTGCCGATGTTCGCGGGGCGCAGCGCGCCCACGGCACCCGAAATCAGACTCAATCTTGATGGGGGGCTCCTCCACTTGGAATGGGATGAGGCCCCCTCGACCCTCGCCAGGATCAGGTTCGCCAACACCATCCTCGGGCCCTGGCAGGAGCTCGGTCCTGGTCGGCCTCTCCCCAGCGGTCGCCGCGGCATCGTGCTGGAACCGACGGGGGCGCAGGGCTACGCCAGCGTCGGGGCCCCCAATCCAGCCGAAGGTTGCCTCGATGTCACGACGGATGCGGTCGGCCCGCGGCCCAATCCCTGGCGCAACGCCGGCTGGACGTTCACACGCGCCAGCGCCACCGGAGTGCCTGGTCCAGAAAACCTGGTGCAGGAATTCGGCGGTCTTTCCGCGCTGTCGTTCGGGGAGCGGATGGAGGTGGAACTGCCGGCGCCGGCGACCGCCGTCCAGGTGACGTTTCGCCAGTTCGGAGGTCCGGTGACCTTCGTGGCCTTCGACGATGCGGGCGAAGCCGGCCGGGAGGTGACGAGCGCGGAACCGACCAGCGACTTCTCCGCCACCGTCAATTTGAACGCGCGCGCCAGCCGGCCCTTGCGGCGGATTCAGATCTTGGGCGCGGGGAACACGGTCCATCTTCGTTCGCTTTGCCTGCGACCGCCTGCGCCAGCTTCGGCGTTGGATTCACGTTCCTGCCTCCCGATCCAGGCGGCGGAAGTCGGGTCCCTGCCAAACCCATGGGTCCAAGGCGACCTCACGCTCACCGCGCGGGACAGCAGCGGAGTCGTGGCCCCGGCCGCACAGATCAGTCGTTACCCGGACATTCCGCATACGGGCTATGAGGTGGAATACCAGGCGGAACTGCTTTTCGCGCAGCCGTGCCCCTACGTGGAGATCGAATACTATTCGGGCTCGGGCTTGATCGAGTTCCAACCCTACGACGACGCCGGCGCTGCCCTGCCGCTTTTTCGGTTGAACCGGGCCACCTCGTTCTACGGCGAAACCGTCGCCTTCACGGGAACGCCTCGACCGATTGCGCGCGTGGTCGTCACGACTCCCGGCGGGCGAACGCGCCTGCTGAAGATTTGCGGCGGACCCGTTCCGACGCTTTTCCGTCGCAATGTGGCCGAGTTGGCGTTGACCCCGACCCGGAATCCTCAGCCCATGACCGACACGTTGTGGACGTTTAAGGATGGCACCGGCGCGTTGGCGACCTCCACCATGCGGCCGGTGGCTGGCGAAACCGGGTTGGAACTAACCGCGGAGACGCTCATTGAGTTTGCGGCGGATCAACGGGCCGTGGAGTTACGGATCGCGGTTGCGGAAGGTGGCGCCACGCTCTCGGTCGAAGCACGCGCGGCGGGTGGAGGGACCTTCGCCATCCTACCCGCGACCACCTACACCCCGGGCGTGCATCTCCTGGTCCTCGACGATGTTTGCCGTTCCGGCGATTGCGGGTATGTCGTCCGCAACGTCCTCGTCAAGATGTCGTCCGGCCGGGCGATCGTGAGCAGGCTTGGGACCCCGTTTCTGGAGGAGTAATCCAGTCCTCGCACCGGCTTCGTCGGCCGCA
Source organism: uncultured Verrucomicrobiota bacterium (assembly GCA_964629545.1). Taxonomy (GTDB): domain Bacteria; phylum Verrucomicrobiota; class Verrucomicrobiia; order Limisphaerales; family CAZVRY01; genus CAZVRY01. The sequence goes on along the minus strand of CAZVRY010000001.1, from coordinate 58,155 downwards.
CGCATGTGGCCCGGCTGCAACTCGAGCCGGACGAGCAAAACCTCACGGTGCGGGTTCTCGGGTTCGACCCCAGGCTGACCGCGCTGAATCTCCCGCTCGCTTCGGCCAACTCGAGGTGGTTGATGGCCTGTGGTCCGACGTCGAGGCGTCGCTCGAGGTCGAGTCGGCCGAGATCCGGGGCGTCTCCTGGCGGCTGAAACGCGTGGGTCACCTGCCTTGGCGGCGGTGGAGGACGGAGGCGCGGCGAAGCTGCTGCTGGCCTGGACGCGGCCGGGCGATGTCACGTCGGTATGGACCGCAGCGGCCAACCTCGCCGGAACGCTCGAACAGGGCCCCGATCGGTTTACGCAAAACACCGTCGGGCGCTACTCGGGTTTGATCCGGCTCCCCCGGATCGACCGAGCCGCGACCCTGCTGGCGCGCTACCGGGCCAGCCCGGACGCGATCCAGCAATTCCGGGTGCCGCTGGACCGAATCGCCCCTTTCGTCGCGCTGACGGACGTCGCGGTCTTAGCGGACGGGTCCTTTCGCTTCACGATCACTGGCACGCTCCAGCAGAACTATCACGTGGAGGTATCGACGAACCTTGTGACCTGGGAGGAGATCAAGGTGGTCGAAGGTCAAGCGTCCCCGGTGGTCACCACACTGCCAGCGGGGCCGAGATCGCGCTTCGTGAGAGTGCGGGCGGAATGAAATGACGCAAGACTCCCGCCGTGCCGACATGGAGCAAATCGCGCGGATTCCCACCGGACAATCGGGTTTGCCGGGCCTCTTGGTTGTTGGGGCAGTCCGTGCTCGGTCGCTTTTCGTCGCCTGCCCGCGTGCGCGTCTCCGTCACGCGTCCGGCGCAGTGCTCCGATTTGAGTGCGGATTGGATTTGAAACCTCAACCCGAACCGGCCTGGGGCGTAGAACAGAAACATCCAGAATCCTTGATGATTCTGGCCTGTTTCTGGGGCTCATTCCGGTTGCGATGCGAGGAAACGGTGAGCCGGCTGCCGCCCAACTGAAGGGTGAACAGCCCAAGTCCGAAGAGGCATTGCTCAATCGCCGCCTTCGTCGGTGGCCGGACGAGCCCCGTGGATGGTCCGAGGTTTCACCGTTCCAACAACGCAACGATCCTTCCCCCCGCCGGAGTCAACCGGTAGAGCTTGCAGGAACGCAGTCGCGTCACACCGGCGTTCTTACGGCCTACGCGACGAGGAGTACGCGGGCATGGATGAGAAGCGTGTCGAGGGTGCCCTGGCTGAGCTTCTCCACCCGGATGAGCCGCCGTCTCGTGTTGAGGAATAGCACCTGAAAGTGCTCAACCGTATAAGGCCGGTTCTCTTCCCTGAGCAGGTCCGCCACCCGCTCCGGGGTGTCCATCAAGGGTGGGTCCGGAGGAATCTCCCGGGCCAACCGCTGCGCCAGCAGGAACGCGGCTCGGATCGCCGCCGCCCTGGACCGACCCACCCCTTGGGTGATCTTCAGTTCATCGAACGACGCCTGCGCCAGGCTCCTGAGCCGGCCGTAGCGCTGCAGCAAAACCGCCGCCGCAGGCTTCCCCGCCAGTCGCGCGAGCAGTTCCGTATTCGAGAATTCGTCCAGTGTTTCCATCCGCCACCTCCTCGGCGCGGATTCTAACACCGTTCGAGTCCTTAACGAACGGGTCAAGCACGACGATACCATCGCGCAAGCGTGAGGGGAGAGACCCCCATTCTGAACCCTGCGATCATGAGTTTGTTGATCAAGGTCACACGGATGACGCCCATTCGACGCCATCTGCGGCCCGAGGTTCGAACCGCCTCGGCAAGGGTCACGAGGCGCCCCCGGGGCCGCAGCCTGGTCACCAACTCGTAATCCTCCATCATCGGCAGGTCCGCATACCCGCCCAGTTCCTCGAAGACGGATCGTCGAAGGAAAAGCCCCTGGTCGCCGTAGGGCATCTGAAACCACCGGGAGCGAAGGTCCGTCGTCCATTCCACTATCCATCGACCAGGGAAATCTTCAGCGATGCGAAAGCGAAATGCGCCCGCCGCAACTTTTGGCCTAGCCAAGGTTTCGGACACTCGAGGCGTCCATGCTTCGGGAAGCAGCGTGTCGGCATGAAGGAACAGCAACACATTGCCGGAAGCTCGGGCTGCGCCAGCGTTCATTTGCCGGGCCCGACCTGGACCGGATTGGATGACGCACGCTCCCGCGGCCTTGGCGATACCGCGCGTGTCGTCCGTGCTGCCGCCGTCCACGACGATGATTTCGTGAGGGTGACCCGCGCGCGCCGACTCGATCGCCGCCGTCACGTTCGCCGGTTCGTTCAGGGTGGGGATGATGACGGAAACGCGGCCCAGGTCCGCCGCTTCGACTTCAACGGTCCGCCGCCAGCCGACCAAATCCTCGGGTCGGTCGAGGTCGTCGAGCGGCTGAAGGAGCGCGGGCTTCTCACCATTCCGCGCGAGGATGTCGAGTGACTGGCGGAGCACTTTTTCCGTTCCCCAGGCAACCCCATGGAATAATTCCGGCACGGGATGCGTGAGACCGATGAGGTAATAGCCCCCGTCCGTCGCTGGGCCGAAGACGACCGCGTGTGATCGCAGCGAATCAAACGCCGCGCCGAGCACCTCGCAGGTCAGCGCAGGGCAATCGCTGCCAATCATCACCGTGGCTGTCGAACCTTCCCGAAAACTGTCTTCGAAGGCCGCCGCCATGCGCTGGCCCAAATCGCCAGCGCTCTGCCGTCGGTAGGGCCAGGGGTGCCCAAGCCAATGGCGCATCGCCTCCTCCTGGCCCCCGTCAAATCGAATCTCCAGTTCGGCACCGGCTTCCCGCGCAGCCGACTCCGCCGTGCGCAAGGTACGCAACACCATCCGCCGATGCAGTCCTGCCGCGCCTTGAGCACCCAAGGCCGGAATTAAGCGCGTTTTCACCCGCCCCGCTTCGGGATAGCGAGCGAAAAGGATAAGTCGTCGTCTGCCGATCATCAGGGCAAGAGGCTATGGGAATCAAGATCGGCGCGACCGTTGCCGCTCGACTTCTTCGATCACCGCCCCGGTGCAACTGCTGCCGCAACCCGCCGTGCAAGCTAGGCAATGAACGCCCGTCAGGATCTCCCAGCCTTCGAGCCGCTCCGGTGACACGTCCCACAAGTGAAGGGGTTTGCCGTTGCGTACCTGCATCTTGAGCATCTGGTTGAAATCGCAGTCGAATACCTCGCCCATCATGCCCACGCTGATCGTGCTGCGACACATCAAACCCTCGACCGTGGCCGGATTGAAACTGTGGTCGAGCAACTCCAGATAGACGTCCCACTGTCCGTGCTGGCGCAGGTCCTCGGCGAAGCGGGCGATTGGTTGGTTCGTGATGGTGAACAGTCGGTTGAACACGATGCCAAACTCGCGATGGAGCGCTTCCTTGTAATCCGCCTCCAACTCCACCTGCGGTCCGGGTAACTTTGCGCCCATCGGATTGAACACCAGATGGAGCGGTAGCCGCGTGCCATAGCCGACCGCGTTCAGCTTCTTGAGCGCGGAAATGCTCTTCTCGAATACCCCTTCGCCGCGTTGGGCGTCAACTTCCTGAGCGCGGTAACACGGCAACGAGGCCACCACCTCGACTCCGTGCCGCGCCAGATACTCCGGCAGCCAAGCGAAAGCGGGCGTCTCAATGATGGTGAGATTGTTGCGATCCATGACCTGGCAACCAGCCTCACGCGCGGTTTCAACGAAGTAACGGAAATGCTCGCTCAACTCCGGCGCTCCGCCCGTGATGTCCACGATGGGCGGACGATGCTCTTGAATCCACTCCCCCACGCGCAGGGCAATGTGCGCCGGCATCATCTCGGTGCGCCACGGCGCCGCGTCCACATGGCAATGCGTGCAAGTCTGATTGCACTTGCGCCCGACATTGATTTGCAGCGTCCGGAGCGGTCCTCGGCGCAAAGCCAGGTGGTGCCCGGCCAGTTTTGATTCAAAGGGATTCATGGGTCCGGGGATGAGGACGGCGGCATCGCCGGATTATTCCGAAACAGGGGTCGTCCGCGCCACTCAATTCAGGGCCTGCAGGCGGCGAACCCTCTCTCGGGCTCCATTTCGCCGGGCATCGGAGATTATTGTAATAAATCTGCCCGCGATTGGATTAGACTGGGTGGAAATCGTCATGAACCAAGCCCGGACTGAATTGGCCGAGAACTTTCTGACTCTGCTGCGCCCGTTGCGGTGTGAGTTGGAGGTTTATTGCCGGCGGTTGGTCTGGAACGAACAAGACGCGCCGGATGCCCTCCAGAATGCGGCCATGAATGCATTCAAGGCTTTCGACCGCTATCACGAGGATTACCATATCCGGGGATGGATATTCAAGATTCTAACAAACGAGGTTTTCAATCTCAACCGCAAGCACTGGCGCTTGGCGCAATTCGAGCATCAAGTTGAACCCGAGGAACTTGAGGCGCTTCCTGCCTTGGAGAATAGCCTCGAATACCGGGATTGGCTCCAGGCTCCTGAAGCCTTAACGGATGCTCTCGACCAACTGCTCCACCGATAGTCCCGCAACGCCTGCTCCGGCCGCAGTAGCTTCGCCCGCGCCGGATTCAGATGCACATACTCGCAGACCGTGCGCAGATAACCGATGCCCGAGCCATCCACGATCAGCGACTTGTACCGGCCACTGAACAAATGCCCGAACAGCTTGTGCCGTCGGTTGAACCTGCCGGTGAAGGTGCCCAGAAATCACTTCATCCCGGCCACCAACGTCGGCTGGGGCGCCTCGACCACCAGATGAAAATGGTTGGGCATCAGACAATACGCATGCACTGACCCCTTTAGGGGGTGAAGGGCAACGATATGGAAGAGCTGGAACATGGTCGGCACGGTGGCGGCAAGAACTCCCGGGCCGGCAGCTCCAACTACGGGTTCGCCGATGGCAGCGTGCGCGCGCTCAAGTTCGGAAGGTCCATCACGCCGGTCAACCTCTGGGCGGTGGTGGACAAGTGGCGCCATGCCCCCCCGGTCCCGCCCGAGACCATTCCGAACTCGAATCCTCGCGGAAGGGGAGCCATTCACGATGGAAACGCGGATTTCGGGCCTATTCCTCGAAGAACTGCGTGCCTACCCGGCTCACGATGGCCCGGCCGGCCGAGAGCCGGAGGCGCACATACCGGAGCGTCGCCCCGCAATCGATCGGGCTGCAGAAGTCATCGACCTTCAGGAGGTGAACGCCGGCCGGGTAGGCGGTGTCCGGTAGGCTGGCAAACCCTCCCAGGCCAACCGCGTAGGCATCGACGGCCACCGTGGCGCCTCCTTCGCCCACAACCAACCGCAATTCCGCGGCCCGATGGTCCGTGGCGAAGGCGATTTGCGTGGTGCGGGCCAATTCGAAACCTGTCTCGCCGGCTTCCGCCCGAAGCACGGGCATCAGCCCGGTCCCCGCCGCGTCCAGGAAGGTCCACAACGTGTCACCCACGGGTTGAAACGGGCGGAGCGGCCGCACGGCCAGTTCGGCGACATCGCGGCCCCAGGGCAACGGCTGGGGGCCGGCGCGAATCCTCATGATGCGGGTGAGTCCACCCGACGTGGTGATGACCACGCGCGCCAGCGGTCGGGACGCGCCCGTGAAGGTCACCGCCTCGCCGTAGTTCGAAGTCGGCCTGAACAACTGGTAAGGAGGCAAGGCCGCGCCGAGGTCGTCGTAAGCCTGAAACTCGATCATTCCGGATCCCGAGATGAAGTCGATTTCGACGTGGGGCCGCGGCTGCGCCAACTTGAGTTCGACCTGGTGCTTCACCTCGTAGCCCATGGTCAGGTCGTCCCGGTAGAGACTGATCCGCGCTTCCGGGGCGTGGGTGCCGTCCGGCTCAAGTGCGGTGAACTCGAGGTCCCCCACCCGCCAGGGGTTCTCCACCGTCCGCGGTTGCGCGTGAGTGAAGGGTAAGGATGCGCGGTTGGGATCGGCGTTCGGCGTCTGCAACCAAACATAGCCCTCGCGGCCTGAGGTTTCGAGATCGAAGCCGCGCCGCCCACCGGGCCGATCCTCGCCCAAACCCAGATCCGCCCAGGGACCGGTCACGCTGGGTCCCATGCGCAGCCGGGCTGAACCGGAGGCGCCTGGGTCCCATTCGATTTTCAAACGTCCAGCCTCGAGACGGAAACTGAGGTCCGGCGATCCGCTCCCGGGCGGGCTAGCGAACGTCGGCAAGGTCCAGGAGCCCAGATGGCTGGCGCGCAGCTCGAGAACAGTCGCCGCGGGCGCGCGGAGGGCGCCTTCGGAGACGACTTCCAATCGATCAATGCGGTAACTGCTGCCTCCGAGCACGTAGAGGTAGAGCGGATGATTCCACGCCATCGTCCACGCGAACTGCCCGCCTTCGGCCCGGGCGCTGACATGGCTGGGCCCGTTCGGCTCTTGGGGAAAGAACAGGAAACAGCCGCCCGCGGCCGTGGCCGGTTGGCCGGGCAGGGTGATCCAGTCCGTCCCGCCGAGCGAGAGACGAAGCGTGCACGTGACCGCGCCCAGGCGCGGGAACCTCACGGCAAACGGCAGGAAGGAGGAAGCGCAGGTGGAACCATCCAGCACGGACTCCGGCGTGCCGTCGCCGCTCGGATCGATGGCAGCCAGTTGGACCGTAGTGCCGGTGATGGGGGAAAGCCCCAGGCCGAGGTTAGGCGGACCGAAGTCGAGCTGGATCGGCAAGCCCGCTTCATGGTACAACCGGAATCCATCCTGGCCGCTCGGCGAGAGGCCGTTCAGCACCAAGCTCCCGAACGCATCCAAACGCAGGCGCGCGTGGCCCAGCGGCAGGACCGGATGTCCGCCGAAGGTCAATCCAGGGGCCGGGTTGGCCGTGCTCGTATCCAAGCTGGTCAGGCGAACGGGTGCGGCCAGGTTCCCGGATAAGATGAGGCCGCGCAGGCTGCCTGCGGTCAGCGGCCGGGCTAACTTGAGTTTCCAATGCAGGGCCGTGACCGCGACGCTCGCGCCCTCGGGCCATGACACCGACCAGGGAACCGCGCCTTCCGGCCGTTCGAAGCCCATCGACAAGTCCCCATCCGCTTCGACTCGGGCGACCGCGAAGGACGGAATCGCGGCGCCGACGGCGGCAAGACTCACTTTCAACGCGGCGGGCCGTCCGCGCACCGTGCGCAGCGAACCGTCGGGCAGGCGCGCGATCAGTTCGCAGTCATCAGGCGCTGATTCCAAGGCAAGACCGGGTTGCAGCCGAAGCGACGAAGCCGATGGCTCGATGCCGAGGACGAATTGGCCACCCACGCGAATGATCGAAATCGCGCCGAATGTGACGGTGGGTTGCCCCGGCGTGTGGTCGAGCGGGCCTCCCACCTCGGCCTTGACGAAGGTGCCATCGGCGAGCTCCGGGACGTCCCACTGCCAGCGCACGCTCGACTTGCCGGGGCGATAGACTCTGGCCAGGAACGGCGAGGTCGCGCTTCCGGTCAGGTCCAGATAACACAACACCGGCTCGGCGCGGTCGGCACCTTGGAAACGCGCCGGGTTTCCGGGGTTCCAATCTCCGAAGCGACCAAGCGGATTACTGAGATCCCAGGTTGGAGGCGCGTCCGCGGAAGGCGGCGCAGGCAACGTTGGGGGTTCCGGTTGCGTGCGGACGGCGAGCAGGTCGCGGCCGGAGCCGACGAGGCCGGAGCCGTAGGCCCCGCGCGTCTCGACGCCGAAACGAGTGATGGCGACCCCGGTGATGGCTGTTTCCGCGCCGGCGGTGACTTGGAGTTCGAGCCCGGTCAGGAAGGTTGGAACTTGGGCTCCCACCTCGTCAGGGAACATCTCGACCCGGTCGGGTTGAGAAAACTGACTGAACCCGCCTTCGTAGACCACGGTGGATCGGCCTGGGCCGAGGTCATACTCGAAGGTTAGGCCCTGCCCTGGGCGGAGGGACACGCGGAGGGCTTGCGGGAAGGCATCGTGCCACAGCGCGTTGGAGATCGGCCATTCGCCCAGGGGCTGTGCGACCCGACCGGGAAGGTCGTACTCGCGCTGGCCAAATCGGTAGAGGCGCAACCGGTAAGTGCCCGAGCCGACGCCCTCGAAATCCGGGATGGTCTCGATCTGATTCCAGATATTCCGAGCAAACCTCAGGACCGCCATCGGCGTTCCCTCGGGTCCGAGCACGGTGACTTTGAGCTCCGCCCCAGCCGGCAGCGACGTGGTTTCGAGCAACCGATCGAAATCCAGGCGAATGCCCTCCGTCTCGCCGGTCTGAAACCGCACGCCGTCCTGGCCTGAGGTGGTCACGTCGCTTAAGACAAGTTGACCGGTGCCGTTCAGGGTCGGCCGAGCTTGGCCGAGTGCCGCAACCTGGAGACCGAAAGCGCGGAACGGAGGCGTCGCCGGCGCTTCGCCCGGATCGGTGCCCCGACGCAACTCCTCCAGATCCGGCACGCCGTCGCCGTCGCGGTCGGCGTCGGGATCGCTGATGAGTGCGCCGAGGTAATAACGCTCCAGGCCGTCGGCCACCCCGTTGCCGTTGCGGTCGGGGACGTTTTCCGCGGGCAAGGTCAGGAGTTCCAGGCGCGTGGGCTCGATGGCCAAACCCGGGCAAGCGACCGTCCCACCGGTGAAAGCGTAGCCGCGCACGCGCACGCGCGTTTCCAGTGGGACCTCGAATCCGAACTCGAGCGGATAGGGCCGCCCCCGGCCATCGACCAGCGCAAGAGCCTGGCTCGTGCCTTCCTCGAAGAGTGGGGCGCATTCACCGGGGGCAAGATTGCCGCGAACGAGCGCGATCCATTCTCGCTCCACCCGCGCCGGCACCCGGGCCGGCAGTTCGACCACCGCGGCCCGAGCGGCCTCCACCTGCGCGGCCGGAAGACTCCAATGTGGCCCGGTCATGATCGCCTGATGAAGGTTGCCTCCGTGCAGGAAGGAGCGGATGGAATCGATGGGGGAGGTCGGAAGGGAAGCCGCGGGCGTGGGCGGCAGCGCTGCGATTCGGTAGAACTCCGCGGCGACGCTGCGGAGAGTCGAGCCGGAAGCCCCGGCGTCGCGCAGGGCGTTCCGAATGAACAGCCGCATCTCGGCCAACGAATAGGCGGGCAATCCACCGTCGGTGCGCTCCTGCAGCGCGCGCAGCAAGTCGTCGTGGAATGGGAGAAACGCCTGCGCCGGGACCGGAACGCGATCCGGTCGGGCCAGGTTCTCACCCGCCCGGAAAGGTGTCAGCGTCACCCGCGGCGCCGCGACGTTCCCTCGCTGGAAGAGCAATTGACCAACCGTGTACTCAACCAGCAGAACCTCCATCGAAGTCAGGTAGTCCACCGGCGTGACCTCGACGGGCGAAGGTCGAGCGGCGTAAAAGGCCCGGGCTTCAGTCACCCAACGCGCCGCTTCCTCGGCGTCGGAACCCGCGCCTCGGATGAAACCCAAGCGGTCGGGGACGGTGCTCGGCGGCGGGACGAAGCCGATCAGCTCGCGGCCGGCGTTCGGGCGGGTGGAGCCGTCGGGTAGACGGATTGCGAAGGGATCTCCGGTGATCGCGATCAGGAACCCAGGCGCGAAACTGGCGTCGCGGGCCGTGAAAGCTCCGGCCGGGGGCAGGTCCGGGGGCGCCGGCAGCAGGCGTGTTTCCGCGTAGGGCAAGTTCCCGGCGTTCGGATCCGCGGCGAAGCGGGTGGGAACAACACTCGCCGCGCTTTGGCCAAACGGATCGCGCAACCAAAGCCGGGTGGGTGGCGAGGGCGTGGAGGAAGCCGGATCCAGCGCCAGACTGGGCGCCAGCAGCGGCGGGGAGTCCGCGGCGCCGGTGAGCGATTGCGGCGTCAGGATGACTTGAACGCTGCGCTCGAGGTCGGGCTGCGCGAACGTGTCGGGAGGTTTGATGTCGCGGTTGTTCGGATCGGTCCCGTGCACCACCTCCGCCAAGTCACTGAAACCGTCCCCGTCCCCGTCGGGACCACTTGCGCAAGGATCCAGGCCGCGAGCCAGTTCCACCAGGTCCGGCACGCCGTCCCGGTCGCAATCCGGCTCGGAGCCGCTCGGCCGGATCGAAAAGGTCGCGCGCCCGATCGGTCCGCGCGCGCCGTCGCGGTTTCGGCGCCACTGGAAATCGAGGACGACGTTTCGGCTCAGCGGGCCGATGCTGCCGCCGTAGGCCCGCCATTCCCCCTGATCGAGGCGATACCAAACATCCCCGAACGCCGTGAGCGCGTTGGGCGAAGTCGCCAACCGCACCACGGTGCCCGCGTCGCAAAACCCCGCCGCCGGCGTTGGCACGACCGAGGGCATCGGGTCTTCGCTCACGGGCGCCCAGGAGAACACGCTGACGTTGGGGCGGTATTGACTGACTAGCCCTGCCATGGCCCCGGTCGGCATGGCGAAATCCCAGGAAACCGGACTGGACAAGCCCGCGGCCGCACCGCCGAAGCTCTCCGCCATCGCGTGGCCGGTGCCGGGGAAAGGGACGACGTTGACCGAGCGGGTCCAGTCCCCGGCCCGGAGCCGGGCGACCGGGAGCCAATCTTCGCGGATGAAAGGAGCGTCAGGCAAGAGCAGTAGGTTCGCTCCCAGCATCCACGGCGTGATGGGCGGCAAGGATTGTCGGCTTAGTTCGACATAGCCCCCGCCGTCGGGCGCCAGGCGAATGGAACGGGCAACCCGTCCGTTGCTCCCATCGCCGGCCAGCACCAACAGCTCTCCGCCGGAACCCGGCACAACCCCCAGCACGGAATCGGACGGCGCCATGGTAAAGTCGCCTTGCCGTTCCAGGCGGGGTCCTGCGGGTGCGGTGGGGTTGAAGCGATACACTGCGACGCGCTGTCCACCCTGCTCGCGCACCGCCACCTTCCAGGTCGGGCCGGCTTCGAGCGGGAGCACCTCTTCCAGCCCGGCCGCCAAGCCCAACGTCACGGGCGCAGCCAGCGCGGCGGTGCCGTCGCCCGCCACCGAGAGGCGCAGCCAACGCACCTCGGCTCGACCCGCTTCGAACACGAGGAGGTCGGCTGTCCCTTCGGAAACCGGCAAGGCCAACGCGCGAGCCTGTGAGGTCACCCCGTGCACCACGGCTGTCGCGAGAACACCCCGGTTCGGTCCGCCGAAGTCATGAACTTCAAGCCGCAGTCCACCGGCCCCGTCGCGCAAGACGAAGTTGCGCGCGCCGATGGTTGCGCCCAGGTCGGCCCGGCCGAGAAAGCCCACGCCCGCGCCGAACGCTTCCTGCGCGTCCGGCTGAAACGCTCCCGCGCGATGGCGAAGGAGGTGCAAGCGATTCACGGCCGGCCCGGCGTTGAGCGCGCTAACCACCGCGAGTTGCGGACGTCCGCCAGCGCTGGCGGCCGAAGCCCCGGGAGCGACCAGGACCGGTCCTAGGCCGTCGATCGGGATGAACGTGAGGCTCGGACTGGTCGGGGCGACGGCGTTGAAGGACCACCGGACCACCCGGTCCGCCTCGGGTGAAACCAACACCAACCCATCGCGGGCAGGGTCCTCGAAGCGGTCGGCCGCGATGCCCGTGATGCCGGCCAGGCCGCTGGCCGAGGCCGGGCTCCAGGCCAGGTCGCCCCCGGCTTGACCGCGACCCAATCGAATCAAACCGCTTTCTCGATTCACCACCGCCACATCGCGCAGCCCATCGCCGTCGAAATCGCCGGGAAGCCAAAGTTCCGCGCCCGCGTCAAAGCCCTGGGCTTGGACCGGGAAGAACATCAGCTTCAGCAACAGCAGAAGGGCCAGCCACATTTCGCGACGGGCCAATCGCGAGGATGGGGTGAACCAGCAGGCAGCACGTGCTGCCGCCACCGGGAGGGGTGGCGGCTCTTGGCCAAGAGCCGCTCGCTTTCCCCGCGGTTTCCGCCAGACCGGGGTTGGTTCACGTCGAGCGCCAGGCCAGGAACCCAAAGGAGCTAAATGGCGGCACTCTGCCGAGATGCCGCTACCACCGCGCGGGCCGCGACCGGTCGGGTCGGTGGGGAAAATCCTCCCAGGCAAGACTTGGCGCGTAGAACCTCTGAACCTGGAGGGGACGCGATTACGATTACGATTAGGAGCAGGAGCGAGGATTCTGCCTTCTGCCTTCTGCCTTCTGCCTTTCCAGATCATAGGTTGGCCCTCAGGGAATGGTGACGGGCGACGTGTGCGTGATTCCGGCGATTTCGCCCAAGTCCGTGAACCGGACGAGCACGTAGCGGTAGGTCGCGCCTTGCACCGCGGGTTGAGTGTCCTTGAGATAAAGCCGAACCACGGCGCCGCTGGCGCCCAGGTCCGCCCGGACATCGATGAACGGATCCACCAGGGCCGTTCGTTGCACGTCCGGAGTCGTCACCAAGCGATGCGCGATGGCGCGCAGGAGCGGCGAAACCTGGATCACATCGCCAGAAACCTGGGGAAAGGCCTCGTTGACGATCTGGTACCGATAGAGCACGCAAGGCAGCACGGGCGCCCGCAGCGTAGGATCGGCTTCCTCCACCAGGCCGACGATGTCGCGTGGATCGACCACGCCTTCCAGCGTGGCGGCCCCGCTCTGGGGATCGGTCAACGGTGTGCCGGGCGTGGTGCCGATCAGCACGCCGAGGTGCAGTTGGCTGGAACCAGGATCGGTCCACGCCGCCGGGGTGTAGAGCGCATCGCCCGGAGGCGGCCGGACGGTGGGGACCGGGCTCCCCGCAACATACGTTTGGGCCAAATCCAACCCGCGCGCCGGCCAGACCACCGCGTCATCGCCCGCCGCGATTGGCAGCGACCACTGAAATTCAGCCGGTCGGCTGAACCCACCGAGTTCCACGTTCCCAAAGTCGTCCGGTCTGCTGGCTGCCTGGACCAGGAACTCGTATTTCGTCGACGGCTGGACTTCGATCGCGAGGGTGAAGTTCGGGTCGCCGGCCGTCCCGAAGTTCCCGCCCACCCGGCCGGTCTCGTAAACGCGATACGTCTTACCCCCGACACGTTCGAGGCGCGTCGAGGGCGACTCGTAAAGCCCGGTCGAGAGCCGGGCGGGCAACAGGGCGGGATCTTCGGTGTGAACCAGGACGCGAAATCGCTCCACCGCGAACGGCGGACAAAACCACTTCAGCGAAGCCACGGTGAACCGGCCGTCGGGAGTGGTGGCGGGCGTCGGTTGGGCCAAAAGGGGCACCGGCATTTCCTGTTGCCCCTCCGCTATCACGCAACCCAGGAACGTCATCGGCCCGGCCAGTCCCTGACTGTCGAGGTTCTGGACATAGAAACACAAAGTGGCGGCATTGCCGGGGATGCTCTCGATCGTCTCCTGGATGACGGCCGAGTGAGGCCCTGATCCGCGCGCCACCAACTCCAGGGGTCCGTTGTCGATCGACAAATAGATGCGGTGTTCGCGGGTGGTGTCGGTGTAACGCACGGTCACGCCGATCGGTTCAAGCCGGCCAGTTTCGGGATGGCGCGTGAGGTGACGTCCGCTGCCGCAGGTGCCGAGCACGGCGCGCACGGCGGGAACGGGCACGCTGCGAAACACGACTTGCGCCTTGGGCCACTTGCCATCGAGCGGCGTGAGCACGCCGTCGGCCGGGGGCGAAACCGTGCCCTGATCGCTGCCCACCCGACACCGAATGCGGACGGAAGTCGCCACCGTGCGGGGAATCCGGGCCATGAGCGTCGCCGTTAGCGACTCCCGCTCGAACCAGACGCGGCCGAGGTAGCGATCGCCGCCCAACCCGGCGCCGGTCGGGTCGGGTTGGTCCTGGGTGGCGAGATAATACTCCGCCCAAACCGTGGAACGGTCGCCGGCCTCGCGGTGGCAAACCAGTTCGAGTTCGTGGATGCCCGGCGGCGGGACGGCGACGGTTTGCGGAGTCCACGACACAAATTCCGCCCGCGGCTCGTGGCAAAGCACGGTGAGTTCGCCATCGGCCCGCCCCGGTCCTTCCCATCCGCGCAACACGCCGGGCACGGGTGGGCTATGGCCGGAGACAAGATCGTCGTTGCACGGCGCGTGGCGGACCGCCCGAACGGTGTACCAATAGGTCTTCTGATCGGCATCCGGCAGCAGGGGACGTCCCGCGCCATCATCGGCCGCTTCATAGAACAAGTTGCGCCGATCGCCGGCGGAAATTGTCTTGAACGGCAGCTTCGGCGGGGCGCCGGCGACGGGCGGCGTCACCACTTCCTCCGGCGAATTCCAACGGTAAACCCAGTAGGCATCGGTCGGCACGGCTTCTTGGTTCGTGGGGTTGCGCGCCCATCGGACGTTGAAGAATTGGTCGCGCTTCTCCGGGCCCGGCGCGGCGGGATTGAAGAGCGAGGCGATTTCGACGGTGACCTCCTTGGGAATGACCGGGGCGCGTCGCCCGCAGATCGTGATGAGGGCAGGGAGGGAAGGCAGGCCCTCGCGGCCGAGGAAATCGCGCGCCACCACGTAGTAGTAGAATGAGTCGCCGTCCTGGAAGGGACGTCCGCCCGGTTCGAACCGGTGGTTGTCATCCACGGTGAAAAAGGGAATCGGGTTCAGATCCGGATGATCGGTGGTGCCGTCCTCGGCTTGCCGGCGGAGGCGGAAGGCCTGCACTTCGGTGTCGTTGAATCGTTCATTCGGATACACCGGTTGCAGGTTGACCAGGCCGACGGCGGTCGGTTCGGTTTGGCTTAAGCGCGCCAGTTCACCGGGCTCGGGCGCGCGGGCGGCGAAGTGGGCCGCGTAATGGGCTGGGGTCACTCGATAAACCTGGAAGCCGCTCTGGAGCATGACCTCGGCGCGCAGCGGATCGGGCGTGGCCCAGAGCAGGCGCACATTCAAATCGCCACGCGGCCCGCGCCAACTCACGTCGGTGGGAATCCCCGGCGCCGGCAACGGCGCGAAGGAGCCGCCGGTGACGGTGACACGCCCCATGACCGTCGTGCATTCGAGACCGGCCTCGGCGGGGATGCGGTCGCACACGCGCAACTCGAAAGTCGTGGGGGCGCCGGACGGGATTTCACTGGCAAAAGCCTGGCCGGCGGCGAGGGCGAAGGCCGGTTGGGTACGGGTTAGGAATTGGAGCAAGCGATCGGTATCCGGCCGGGCTTGGGCGGTGGCGAAGATGACCTGGAGTTTCTCTTCGAGCGGGAGGGTGGGAGCCGGGACCAACTCGGCGAAGGCGCTTTGGACCAAGTCGCCCACCATGACCAGGTTCTCGCCGATCTGTTGCGCCCGTTGCAGCGCGGCCCGGATGACGGCGGTCTCAGGATCGCGCTTCAAAACGGAGACCAACCGGTAATCGCCGGCCGTGTCGGCCGTTCCGTCCTTGCGAAAGACGGCGATGACGGCGCGTTGCAGGAACTCGGGTTGATCCGAGTTCCAGGTCAGGTAAGCCCAGGTGCGACCGTCGGCGCTGCGAAGCGAGGTGCCGGCGGTAGTAGCCGTTTGGGCGTGCAGCGCAGGCTCGAAGCTGGAGACAAAGAGAACGCCGAGCAGGGCCAGGATGGGCAGCCAACCGTTGGCTTTCCACGTTCGAGTGAACGCGCATCGGGACCATAAACCGGGGCTCGAGGACGAGGACGAGGGACGGGGACGACGCCTTGAGCTTTGAACTTTGAGCTTTGAATTTCCGAACGGTCGGTTCATGGGCAGGGTGTTCATCAGCGCGTCTCCCAAGTGTCGGGTGCGGATCGGTAGGTCAGTCCGAATTCCTTCGAGAAGGCCACGCAAAAGGGGCAGGCGCCGAGTTCGAGCCGGCAGCGGAGGGCGCCGTCCAGCACGAGTCCCTCCTCGCTCCCCACGCCGCTCAGTTCGAGCTCGCCCTGGGCGGACATTACGCAGAGGACCCGGCCCTTCACTCCGCCGAGGATCGTCCCGCCGTAGCGGCTGGATTCGAAGTCGGCCAGAACACCCACCCCTGCGCCGAGCGAGACATTGAGCAGGCAGGAGGCCGAAAGCACCGGCACCCAGCCTTCGCCGTAGACGTAGAATCCCGTGAAGGGTCGCTCGCCAGGGCCGAGCAAGCGGCCGACCCGCGGGCTGATGGCGACGAGCGGGGTGCGAGAACACGTTCGGCCCAGGAACAAACCACCCTGGAGATCCACTCCGCCCTCGTCGCCGAAGTGCGCCTCCAAGGCGCCGGCGAGGTAGTTCTCGGCGGCGCCAAACATGGCCGCGCCGGCCACCCGCTTGACGAGCACGGAGCCGAACTTGCGGTTGGCCGGCCAGTTGAACCCTCCGCCGAAGCCGCTAATGGTGTCGCTCCCGTCCAGGCTGGCCTTCAGGTAGACGGCGAAAGACTCGGAGGTGGTCTGGACCTCCGGTTCAGGGTGCGTCAGGATATTGTCGTAACGTGGATCGAACGGAGCCGCCACCTCGGCGCTGGCGCTGGTGGCCACGGAGAATTCCAGCAGACACTCGGTCGCCTTAACGGCTCCGCCCGTGCCGCAAGACACCTCGCCTTCGGAATCCAGTGCGCTCACTTCGAATTTCACGCCCGTCTTGAACTTGTATTCCTCCCCGAAATCCACGCCGCCTTCGCCCGTGATCCGGAGCTTGCGCACCTCGTCGCCGCTGAACCAGGCGTAACCCTCGGCCTTGGCAAAGATCAGGCGCTTCTGCCACGGCTCCGACAGGATGTTGGAGGCAATCTCATCGCCCAGCCGGAGGAGCTCGCGGGCCGCCGTCCGGATCATGCGCTGAACCAGGCCCAGTCCGTCCCCCAGGCCAGCCACGGCGGCTTCCTCAAAGCCGCGCAAGTGGTAACTCAAGATCCGATCGAGACGGCGGAAGAAGTCCGAGGTGACCAGCAGGTTGGCTAGGTCGGCCGAGAGCTGACGCTCGAGTTCGTCCCCGGCTTCTCCGACGTGCTCGCTGACCCAGCGCGGCCGGGCCGCTCGCTCGGCGAGATCAGAGGCCAGTCGCTCGAGGATGCCGTTGAGTTCGGCCACCACCAGGGGATCGCCGAAGAGAGCGCGCAACTCGAGGTAGAGGTCCCCATCGTCGGACGCGTAACGATCCCGGATCTGGCGGGCACGCTGCGCCAGGCGGGCCAGGACCGAAGCCATGCGGCTGAGATCTCCTTGGAGGGGAGCCAGGATCTGGTCGAGGAGCGGGTGGCCCATCGCTCCGATCAGCTCGATGATCCAGGGCTCCACGTCATCCTCGAAGGCGGCGACGAGCAGCGCCCGGATGACCTTGGCCGAGCGCAGGCTGCCACCGCCCACGCCGCCGCTGAAGACCCCGTGTTCCTCGTCGAACAAGTATTCCAGCGTTTCGGCCGCTTGGGTGAGATTGCGAGTCAATTGCGGACGCAGCCCCAGTTCGAGCACCTCTTCGCCCAGCAACAGCGTCCGTTCGTCCAGGCGCAACCGGTCGGTCATCGCGCGAGCCGTCGCCGCCAGCGCCGCTTCGTCGCAACTTCCACCCTCCGGGCAGGCGGCCCGGAGGGCGTTGCGCAGCTCGGGGGCGATGCGAGCCACCATCTGGCCGGCCATCTGCCGCCATTGCGTCTGCAATTGCTCGCCGGCTACCGTGCGCAACGACGCGAGCCCTTGCTCAAAATCCGCCAACGCAGGTTCGGCCAAGGCCTCGGCAATCTTCGCCCCAAGGCTCGCCACACCCCCGCTCGTGTCCACCAACCCGATCGTCCGCAGGGTCGGCAGGAGGCGAGGGAGATTCTTCTCGGCACCGAACTGGATTTGAATGTCCTCGGCGGACAACCGGTGCAACTCGCGTTGGGTATGGACAACCAGGATGCTGCTGGCGATGGGATCCGCGCCGCTGAACTCGCGCAACGCAGCATGCCAGAGCAGCGGGAAGCTCAGGTTAATGACGTCAAGGAACTCGCCGCGCGCCTCGACCGGGTAATCGATTCCTTCGCGATAGTCGCGCCAAGTCATGCCCCCGCCCGGTTTACCGCGGTGGGCTGGATCCCCCGCCGGATCCGCAGCCGCCAACCCGCCTTCGCTCCAGCCGCCGTTGAAGTAGTATGGATCCGCCAGGTTCTTTGTCGCTCCCGCCGTCAGATGTGCTGCCGTCGAACCGTAGAACGGCAGGCGCACGTGGCCAAACAGGTTCAGCCAGCCCACACCGCTATCCGCCCTGGAGTCGTTGAAGTAGGCCTTCGCCAGCACCATCGAGTAGAACTCGGTCGGAACTGGAGGGCTGGCCGCATCCATTGCCCCCGCCACCGTCACCACGGCCCCAGCCCCCAAATAGAGCGACCGGCCGGCCGGGCGTTCCGCGTCTGCCGGCGTGATGATGAAACCGAACGGCGACAGGTAGAGGGTGCCGGCGAGGGTGGTCTGGACCCCGGAGACGTGCACCACCGAGCCCAGGCCCAGGAAGCGCTTCTCGGCCGCGTCGCAGGTAGCGTCCGCCGGGTTCTGCGGCGCGAACTCGACTCCACGCGCGTCCACCTCGGCCAGCCAGTAGACGAAGCGTAACGCGTCCCGCCCAGCCGCAATCCCTGCGCCCCGCGGCGCCCCGACGCAGGTGAACGTCAGCTCGTCCAGGTGCAGCGTCTCATCCACCGGGAACGGCACCCGAACCCGGCAGCGCGTGGCCGAATCCTCGTTCTGATTCGAAAGGAAACTCAGGGCGAACGACGCGAACTCGAACGGATATCCGTAGATTTGGAGCGCTCCCGGAGGAAATCCGCCCTCCGCCGCCTCGTGCAGCCCGCTCACGCCCGAACGCCGCGCGTAGTATTGCACGCGCGCTGAGGTTTCAAACTCCGCTGGCGCGGCCGCATCCCCCAAGCGGGCACGCCCCCGCACGCCGGCCGGGTCCGCTTCCACCGCGCGCCGCAGATTCAGGCCCGGGTAATGCCCCAAACCGCGCGCGTAAGCAGCGCTGCCCGGGCGAATCATGCGGATCGTCGTTTCTCCGCCCACGCCATTGAACACCGCCCCCGCCTGCAAAAGGGCTGTCGGGCCTTGCGCGATCTCGGCGGTGGGAATCGCCCCTCCCAACAGAACGTGCCCCGCCATGGCATAGCCGGCTTGGTAAAACGGGCCCACCCCGTGCGCGAACACGTTGCGACCGGGGTTGTGCCCCCAGGCCAGGCTGTTGCCAGAAGCCCCCGGCGCCGACCCGTCGGCGACCAGGCCGCTGTCAGGGGTGAAGAACAGCTTCGCCGTCTCGAACTCGAGCCCCGCCGTTTGTCCCGCGCAAGGGCCGTCGGGACAGCCTTGCTCATACTCCACCATCATCGCGCCGGCCGGAAACAGACCGCTGGTCGGGATCGCCGGCAGATCGTCGGTGAGGATCAGATCGCCAGAGGTCCAAGCCGTCGTGACCCCGAGCGGGAAGTGAGGAATGAACTGGCCCGCCGCGATGGCCATCCGCGCGGTTAGACCGGTGCGACCTTCCGGAGTGATCCGGACCACGGCGGTCCCGGCCAGGCCCGACACGAATTCGTAGTAGCGCTCGTTGGAGGGTTTGATGACCTGTTCCAGCGGGAGGTCCGTGAACGTGGCCAGGGTGGCCAAAGCTTCGCGCCGGACGTAATCGACCGCCGATGGCACAAAAACCAAATCGCCCACCTCGACTCTCCAGCTCAAGCTGGGGGCCTGGAAGTAGAGCGGGCGCGTGTCGAGCACGACCTGGTCTGTCAGGGCCAGCGGGAAGTCGTTCGTGCCCGTCGGTTCCAGCCGCACGTTGAAAGACCGCAGACGCGCCGTCAGCGTCGCGCGCAGCGCTTCCCCAGGCCTTCCCACGCCCATGCCCGCCGGCAGGAGCAGAGTCACGTCCGCCTCGGCGCCCTCCGGCCCCAATTGGACCGGATTGCCCAGGCGATAACGAAGACCGTGGCGCTCGCGCACCGTCGGGGGCAGCACGAGCGAGGCATGGCCGTCCAGCACCTGCGCATCGCCGGAATCGGCGAGGCTCACCCGCACTTCCGCATCCACCGGCACCGACGGAATCGAAGCTTCCGGAATCGCCAATCCGCTCAGCTTGAGCGTCATGATCACGGCTCCCGGTTCCCGCGTGAACGAGGCTGTCGGGTCGTTGGCGATGTCGGTGATCGTGGTGATCACGTTGCCCCAGGCCAGGCGACCGTTGAAATGCAGGACCGGGGCAGCGTCGGTGTCCTTGGGGTTGCCGGAGGTCCAGGGTGAGGTCGAGTCTTCCTGGTGCAAGAGGGTGATCGCCGCCCAGAAGGCGCTTTCCGTGGCGGATGGCAGGGGCGCGTTCGGGCCAAACCGGATTCGCCGGGTGAAGAGGGCGCTGCGCCATGGCGCCGGCCCGCCGGCCATCCGATAGCTCGTCGTCGGCACGGCGAAGGGCACGTCCTCCGTTTCCGTGGGGGTGACGATGCCCGAACTGCCGGCCCGCACGCCGACCGTTAAACTCATCGGCACGTCGGCCAGCGCCGGGGGCGATTCAAAGTCGTCGTAACGAAACACCAGGTAGCTCACCTCCGCCTCCAGGCCGCGCTCCGTCTCGACCGAGGTGTCGATGCCGTAGGTGCGAATCCAGCGGGCTGAAATAATTTCCGTGATGACATTCCGAGCAGGATCCCCGCTGACCCGGTTGGGGAAATGAAAGAAGCGGCGGCCAGGCGAGTGGCCAAGCGGACCTTCGTTGACCCACGCGCCGGCCGAGAAGTATTGCAGCGTCACCTCGATCCGATAGCTGGTGTAAGGGTTCAACCGGGTCGCGCCAGGCAGCGGTGCGTCGGCCAGGGTCAAGGCCAGCGGCCGCGTGGGCGTCCCCGCGGCACTCACCGTGAAGGCCGGCAAGGCCAGTTGGGGTGTGGAGGTGCCGTCCTCGGTCCGGATCATCACCTGCTGACCGGACGTATCGAGCATTCGCACCACATGACGGTATTGGCCGATGGCGCCGGGGGTGGTGACGGTGAACACCGTGCTGACGTTGGCCTTCACCTGGAGCCGGGTGGGATCGGCGGGGGTGAAGTAGAGGAATTCTTCGGAGCCGGGGTTCAGGTAGCTGACGGTGGTAAAGTCACCATTCAGGCCGCCGCCGGCCTGGGTCTCCCCGGTCAAGCCCAGGCCGATCGCCAGGGCCAGGGTCCGACACCATTTCGTCGATTTCTCGCGTTGCATCATGCCGTGGTCTGGAGGTTGCGGTTCGCTGCCGATGCGAGATTCCTAACTCCAGTCGCGGCGCCCCCCGACGGGCAAGTCGCGCCCGGGGGCGGGCGAGTGGCGCCCGTCTTTCAGCGGTCAGAGCAGCAGTTCTCATTTTGTCTTCCTTGCCACTTTGGGTGGCATGTCGAGCCTGACGACCCTATCGGGGCACCTTTCGATCGAACGGCACCAGGGAGGCCGTTTTGGAGGGGTATGCCCTCAAACTCGGACCGCGCGAGGTCCCGGCGCGCAGCGCGCGGGCCATCGAGACTGGCGCGGGGGAAGTTCTGGTCCCGTCCGGCGGGCCTGGGCGCTGCGACCGGGGACCGGTCGCGGTCCAAAGGCGGCCCGCGTGGTCCGGTCGAGGAAACCGGCGAGTTCAACTCGCCGGGACCCGTGCGGAAACCAGCAAGAGAACCCTCGGAACGGCTGTGCCAATCACTCCGGCTCGCCTTCGATCACCAGGGCCGGCAGTTGGCCGCGCTGGACCAGATCGTGAAGATCGCGGCGGATGGTCCGGCGATCGACGCGGTAATCGGTCGCGAGTTGGGTGAGATTCGGCTTCTCCGTCGTGCGACGCAGGCGTTTGAGGAGATCATGCTGACGAGCCAGGCGTTCGGTGTAGATGCGCTCCCGTTCTCCGGTGTTGATGAGTTCGGCGCGCTCGAGCGACTGGAGGCTGCGGACCATCTCGCCGAAACCGCATTCGTCCAGGGCGCGTTGCACGGTCGCGCGCAGGTCGGCCAGGCCGACCGGTTTCTCCAGGACGTAGTGGGCCGAGTCGGGACCGGAGAGGGCGCGGAGTTGATCGGTCACGCCGAGCGTGCCCGAAATGACAATGACCGGCACGTGGGCGGCAGCGGCTTTGAGTCGGGGCAGGGCTTCCAGACCGAGTTCGCCCTGGGCGAGGACGTGGTCGAGCAGGATGAGGTCGGGCGTTTGCTGGGCGATGAGTTCGAGCGCGGCGGTGGCGGTACTCACACAGGTCAGCCGGTAGCCGGCCAACGCTTGAGTGTAGAGGCGCAGTTGGGCCGGTTCATCCTCGACGATCAGAATAGCTGCGGTGGGGAGGTCAGCCATGAGAGTCAACGTTGGAGGATTCAAGGGATGGAAGCGACGGGCAAGTCACGCCCGGGGTTTTCCGCTGCGTTTGCCGAATCGGCGGGTGCCTGGGCCAGGAGGAGCCGGAAGAGGGCGCCCCGGCCGGGTTGGGTGACCACGCCCACACCGATGCCGTCGTCGCGGGCCATCGCGTAGAGCATGGACAAGCCGAGCCCGGTGCCGCGCTGGGAGCCCTGATTCTTGGTCGTGAAGAACGGCTCGAAAATGTGCGGCAGGATTTCGGGTGGAATGCCCGGGCCGCTGTCTTGCACGACCAGTTCGATAAAACCGAGCGCAGGCGCCGGCGGCAACAGGCAATGGCCTGGCTCACGAGCCGGCCGGGCCCGCAAGGCCAGCGTTCCGCGACCTTCCATCGCCTCGGCCGCGTTGACGATCAGGTTCAGGTACATTTGTTCCACCCGGCCCTTGCGCGCGAAGACGGCCGGAGTGTCCGGGTGCACCTCGACCTGCAACACCAGCCCCCGCAGAAAGGACTTGCCGAGGAGCGCGACGGTCTCACTCAGGAGCTCTGCGGCCGAAAACCGGCGCGGCTCGCCGTCGTCGCGCGCGTAACCGAGCATCGAGTTGACGATGCCCCGTCCGCGTTGGACGGCTTGCTGGATGGCGTTCACGTTCTCTCGGGTGAGGCCGGTGGGGCGCACCTGTTCCTCGATCAGCTCGTTGGAGAGCCGAATGACCGAGAGCAAGTTGTTGAACTCGTGGGCGACGCCGGCTGAAAGCGTGCCCAAAGCCTTCATTTTCTCACTGTGCAGCAGGGCGGATTGGGTGCGGATCAGTTCGGCTGCACGCGCCTCGGCCAACCGGTCGAGCTCGCCGTAGGCCAGGAAGAGCGAGCGTTGTGCCCGGAACATGTAAAGGCCGACGCCGATGGCCAGCAGCATGCCCCCAAGGATGATCCCCGTGGTCAGGCCCGGGGAACCGGCCGACGACCCGGATCGGAACTCGCGCTCGTTCGTCTCGTGCTGGCTGCCCACGCGACTCCGAGCAGGCACGAAACCGCCTCCCGGATCCGCGTCCGACCATTCGAGCCCGAGCTGAGCCAACCCCTCGCGAAGGGCCCCGAAATCCAGCACCAGCACGACGTCACGGGTCGAGTTGAGGGCGGCACGCTGGCCTCTGGCGTCAAAACGAAGGGACCACCCGGTGGTTCCTGATGGATGCTCCAGGATGGCCACGTCCGCTCCGCGCCGGACATCGCGCAAGTGCAAGCGACCGGTCCGATCGATGAGGAAGAGGATGCGGCCGTCGGGCGAGAATCCCACCGGGTCCAAACCGGTGGACGCGGCTGAACCCAACGCAGGCCAGGGACCGGGTTGCCCATCGTGGAGATTCAGGAAGACATGACCCTTCGGGTCGGAAACCAGGGCCAAGGGCGCATCCGGACACGGCAGCACCGTCCAGCCCGGCGTCTCGATGAGTCGCGTCCGCCGGCCGGAACGCGTCTCCAGAACATCGATGTTGGGCCTGTTGTAGGTGGTGGCAAAGGCCGTCAGTCCGTCCGGGGTTACCGCGACGAAGGTGCGGTGCGGTCCGTCGGTTTGCAGAGTGAGGTCGCGGGTTTCACCGTCCAGTCGGGCGGCGAAGGCGCCTCCGGGACCGACCGCCGCAAGCGTTCGGCGATCCGCCGAGAGGGCGAACCGTTCGGCCTGGGTCGTGCGCTCCGGGAACAGGACCGCAGCGCTGTAACCGGATGGACTCCCGGCCTCGTCCTGACTCGGCGTCCAGCGCTCCAGCCCATTCGCGCCGCCAGTCAGGAACGTGCGATCACCCCCGTCGAACGCGATGCTGCTGACCCGTCCGGCGGAGTGCGCCGTCATCAAGCCACCCGCCTCGAGGTTCCAAAGTGCCCAACCCTGGGCATGACCTGAGAGGAGCCGCGTGCCGGCCGGATTGAGGTCGGCGCAATCCGCCTGGTTTCCAAGCCTGGAGGGGAACAAGAACCGACGCAGCCCGGCCGCAGGGAGGAATTCCCAAAGGCCGAAGCCGACGCGTTCTCGAGCGAAGGCGAGCCGGCGTCCCTCCGCGGCAAACTCCAGAGCGAATCCTTCGTGGGTGGTGAGCAGCGGGCTGAAGGTGCTCATGTCCCAAAACGTCGTCCCATCTCCCCACCCAGAAGCCACCAGCAGGTCACCGTCGCGGTTGAAGAACACTCGGGTGACCGTGGACACCTGGTGAGACATTGCGACGGGCTGGGGCGAATCAGCATCCCAGACCAGGGCCCCGACGTTGTAGCAGCCGAACGCCAACCGATCGCCGTTCGGATGGATGGCCATAGTCAGAATCTCGTCCGGCAGCCGGATCGGGTCGCGCCAGCGGCTTTGGCTGCGATCAAAGATGCGCGCCTCCCGGCCCTTCGCCACCCCTACGAGCCGGCCATCGCGGCTGACCGTGAGCAATGCGGCGGGAGCGTTCGTGGCCAAGGGCGCCAGCTCGCGGCCATGTTCCAAGTCGAACTGGCGAAGAGGACCTTCCGCGGAAACCGCGAAAACGAGGCGGCTGTCGGGCGAGAACTCGAAGGTGGACCGGTTCCAATAAGCGCCGGTGGTCCGGGCTTGGAGGACCAGCCGCGAAGTGCGCCATTCCCATACGGCGAGCACGCCGGAGGGTTGCCCCATCTGCGCGGCGACATAGCGTCCATCGGGGCTGAACCGCATCCAGGTCTTGACCGGCCCGAATCCGGGCAAGCTGATCTCCGCCCGACCATCCGACCATCGGCCCACCTCAACCTCCGGCCGACCGGGCTCACCAAGGAAGAACTCGCCGGTGGGATCGACGGCCATGGGGCCATGGTCGAGGAGCTTGGCGTGGAAGTGGAGTTCACGCCCAATATCGGGGAGGAGCAAGGCCGCGATGGCTTCGTTGCGCAGGTTGGCGGAAGGTTTCTGGGCGGTTGCCTCCCGCAGCACCTCGAGGGTTCGGGCCTGCTGGCCCGGGCGGCCGCTGATGCGAAAGGACCTGGCCTCCAGGAGCCGGGACTTCCAGAGCTGATCTTCCTTCTCGAGCCGGGCTCGTTCCGCGGCGAGCTTCGCGCTCAGCTCAGCCGCGGCGCTCCGACGTGCCTGGTGCGCCTGCCAGAGCGCGGCGCAGGCCAAAGCCATGACGACGAGCGACGCGACCAAGGCCGCCCGACCTGCCCGGGCCAGGCCTCGCTCGATCTCCGAGCGTCGGCGCCACAATTCCTGCTCGCCGGTCGCCTGCTGCTCGGAGTCGTGGTTCATGGTTGCCGTGGAGGATCGCCATCAGGCCACCCGAACGCAACCCGATCAGGACCCAACCACGGAGGATGGCAACTCTCCCTCCGCTCCGCAGCGGGCGAGTCGCGCCCGCTCCCGTGCCGTGGTCTAACGTGACGCGGCACAGAACGGCGGATGTCCAGCCAATCGATCGCGCGTCGCGGCGGCCAGGGGAGCTTGCCGATCGTCTCGGCCAGGAACCCGCCCGCGGTGAGCAACTGTCGGATCGCATTGTCGGAATCGAGCTCGAACATGACTCCCGCACCCTCGCCTACGCCCTGCGTGCCCGTCGCCATCACCGTCAGCATCAGAATCGTCGGGACAATGATCTCATTGGCCGGGATGGCGATGATGTAGGCCAGGAGGATGACGCCGTTGAGGCCGAAGAGCAGAGCCCACGGACTGGACATGCGGATGAAATGGGTGGCCAGGCTGCCGTCCCCAATGTGGATACTGGCGGTGAGCCAAATCACGGCTCCTGCCGAGAGCGCGAACAAGACCGTCCGCCAGAGGACGAAGTAGGTCCGGTCAATCAGCGAAGTGTAAAGCGTTCGCCAAAGCTGGGGCGGACGGTAGGGCGGGAGTTCCAGGCTGAATATGGTGACTTCTCCCTTGAGCACGGTGTCGTCCGTGCTGCCGCCGTCCACGACGATGATATCGTGAGGGTAACCCGCGCGCGCCGACTCGATCGCCGCCGTCACGTTTGCAACCATTTGCCGCAAGTGAACTTCGAGCCATTCACATCTTTGAGCGTGAACCTAGCTGATTATTCCGAGACTTTTCGTATCCGGTGAACCTGCCTTCATGCGACACACGGTGTGGTAATAAACTGATTCGCGACCGCGAAACCGACCGCCTTGTCGGCGCGCGCATCCTTGCCCCGGAAGGCTCGGAGTTGTTGATGGAAATCAGTCTGGCCATCAAGTTCGGCATTCCCGTGCGCGATTTGACCGCGTGCTTCCATCCATACCTGACGTTGAGCGAAGGCGTGAAGCTGGCGGCGCTGGCCTTCAGCAAGGACGTTAACAAACTGAGCTGCTGCGCCCGTTAAGAAAGAAACCGTGCAACCAAACCTCAGAATTGTGGGCTCGCCGGAAGCGATCGCAAACGCAATCATCCCTGCCAGTGGCGCGGATTCTGATCATCGAAGACGACATCAAGACGGCCAACGCCGTCCGTGCGGGTCTGTGCGGCAAAGGTTACGACGCTGCCGTGGCGAGGACCGGCGAAGACGGCGTGCTGCTCCTCCATTCCTCAAGCTTCGACCTCGTGCTGCTCGATTGGATGCTTCCCGTTCGCGACGGCATCGAGATTCTGAAATCGCTGCGCGCCAGGAGATCGAGGACTCCGATCGTGCTGCTCACCGCCCGCGACGCCATCGAAGATCGCGTGCGCGGGCTCGACTGCGGGGCGGATGATTACCTCGTCAAGCCATTCGCCTTCGCCGAATTGCTGGCGCGCATCCGCGTGCTCTTGCGGCGCGCGGGTGATACCGAGAGTTTGCGACGGCAGCTTGGCGATCTGGCCCTCGATGTTGAAAACCGCCGCGCCATGAGAGGCGGAAAGGAAGTCCTGCTCACACCTCGCGAGTTCGACCTGCTCGCTTACCTCATGCGGCATCAGGGGCAGACGGTCACCCGGCGGATGCTCGCGAAGGACGTGTGGCGGGAGCCGCACCGGATCACGCCGTTGGACAACGTGATCGATGTCCACATCGCACATCTGCGGCGGAAGATTGACGAGGAACACCACACCAAACTGCTGCACACGGTGCGTGGTGTCGGCTTCGTGTTGCGCACGGAGGCGCAGGCATGAACTGGCTGCGCCGCCAATCGCTGACCTTCCGCCTCGCGTGCTGGCACGCGGCGACCGCATTGGTCGTCGTGGTCGCGCTTGCCTTGTTCGTCCGGCAAACCGTCTCGCAGCGGTTGTTGCAGGAACTCGATCGCCAGCTTCGGATTGATTTCGACATCATTGAAGCGCAGGTCGAGGAGTCGCAAAGCAAAATGGTGTGGCCCTTGCGTGGTTCGCACGGCCAAGAAGGCTACGCGCGCATGGCCGCGTGGTTTGAAGTGTGGAGCGAGGACGCCAAGCTGTTGCTCCGGCACTGGCCCGTTCCTGAGACGGAAGCTCACGCGCGGCTTGGCCCGCCGGCCGGACAGCAGTTGCACTTCTACTCCGCCGAAGTCGAGCCGGGCTTGTTCGCCCGCATCATGGAACGACCCGGACGAGTCGAGCATCGCGACGTGATTTTGCGCATCCTGCGTGATCAGTCCGGGCTGCGTCGCACGCAGCACGAACTGGCGGACGTGTTTCTGTTCGGGCTGCTGCTGGCGATGCTGCTCGCCGTGGCGGGAGGCTGGTTCGTGGCGCGGCGCTCGCTCGCCCCCTTGGCCGCCATGGCGGGCCGAGCCAAGGAGATTTCCGCCAGTTCGCTTTCGCAACGGTTGCCCGTGGCCAATCCTCACGACGAACTAGGCCGACTGGCCACTGTCTTCAACGCCACCTTGCAGCGGCTGCAAAACTCGTTCGCTGAACTCCGACGCTTCGCCGCCGACGCCTCGCACGAACTCCGCACTCCTCTGACCGCGCTGCGGGCAGAAGGCGAAGTGGCACTCAACAACGCGCGCGAGCCAGAGCAGTTCCGGCAGAGCATCGGCGCGATGCTGGAGGAAGCACAGCGCCTGCAGGATCTCGTGGACTCGCTACTGGCACTGGCCCGCGCGGAGGCGGACCAGCAGCCATTGAATCGCGGGCCGGTTGATCTGGGCGCGCTCACGCGGGAAGTCGTCGAGAGCCTGCGCATTCTGGCCAACGAGAAACAGCAGCGGCTGGCCGCCGAGACGGATGGCGAAGTGTGCATCGCCGGTGACGCGGCGCTTCTCCGGCACGCCCTGCTCAACCTGGTCCACAACGCCATCTGCTACACGCCGGACGGCGGGCGAATTACCGTCCGCTGTTTGGGACGCGACCGCGAAGCGGTCATCGAAATCGCCGACACCGGCGAGGGCATTGCGCCGGAGCATCACGCAAAAGTCTTCGAGCGGTTTTATCGCGTGGACAAGTCCCGGTCGCGCGCCGAGGGCGGGGCGGGGCTGGGGTTGGCCATCGCCAGGCTCGCCGTCGAACGCCACGGTGGGCGCATGCAGTTGGAAAGCGAATGTGGCAAGGGCAGCTTGTTCCGAATTGTTCTTCCGCTCTGAGCAGAAGGGCGCGGGCGACCCGCGTTCCTGCAGCAATTCCTTAACGAATCTTCAGTAACGCGCTCGCCAGCGGTCGGGCAGACTTCCGGAAAAGCAAGTGACCATGAAAACACTCCACACCCTCCTGATTATGTCCGCACTCACAACTACCGCCGCCCTGGCGCAGTCCGCCAACTTCGACGCCGCCGAAACCGGCAAGTCCCCGCCGGGCTGGACCGTCGCCATCACCGGCAAGGGCGAACCCAAGTGGACTGTCGAGGAGGACGATTCCGCGCCCAGCAAACCGAACGTGCTCAAGCAATCCGGCGAAGTGCCCGGCCCGAGTTTCCCGTTGTGCATCCAGGACGCGCCCGCGCTCAAGGATGGCTTCGTTGAAGTGAAATTCAAATCCGTCAGCGGCAAGGGCGATCAGGCCGCCGGCGTCATCTGGCGCTGCGTGGACAAGGACAATTATTACATCTGCCGGCCCAACGCGCTGGAAGACAATGTCGTGCTCTACAAGGTCGAGAAGGGCAAACGGACCTCGCTGGACATCGTCGGGCGCAAGGGCGGCTACGGCGTCGAGGAGAAGGTTGCGCCGCAGACCTGGCACACGATGCGCGTCGAGTTCGCCGGCAAGAAGTTCACCGTACTCTTCAACGGCACGAAGCTGTTCGAGGTGGAGGACGAGACGTTCAAAGACGCGGGCAAAGTCGGCCTCTGGACCAAAGCGGACAGCGTGATGCTGTTCGACGACTTCAGCTACGGCGCGAAATGAACCCGCGATTTAACTACCCATGAAAATCCACTCACCGCTCCGGTTCGTCGTTCTCTTCACGTTTCTTTCAGGCGTGGTCCTTGCACCATTACCACTGCACGCGGCCAAGGCCGTCCGTGCCCTCGTCACCAACTGGGGCGGCGACAGCATCGCCGTCATTGATCCAGTCGAAGGGCGGCTCGTCGCCGACATCAAGACCGGCCTGAAACCTCACGGCGTGGACATTGCGCCGGATGGGAAGACCATCTACGTCTCGAATGAGGGCGACGGCACGCTCTCGTTCATTGACGCGACGAAAAACGAAGTTACCGCCACAATTCAGGTGGGCAGCGCGCCCAATCAACTCATCACCTCGCCCGATGGCCGTTACGTCTTCGTCACGCTGAACACCGACGGAGCGGTCGCCGTGGTCAGCACTGCCGAGCGCAAGGTCATCAAAACCGTGTCCGTGGGCCGTGGACCACACATCGTCATGCTGCGCCCGGACGGCAAACGCCTCTACGTCACCAGCGAAGGCGACATGAAGCTCGTCGAGATGGACGTGGCCAGTTGGGAAGTGACCGGCGCGACCCCGCTGTTCACCACACCGCGCGTGCTGGCGCAAAGCAAAGATGGTCGCAAGGTCTATCAAACCATCCGCTGGCTGAACGGCGCGCTGGTGATTGATCCCGAGAAGAAACAAGTCGTGGACCGCATCGCGCTGGGCGAACCGAAGTTCGCCTCCGAGGGCAAAGACGCCCACGGCATCGCGGTGACGCCGGATGGCAAGGAGCTTTGGATTGCGACGCAGACGACGGACGATGCGACTGTCCTCAGCACCGCCGACCATCGCGTTCTCGGCAAGGTTCAGGTGGGCCGCGATCCGAATTGGCTGGAGTTCACGCCGGACGGCAAGCTCGCGGTCGTGAGCAACACCGGGTCAGGCGACGTCAGCATCGTGGACGTGGCGCAACGACGGACGATGAAAACCGTGAAAGTGGGCAAAGCCCCGAAGCGGCTGACCGTGGGCCTGGTGGAACTCACGCCATGAAGAAAGCCTGTTCGCTGCTGTTTGTTCTCGCCCTGCTTGGCGGCTGCCAGCCCGGAAACCAGCCAGCCAACACCGTTGTCGTTTACACCTCGGTTGATGACGTGTTCGCCCGACCCGTGTGCGAGCAATTCCAGAAGCAGACCGGCATCGAAGTGAAGCTCGCGCCGGACACTGAGGAAACCAAGAGCACGGGACTGCTCAATCGCCTCATCGCCGAGAAGGCACGTCCGCAGGCCGACGTGTTCTGGAGCGGCGACCCGGTGCGCGCAGCGGTGCTCAAGGCCAAGGGCATCTCCGCGCCGTTCAAGCCCGCGAATCCCGCCGATACCACCGGGCGCTTCAGCGACCCGCAGGGCCATTGGTCCGCTCTGTCGGCCCGCGCGCGGGTCATTATCTACAACACGAACCTCGTCGCCGCCGGGCAAGAGCCGAAGTCGCTCAACGACTTTCTCGACGCGAAGTGGAAAGGCAAAGCATGCCTGGCCAATCCGCTGTTCGGCACGACCTCGATGCACGCGGCGGCGCTGTTTGAAACGATGGGCGATGCGAAGGCGAAACAATTTTTCGACGGCCTCCGCGCCAACGGCGCGAAGATGCTGTCCTCAAACGGCGAAGTGAAACGACGCGTGGCGGCCGGCGAGTTCGCTTTCGGCCTGACCGATACCGACGACGCCAGCGTGTCAATCAAGGAAGGCAAACCGGTCGGCATGATTTATCCCGATGCGGGCGGACAAGGCACTTTGATTGTGCCGAACGTCGCCGTCCTCGTCGCGAACGGACCGAACCCGGAGAACGGTCGCAAGTTCGTTGATTTTCTGTTGAGCGCCGCAGCCGAGCAGGCCCTGGCTGAAAGCGAAGCCGCGCAGATGCCCCTGCGTCCCGGCGTGCCTGTCCCGCCCGGCGTGAAACGCGTCGAGGAACTCAACGCGATGGACGTGAACTACGAGAAACTCGGCGCGCGACTAGAAGAGTTGGCGGCAGGATTTCTGAGAACGTGGGCGGGGAGTCAGTGACGCGGGCGCGCTCAAAGGAGTTCGCCGCAACCACGCTGCTGATGCTCTGTTCGGCGGCGATGGCGGAGCGCCCAGCATTCGAGGCGCAACTGACCGAGCAGCCTCCGGTTATTGACGGCCGCCTGGACGACGCCTGCTGGCAAAGCGTCCCCGCGCTGACCAACTTCACCCAGGTGCTCCCGGTCGAAGGCGCTCCGCCGAGCGAACGAACAGAAGTGCGCTTTGTGTTCACGCGCTACCAGCTCTACGTGGGCATCCGGTGTTTCGATTCCTCGCCGCGTGAAATCCGCGCCACCCAGATGCAGCGCGATGCCACGTTCGACCCGGACGATTATGTCTCGCTGGCCTTCGACACGTTTGCCCGGGAGCGCGACGGCTATCTGTTTGCCGTGAACCCGGCCGGCGCGCGTCGCGATGCGCTGTTCAGCAAGTTCAGCAGCCAGAATACGAGTTGGGATACGATCTGGAACGCCCGAGCGCGAGTGGACGACCAGGGCTGGACGGTCGAAATAGCCATCCCGTTCGAGAGTCTTTCCTTCGACCCGCGTGCCGACGCGTGGCATTGGAACTTCCAGCGTGTGATTCGCCGCAAGCAGGAAACAGTGCGTTGGACGGCGCTTGCCCGCGCCAAGTCCTTCACCGCGCTGGAGGATTTGGGCGAACTTCACGGACTGGACGACCTGCGGCAGGGCTTGGGACTGGAGGCCCGGCCTTATTTGCGCGGCACTTTCTCGGATGACGCCACAGCGGGACAGAGCGATTTCGAATTCACGGGCGGGCTCGATTTGACCTATCGAATCACCCCCACGCTCACCGCCCTCGCCACCTACAATCCCGACTTTGCCGAAACCGACGTGGACAATCGCGTGGTCAACCTCTCGCGCTTTCCGGTGTTCTTTCCGGAGAAGCGGGATTTCTTCCTGCAAGACGCGCCGCTCTTCAGCTTCGGCGGCCTGCCGACCGACAGTTCGCCCTATTACTCGCGCCGTATCGGCTTGGGCATTGACGGCCAGCCGGTGGAAATCCTCGGCGGGGGTCGGCTCACGGGTCGCATCGGCGGCACGAGTGTCGCCTTGCTCGACGCGTATCAGGACGCGCACGCGGACATCGAAGCGAAGAACCTGGCCGTGGCACGCGTCTCGCAACAAGTGCTGGCCGAATCCAGCTTCGGCGGCATCTTCACTTATGGCGATCCTGCGTCCAACGGTGACGCCTGGCTTGGCGGATTAGATTTCAACTACCAGAACAGCCGGTTGCCAGACGACAAGGTGCTTACGGGCAATGCGTGGTTCATGTTCAGTGACGCGGACCGCGCCAGCGGGAGCGACACGGCCTTCGGCCTCGACGTGGATTATCCGAATGAACCCCTCGACGTGCATGTCTTCTTCCGCCAATGGGGGGAGGAATTCGAGCCAGCGCTCGGTTTCATCGAGCGGCCCGGCATTCGTGAATACATCGGCTCGGTGGCGCATGTCTGGCGTCCGAACTCGCGCTGGCTGCGGAGCGTGGAACTGGCCGCGCGGCCCTACTTTACCACCGATCTCGACAACCGCATCGTCGCCGAAGACCACGACGTGCCCATCCTCACCTTCGAGACGCCCGCCGGAGATGAACTCACGCTGGAGACGACCTACTACCGCGACGTGGTGGATGACGCGTTCGAAATCTGGCCGGGCGTGGCAATTCCACCGGGTGACTACGGTTACTGGCAGTTCAAACCGTCAGTCCAAACCAGCGCCGCCCGGCCGGTGAGCGCGGGATTGAGCTTGCGTCATGGCGACTTCTACTCCGGCCGGCAGACGGCCTATCGTCCGTCGCTTGCATGGCGGCCTTCCCGCCATGCAACACTGGGCGCGGCCTATGAGCTTCGCCAGGTGCGCCTGCCCGAGGGCGATTTCGACGTCCACCTCGCCAGCCTGCGGCTGGATCTGGCGCTAACTCCAGACCTCACGTGGAGCACCGTCGCTCAATACGACAACCGCAGCGATGATGTGGGCCTGAACAGCCGCATTCGCTGGACGTGGCGGCCCGGCAACGACGTCTTCCTGGTCTGGAATCAGGGGTGGGAATATGACAACGCCCGATTCGCTCGTCTCAACAATGAGATGATTATCAAAGTCGGCGTGACCTTTCGTATCTGACTTTTTAGCCCATGACCGCAACGCCATTCCTCGGATTCGACGCTGCCTTTGCCGCCGCGCTGGGACGCAGCGTGGTTGTGGCCGTCATCGTGGCGGGTGTTTCCCTCGGCATCGGCTGGCCGCTCGGTGTGCGAATCGGGCTGACGAGTTTTCCCTTGCACCGTTTCCTGCTGACGCTGCTCGCGCTACCGTTGCTGCTGCCGTCGTTTCTGGTCGCCATCGGTCTCTCCATGCTCTGGCATGGACTCGGCGGAGCACCCGCCGTCGTTTGGGTATTCGCGTGTCTTGGTGTTCCGTTGGTCACCTTCGCCGCGATTGCCGCCACGCTCTCGATCACGCGCGGACAAGCGGACGCGGCGCGACTGGCAGGCGGGGAACGACATCGGTGTCGACTCGCGTTGCGGGCGGCGTTTCCACTGGCCGGCCTCGCGGCGGCGCTTGCGGGTGCGCTCACACTCGCCGATCCCGGGCCGGGTCAAATCTTCGGCTGGCCGGGAGCAGCCAGCGAACTCCTCACGAACTTCGCGGCGCGCTACGACCGCGCCCTCGCGACGCAACAGGCTTTGGCGCTCGCGGCGGTGGCCGCGCTGCTCGCCTGGCCATTGACGTGGAAGCTCGCGCCCGAAGTGGCAGCGGGACTGTTCGCGCGCGACGTGAATCGCCCATTGCCTGTTCGCACAGCGACAACGACTGCGTGGGTGTTTGGAGCGGCGAGCATGTTTATGCTCCTGCCGCTGGCCGGCCTGCTGAAACCTCTGCTCGTGCAACCGTGGCCCGTGGCCCGGGCGTGGGGCGAAGTGACGCGCACAGGCACGGACACTCTGCTCTATGCTTTGCTCGCGGCGGGTATCGCGGTTGCCGTCGCATTCGCGCTTGCTTGGGCAGCCGGGCGTTCACCGGCTCGCCGACGCTGGCTCGTCACCGCGGCGCTGGCCCTGCTGGCGTTGCCGCCCGCGTTGCCCGCGCTGTGGCTGATTCCCTGGAGCGGGCGCGTCGCACTCGGCGTCGCACTCGCTTTGCGCGGATTGCCATTGGCGATCCTTCTCGCGCTCCGTGCCGTCGGTTCGATGCCGTCGTCGTGGGCCGATGCGGCGCGCGTGCATCGCGTTCCCCGGGCAACCTTTCTCACGCGCGTCTTGTTGCCGTGGTGCGCGCGCTGGGCATTTCCGGCGGCGGCCGTGGCCGCGTTGCTGGCGACGGCCGAAGTCGGCACGGTGTTGCTGCTGCATCCGCCCGGACACGCCAGCCTACCGCTCGCCCTGTTCACCATCATGGCCAACGCGCCCGAAGCGCTCGTAGCCATGTTGTGTCTGCTTTACGTGGTGCTCGCGTTGGGCCTGGCCGTGGCCGGCCAGCAAATCATTGGCCGACTATGACCCTGTTGGCCCTCCAGGATTTGGCGAAGTCCCACGACGGCACGCCGGTTTTCGCCGGCATCAGCTTCACCCTCGCGCCAGACGACCGCCTCGCCGTGCTGGGCGCAAGCGGCAGTGGCAAGACGACGCTGCTGCGGTTGCTCGCGGGTTTGGACGAACCGACCTCTGGTATCATCGAGCGCGCGGCCGGTCTGCGCATCGGCATGGTCTTTCAAGACCTCGCGCTCTGGCCGAACCTGACGGTCCTGGACAACGTGGCGTTCGCCCTGGCGAACGTGCCGAAGCCGCGGCGGTGGCGATCCGCGAGCGACGCGCTGGCCGCCTGCCGGGTCAGCGAACTCGCGTCGCGCAAGCCCGGCACGCTTTCGATCGGACAGCAACAACGCGTGGCGTTGGCGCGGGCCATCGCCGCGCGTCCGCAACTGCTATTGCTCGACGAGCCGTTTTCCAGCCTCGACCCGCTGCTGCGCGAGGAACTCATGGCAGAAGTGCGGCGGCTGGTGACTGAAATCAACGCCGCGTTGGTGCTCGTAACCCATGACGTTTTTGAGGCGCTGGCGCTGGCTCGGCGGATCATCGTGCTGGAAGACGCGCGTCTGGCTGAATCAGGCGAACTCGTGTCGCTGCTCGGCGCGCCGCAGTCCCGGCTGCTGCGTCAGTGCGCTGTGCAGATCGAGAAACTTCGCACGCGCGCGAGCGGATGAATGTGGAGCGTCTTTGACGCCTTGCCACGCCCGGGTTGGCTTATCTTTGCGCCTGCGCCCGGCAACTGGATGAAAGGGTTTCTCATGGCTACGAGTGGAGTTCCCCCTTCTGCGGCTGGGAGAGAAGCTTATTTCACCGCCCCGGTGCAACTGCTGCCGCAGCCGGCCGTGCAAGCCAGACAATGAACGCCCGTCAGGATCTCCCAGCCTTCGAGCCGCTCCGGTAACACGTCCCACAAATGAAGGGGTTTGCCGTTGCGTACCTGCATCTTGAGCATCTGGTTGAAATCGCAGTCGAATACCTCGCCCATCATGCCCACGCTGATCGTGCTGCGACACATCAAACCCTCGACCGTGGCCGGATTGAAATTGTGGGCGAGCAACTCCAGATAGGCGTCCCACTGTCCGCGCTGGCGCAGGTCCTCCGCGAAGCGAGCGATGGGTTGGTTGGTAACCGCCATGAACCAAGCCCGGACTGAATGGGTCGGCTACTCGAATCGAGGGACGCCGGCCCGCCGGATTCGAAGGAGGACAAACCGGTTTGCTTTTCATGGCTCCGAAACGGCGCGATACATGCGGGTGGGCTGTCCGGTCGAGGCGGGATCGCTGAATAGCACTGGGGCGGTCGCGCCCGGAAGGTTCGTCAGGCTCAACCAGTGTTGGAGGTTGGTGCTGACTTGAATCTGGTAGGAACGGCCCGGCGAACCGATGAAATCGAACTCGAACCGGCCTCCCATCCCGAAGCGCGGATTGGCCAGCCGGACCTCGTGAAACACCACGGCCCACTGCTCCACGTGAACCGAACCGTCCGTGCGCCGGGTGAAGAGGACACCTTCGCCGCCGGCACCGGGCACAAGTTGGATGTCATGGTAAGTGCCGGTCGAGTTTACCGTCAGGGCCTCCGGCCCTTTCAACACCGCGCCGGCCAGATCCGCAAAGACATGGTGGATGCGAGTCACGTCGCCGCCTTCGACCCACGCCACGAGCAAGCGGGTGGCGCCGCCTTCGTCCAGGGATGCCAACGCAATCTCCGCCGGGCGCGCGTCTGGCGCGAGATCGCCAAGGTTGACCCAGTTGGCGCCGTCACGCTTCCACAACTGAATTCCCCGGTCCGCACCTTCAACGGCGACGTAGAAGTCGCCCGCGGCGGTCGCGGTCACAGCCAGCCGGTCCCCGGCGGCGTTGGTCAGCGTGACGGCCGGATCGAAACCCGCGCCATTCCAGACTTGGACGGCCACTTCGCCGGAAGCGCGGGTCACCGCGATCAGCGCTGCCGGGATCTGGTCGCCGGAGTTGGCGGCGGCGGCCAGTCCAACAATGTCCGCGTCGGTGGCCAAGGTGGTCGGGGCGCTCCAGGCCGCGCCGTTCCAGACGGCGGCTTCGAGGGTATAGCGTTCGGCGCGCGGGCCGTCAGCGGTGCACAACCACGCCAGGCCGGTGAAAGAGTCGTTGGCCAGCAAGCGCAGTTCGGAGGCCACGTCCGTCAGGTTAGCCACCGTCACGGGAGGGCTCCAACCCGTGCCCGCCGGCGAGCCGATGGAAGAGAAGATCGTGCTCGCCGGGAACGGTTGGCCGATGTCGTCGGCTGCGATTTGCGACCAGACCACCAGGCGGCGTCCATCTGGCAGCGTGGCGAGGTCGGCGGTGAGGATGCCCCCGCTTCCACCCACAGTCACGGGGCTGCCCCAAGCGCCTCCGGACTTCACGGACAGCTTCAAGAGCATTTCGCCGGTACCCGGGTTCACGTCGGTGAAGAGAAAGGCGTCGCCACTACCCCCGCCGCGCGCGGAGAACGTGCCGCCGGAGAACAGGTTGGCGAGACGCACCGTGCCGTTGGTATGGAACGTGGCCGGCGGGGCGGTCGAGGGACTGCTCAGGGTGGTGTTGACGAGCAGTGGAGCGAGGGTGAACACAGGATCGGTGCCGAACTGCTTTTCGAGCGTCAGGAGCGACCATTCCCAGTGCTGGGAAACCTCGGTCAGCCAGAGGTTGAGCACGACATCCAGGGTCGCCTGCGCCTCCGCCTGAATGCGGGTGATGACGGGCCAGTCGTTGGCCGGATTGACCGTCAGCGACATGGACGGCACGCCGCTGTTGCAGGGCGCGCCCACGAGCAGGATTTTTCCAGTCGCGCCCAACACGCCGAAGGAATCCTCCAGCCGCACGCCGGCCCCGAACCGGAAACAGATGTCGTATTCGTCAAGGCGTTCCTCGTCGCCACCGAGGAAGTGCCGGCGATACACGTCATTCAGGTCGCCCACGCTGGACTCGGGGCGGGCCGGAGGAAAGGGCGTGCGCCAGCGCGTGCGGGAAACCAGTTCCACGCCGCCCTCCAGCAGGCCCGTGACGTCCACCGGGCGCAGCTTCTTAATGACCGGTCCGACGTAGCGCAGCTTGCCCAGTTGGTGGTTGAGGCCGGCTTCCACGGACAAATCCACCCCACCGCTGACCGCTTCGCTGAGTTCGAACTGGTAAGGATCGTTGACCGGATCGTACTGCGTGGACGAGCCGGAGGTGGCGGCCACAACCAACCGCGCGTTGGGCTTGCCCAGCCCGGGGATGGGTGGGAGCAGACGTTTGGGGATGGACTCGGTGTTGACGTTGGCCCAGTTGGTGATGAAGACCTCGTGGTTGGTGCCCCGCAACCCGAAGCCGGCGTGGCCGTTAAACACCAACCCGAGGCTGCCCGGCGCAAAGGCCATCAGCCCGGTGCCGGGATTCGCATTGCCGGTGGCCCACTCCACGGTGAGGCCGTATTCGTAGTTGAGAAAGCCGTCCTCGTCCGCGTCAATCTCCGCCGTGAAATCGGGCAGCGGCACAAACCGGCCCTCCGGCACCCACTCGCGCACCTTGTCCTGTGTCGCCGCGATCCCCGCCGTCGAGCCCATGATGTCCGTGGCAAACGCCATCCAGGCAGGGGTCTTGAGGCCCTTCAACGCGGGCGCGGCCGGCGCGACGTGCGGATTCAACAGCCCCACCGCGCCCAGTTTCGTGCGCGCCAGGAGCACCGGCCGGAAATCCTCCGGCGGCAGTTGCCACAACGGAATCCGGCCCGTGGCCAGCTTCTGCTCCGCCGTCGCGCCGTTGGCCAGGCGATTCACCCGCTGGTGGAACACGTTCGTGGTGGAGGCGAAGTTCACGGCCACTCCGGTTTGCACCTCGCGCAGCCACTCATGGAGCGCGCTGCTGCCTCCCGTGGCGGGCGGCGGCACCGGCACGGCGGGATCGGCATACGGCTGGTTGGTGAAGGCGCGCGGGTCCACGAGGAACATCTCCGCGATGGCGTCGGGAATCGTGTAGGTTTGCGATCCGCGTGACGTGCCATCAGGCCGGTCGAACAAAGCCATCGTGTAGGTCACCGGCACCGCCGTCGCCCGGCCCGTCCAGGTCATCGTCAACGGCCCTTCCGCTTGAAAACGATCGAACACGCTTTGATTGCCGGCGCGGCTGACGCCGGTGAGGAAGCCGCCCTGCCGGTCCAGCGCGAGTTCATCCATGACCGGCGGAGGCAGAGGTGACAATTCAACTTGCGCGTCGAGCAACAAGAGGTCCGGTTCGAGCGGATCCTCGATGAATGACCCGGGGGCAAACCGTTCCCGCCAGGGCGTGTAGCCAGGCGCGTGAACCTCGACGAAAAGCGGCGCGGACCCGGGAATCAACGCCGCAAAAGCAAACGCGCCATTCGTCCCGCTGAGTTGCTCGAAGTTCGGCGGAAGATTCCCGAAGCGGTTCAGCATGCGTACCTGCGCCCCCGCCACCGGTACGTTGCCGCCGGCGCGCCGCACGACGCCACGAACCTTGACCCCGCGATCCATCAGCGCGACGAGTTTCACGCGCGGCACGGCAGGATCAAGGAGGATGCGTTCGCGGCCGGCGTTTACCCACTTGGGATTGGTGATGTTCGCCGTGCCCAGGGCGCCGGTGAAGTCCGGGAGGGTCTGGCCGTTGGCGGGCACCACTTGGGAGCCACCACCCTGAAGTTGGAACGTGAACGTCGTCCCGGGAACATGCGTGCCGGGATCATCCTGGCTGACCGAGTCGAGCACCAGTTCATAGGAAGGCGCCGGGGCCGGTTCCGTGTTGGCGGATGGTCCGCCGAGATACACATCAAAGGTGGTGTCCTGGCCCGAGACGGAGATGTTGGCCCGGTAGTAATCCTGGTTCTCCGCCCCGGCCGCATAGATCCACGCGGAGAACGCGCCTTGGGGCCACGCAGCGCCTTCGCCGGTGAACAGCTTGGCGCCCGTGTAGGCGGGGCGCAAGAATCCGCTGCCCGGCGGGACGAGGCCGGAGAGCGGGTGGTCCCGGTAGGTTTGATCCACCGAATCCCAGAAGCGAATATCAAGGGTGATCCGGGTGCCCGGGTCGGTGTGGGTCGCATCGAAGGTGGGGAAACCCCCGACCCGTTTGATGTGCAGTGGCTCCACGTAACCGCTCAGGCCGGGATCGCTGGGGGGCAAGACCCCGGGCGCGGCCCAGGGCGGAAGGGTGACCGTCACGCTCGGATTGGCGGTGCCCCGCTCCAGGAACGTGTAGCGCGGATGAGTGAGCGTGAGGGTGTAAGTCCCCGGGCCGAGGCTGGTGAAAAGAAATCCGGCGCTTCCCGAGTTGTTCAGATCGTTGGCGCGGAGGGGGGCGTTGGTCGGCGAGCCGCCCTGCGGTGTTAACACGGCCAGTCCCCCGCCCTGTTCGAGGTCGCTGTAGTACGTGCTCAGGTGCGGGAAAGAGAAAGTCGAAAGCAGCAGATTATGGGTGGGTTCCCCGCCTTGCACCCGCGCGTCACCGATCATCAGCGCTTTCTGCCGGCGGACATGGAGATCCAGGGAATACTCGCGGCCCGAATGGACCAACAGCGGCGTGCCTTCCTTGCCCGTCCCGTTGGCTGGGGGCTGGTTGGGATAAGGCCACGCCTCGAAGAACGGCCAGCCTTGGGCGGTCACATTGCTCATGGTGAGGTCCGTGAATCCCACGTGACTTCCCCAATACTCGGTCAGGCCGGCGATGCGAATGCCGTAACGGCCGGGCAGCAGATCGAGGCTGAAGTTGCCGGCTTCATCGGTATCCACCGTCACCACCCGCTGGGTCAGGACGAGATGCGAGTCGGGCGCGTATTCGATGAGCTCAATGCCGGTCTGCTGGCGGGGCAAATAGATCGAGGCGTCCTCGTCTCCCGCCGTCTGGGTCACCGAACCCCGCTCGTCCGCAGCGTAAAGCCGGCCCCGCACCGTCGCGGGCGCCACCGCCAGTTCCGCCGTCACGTCCGTCCACACCCCCTCGGTGACGTCCACGTAGTCCGCGAACTGGAAGCGGGGCCGCACCTGCGATTCGACGAACGGCTGCGCGGTGTCATCCATCGTCAAGCGGTAACGGCCCGGCAGCAGGTTGAAGAACCCCCGCTGATCAGGGTAAGGCGGCGACCACCAGGTGAATGCCTCCACCCGGTCAATGCCCTCCGTGGCCGTGCCCGGCAACCCTTGCAGGCGCATTCGCGCCCAGCCGTAGAGCGTCTGGTTCGTATAGACGCTCTGGAGTTGCACAAAGAGGTGCGTGGGTTGCAGCACCAAATCAATCACCGGCAGCGCGGGGAACGCGCCGGTCGCCGGGTCGGGAGTGACGATGAGCGAGGCCGGTCGATAGCCCATCTTCCGCGCCGTGATCTGCAGCGGCACCGCGGGCAGGCCCGTGAACAAAGCCTGGCCGTTCGCGTCGCTGACGCTGCTGCGCGGCGGCAGCACCGTCACGGTGGCGTCCCGAGGGTCCAACCCGGTCACTTCGAGAAACACGTTCGCCAGGGGTGCGTTCGTCGTCGAAAAGGCGCCGCCAACCGGATCGAGTCCCCGCACCTGCACGGTCACATTCTGCGGGTCGGGCTTGAGTTGCGCGCCGGCCACGTGCGTGGCGGAAAGAAACCGCTTGTCCTCCGGCTGGCCCGCCGTGGTGTAAGGCAGCCACTTGGGAATCGGCGGCGCAGCCAGCCCTGCCTCGTTGAACCGAAACCGGAAGAAGCCACTGCTGACACCCCGCAACCAGGCGTTCCCCGTCGCGTCCGTTTGGGTCTGCAAGACCTCGGCCGCCACGGTATCGGCCGCGCCATTGAACCGGTCCACGGCCACTGGCACCGCTTCGAGGTTGAGGCCCGTGGTGACATCGTTGACGACGAGTTGGAGATCAAACCGCGTTCCACCCAACGGCGTGAGTGCGTAGGTGCCGTTGAGGTTGCCGCTGGGCGGGAGGTTGGTGGAGGAAACATGAGACGCAAATCCGCCGTGAACGATCCGCAGTTCATAGTCACCGCCCATCACCCCGGCGATTTGAACGAAACCGAATGAGTCCGTCGTCTCCGTGTGTTCGGGCGCGCCATCGGGTGGCGCGGCATCCAATGTCACCGTGGCCCCGTCAATGCCGAGCCCCGTGGAGGAACGGGTCACCCGACCGTTGAACTGGGCGGCGTCCGTCAAGCCGGGGACCGCCATCAGCCCGAGAACCAGGCCGAGGCGCCAACCGCGAAACCGCCGGGCGAACCGGGCGGATGACCGGGCCACGTCTGTCCGGGTGAAGCACCGTGGGCGGAGGATTTGAGCTGGTGGTCTCATAGCGGGTTGTGTGGAGGTTGTCTGAATTCGAAAGTCCCAGGTGTGACGACCCATCATCTGACCCTGCGCCCCAGCCAGAGGGCGGGCAGGTCACCGGCGATGGCGCCGTCCGTCCCCGGCGCCCGCCAGTCGCCCGTGAGGCGTGGCGGTGAGTTCCGGACGCGGTACGAGGGTCTTGAACGCCCCGCGGCCGTTGACGGATAGGCATTGGCTTTTTGGAGATGGGCGGAGCGTGCCCGGGCAGGAGAGACCACTCAAGGAGAAACGGGTCGGAACGGCGCGCCTCGTCAAGGTCTGCCCCCGTTGGCGGGCCGCGCGCCGGGCTCTCCTCCCACCGCCCGCAGTGCCGCGGCCTCTTCTCGAATTGCCCACGCCCAGGTGATTCAGACTGCTCACCCCAGGGGAACGGGATTGACAGTAAGCCCGGCACCGCATATTCAAGCGACTACTTGAATGGGTGGTGATTCATGACTAACGCGAACCGACGTTTCAAAGACGAAATCTTCGAGCAGTTCGCCCGCATCGGCAAGGCGGTGGCGAGCGCAAAGCGGATTGAACTGCTGGACTTGCTTTCCCAGGGCGAACGCCACGTCGAGGCGCTCGCGGAAGCGGCCAACCTCTCGGTGGCCAATGCTTCGCAACATCTGCAAATCCTCCGCGCCGCGCGCCTGGTGGAAACCGAGAAATCAGGATTGTTCGTCACCTATCGACTGGCTGACCGGTCGGTGGCCG
This sequence comes from uncultured Verrucomicrobiota bacterium, assembly GCA_964629545.1. GTDB lineage: Bacteria > Verrucomicrobiota > Verrucomicrobiia > Limisphaerales > CAZVRY01 > CAZVRY01. The sequence continues at coordinate 15,297 of CAZVRY010000001.1, read as the reverse complement.
AGTTTGTTCGCCAGTTGCGCAGGCTGGCTGAGAACCGGCTGGCGGAGGTGGAGCAGACCACGCGCAGCTTCATCGGGGGACGCATCGGCTTCGACGCGGTCAACCGCGACGAGTTGCTCCGGCGCGTTCGCAAAGGGGAAGTGACGGTCCTGGACGTGCGCCCCGCCGAGGAGTTCCGCTCGGGCCATCTACCGCGCGCCCTCTCCGTGCCGCTGGAGGACTTGGAGGCCCGGATGAAGGACCTGCCCAAAGACCGCGAAATCGTGGCTTACTGCCGTGGTCCGTATTGCGTGATGGCCGTCGAAGCCGTGGCCCGGTTGCGCAAGCAGGGCTTCCGTGCCGTCCGCCTCGACATCGGGGTGGTGGACTGGCGGGCGCAGGGCCTCCCTGTGGAACAGGGCGCGGTGGCGGGGGCGAAGCGCAATTAACCGAGCATTCACTGCGATGACATCGGAATCCCCACTGCTTCAAAACAAGCATTTCGCACGTCCTGCTGTGTTTCAGCCGGAGAACCTGCTGCGGGAGACGCGACGCCAAAAGTCGCTGCCCGCCGGAAGTGTTCCCACGGTGTGCGTCCTCGATCCGGATGGCGACATCGTCGCGCACCTCTTGAGGAACCATCAGGCCCAACGCGACCCCGGTTGGGCTTGCTACCATACATCGCTCTACCGCTTCGAGCGCGGTGGAATGACCTTCGGCATCATTGGCTGCGCGGTCGGCGGACCATTCGCGGTCTTGCTTGCCGAACAACTCTTCGTCTCGGGCTGCGAGTTGCTGATCAGCATCACCTCGGCTGGGCAAATCGTTCCCGCATGGACGCCACCGTATTTCGTGCTCATCGAAAAGGCACTCCGGGACGATGGTACGAGCCATCATTACCTGCCGCCAGCGAAATACGTCTCCCTGCTCCCGGAGGTCGTCGCGCGCCTTGTCGCAGGTTTGGACCCGTTCACTCCGACGGTGGAACGTGGCGCGGCCTGGACCACCGACGCGCCCTACCGCGAAACGGCGGAGGCGATCGAGTTCGCGCGCGCCGAAGGCGTGCTGGCGGTGGAGATGGAGGCGGCATCGCTCTACGCGTTTGCCCAAGCGAAGCAAAAGCCGGTTGTCTGCTTTGCGCACATCACCAACCGCATGGGCGTGGATGAAGGCGATTTCGAGAAAGGCGAGGCGGACGGCACGGTAGCTTCGCTCCGGTTGATGGAAGCGGTGGCCCAACACTGGCGCAACCGCCCGGCATGAACCTGTTTTTCAGAGCCTCGTATGAAACTCGGCATTCTCATCTCGCAAACCGACCCTGAAGCGGTCTTCAACGCGCTGCGTTTGGCCACTTTCAGCCTCAAGCAGGGCGACGCCGTCAAGATCTTTCTCGTCGGTGAGGGCGTGGAACTGGACCAGATCAACGATGCGAAGTTCAACGTCCGGGAACAAGCCCAGGCCGTGCTCGCGGCGGGTGGCGAGTTCCTCGCGTGCGGCACTTGCCTGAAGCTGCGCGAATCCGCGGGCTCGGAGATTTGCCCATTGTCCACGCTGAAGGACCTCTACGAGATCGTCCGCGATTCCGACCGGTTGGTGACGTTCTAAGCCCATGAAGTTGCGCGAAAGCGGAATGCCCGAAGAGGCGTATTGGGAGACGCTGTTTGATGTGCCGCTCATTCTCGACCGACTGGGAATCAACAGCCAACTCCGGGATGTCGTCGAACTGGGATGCGGTTACGGCACTTTCACTTTGCCCGTGGCGAAGCGGATTTCAGGCCTCCTGACGACCTTCGATATTGACCCGGCGATGGTCGAACGTACCCGGCAGCGGGCGGCCCAGTCGGGAGTTGGCAACGTTCTCCACGTCGTGGGCGATGTGTTTGTCGACGGCTTTGGTGAGTCGGCCAGCAAGGATGCTTGCCTGCTGTTCAACATTCTTCACTGCGAGCTACCTGTGAAATTGCTGGCTGAAGCTGCCCGGGTCGTGCGCCCGGCGGGATATGTTTACGTCATCCACTGGCGCTACGATCCAGCCACGCCGCGGGGCCCACGCATGGAGATTCGTCCCCAGCCTGAGCAAATGGTGAACTGGGCGGGAGAGGCCGATCTGCTCGCCTCCCCCGAGGGTGTCTTGGACTTGCCGCCCTGGCACTATGGAATTCGCTTCCAGCGTGTCGCCGTGCCTGCGGACCAGAATCGTTGACCACACGGCTCGCTTGAGGGCGTGACCGGCGGGATTGGCGGAGGATTTACGCTTGCCCGTCCGGCGGAACAGATTCGAAGTGTCACTGGTGCGCTGACGGCGGTAACGGCCTCATGACTTCAGTTTCCCGTCCTCCATCTCAAAAGTCCGGTCAAACACATCCAGCGAACGGTGATCGTGTGTAACGACGATTACCGCTGAACCTCGCTCGTGGGCAACCGTGCGGAATAGTTCCATCACCTGCCGGCCGCGATGGCTGTCGAGGGCGGCGGTGGGTTCGTCGGCGAGGATGAGGCTCGGTTGGTTCGCTAATGCACGGGCCACGGCCACACGCTGTTGCTGGCCGCCGGAAAGCGCGTCGGGGAGATTGTTCGCGCGGTCGGCCACGCCGAGGTAATCGAGCAGTTCCAGCGCACGCTTCCGCGCCGCGCGGGGCGGCGTGTCGCTGATCTCCAAGGCCACCTGCACGTTCTCCAAGGCATTAAGGAACGGAATCAGGTTCGCCTTTTGGAACACAAAGCCGAGATGGCGACGGCGAAACGCTCGCAAGTCCACTTTGGCCTGGTCAGCGTCCATCACCCACTCGCCGCCGATGTGAATGCGGCCTGCGGTGGGCGGATTGATGAGGCCGATCGCGGTAAGCAGCGTGGATTTGCCCGCACCACTCGGACCGAGCAGCGCGATGACTTCGCCGCGCGCCACAGACAGTGACACGTCCTTCATAGCCACGACTTCGGTGTTGCCGCTGCCATAGACTTTCGTGAGGCCGATGACTTCGACGGCGGGGGCGGTAGCAGTGGTGGCCGTGGTGGTCATGACAACACCTTGTTCGGTTCGACGCGCATCGCCTTCCAGATGCCGAGCAGGCTCGCCAGCACCGAAATCACCACGACCACCAGCGCCAGTCCCCACAAGTCCTCAGCTCCGATGAGTACGCGCCGGGGAAATTTCGGGAAGACCCATTGCCCCAGCAAATAAGCGATGCCGTAGCCGATGAGTCCCAGCAAGAGCGCCTGCTGGAGGATCAATCCCACGATCATGGAGTTGCGCGCGCCCATCAGCTTGAGCAGGGCGATGTCGTGAATCTTGTCGAGCGTCAGCGTGTAGAGGATCAGCGCCATGATGATGGTGGAGATGATGATGAGCAGGACGCGGAAGAGCCCGATCTGCCGTCGCGCCTTGTCAATCATCCCATAGACCAGCAACTCGCGTTGACCGGCTTGGGTATGCACCGAAACGTCCGGCCAACCCGAGATTGTTTCCGCCACCGCGAGCGGATCAACGCCCGAGGCTAGCCGAACCGTGATCGCGCTCACCATGGCCGGAGCGAGGGCCGGAATGGCCGAGGACGGACCGCCGCCCCGCTCCAGCAACAGCGGTTGCACGCGACCGACATCTTGAGCGGCGCCGCGGCGCACCCGGGCGGACCGTTCCATGCGGATCGCCTCGCCCGGAAGATCGAACTGAACGGCCTGCGCGTCGCGAAAGGTGAAAAAGGCGATCCCGTCGCCCCCCGACGAAACCATCCCCCGGGCAATCCCGACGACGGCGTAAGCATCCTTGCCCAGCTTGAGTTGTTCGCCCAGGGCGAGTCCCAACGATTGGTCCGCGATCATTTCATAGTGGGCTTGGCCGAGCGGACGGCCCGCCACCAGCGGCACCCACGCCCCGTGGTCCTCGGGCCAGGCGAGGCCTTGCACATTGATCCGCAGGGGCCGGCCGTTGTGCTCGCGCTGGATGTTGTGGGAAACGAAACTCCGCGCGCTCACCACGCCCGGCACCGCCAAAAGCCGATGTTCGAGATTGGCGGGCACGCGCGAAATCTCCGCAAACGGACCGCGCGTGCCGCGCTGCACCACCCACAAGTCGGCGCCGACCCGGTCCACCACCACCAGCGCATCGTCAATCATCCCGCGATAGATGCCGCTCATGCCGAGGACGGTCATTAGGAGCAGTCCGATGCCGACCGCCGTGAGCGCAAAGCGGCCCAGGTTGTGCCGGATATCCTTGGTCGCGAGATTCATTTTGCGGTGACGCGTTGGCCGGACTTCAGCGGCGGCTGTTTCCGATCGGCGGGCGCAACAACCTTTTCGCCCGTGGACAAACCCTGGGTGACTTCAACCGTCTCGCGTCCGCGCAAGCCGAGTGTCACCTCCCGCCACGTTGCTTTGCCCCCATCCGCGACGAACACGCCGGACTTGCCTTCGCGCCACTGAAGAAAACGGGGTGGCAGCGTGAGCGCGTCGGCCTTGCGCCCAGTTTCAATGAACACCTCGGCCCGCTGGCCGATCATCCAGTTCTCCGGCAATTCCTTCACGCGTACATCCACTACGAACTCGCGCGTCTCGCGGTCGGCTTCGCGACCGAGGCGCGCGACTTCGCCGACGTAACTCTTGGCGGGTTCCGAGCGGAAAACCACGCGCGCCGGTTGGTCCACCTTCAAGCCGGTCATGGCAGTTTCGTCCACCCAGGCGGAAATCCAGATTTCATTCGTGGCGACAAGTTGCAGGATGGAGGATCCCGGCACGACGATCCCGCCGGGGTCGCGGTCGCGACGCGTGACCAGTCCGTCGTAAGGACTGCGAACGTCGGTGAAGGCCATTTGCTCACCGCGATAAAGAAGGTTCTTTTCCGCCGTGAATACCTGGCTTTGGGCTTCCACGATCACCGCCTGCGACCGCTTGAGATCGGCCTCGGCCACGCGGAGGGATTCGACCGCTTTGTCGAAGTCCGATTGTGCAGCGATCTTGGTTGCAATCAAATCCGCCACCCGTTGGTGATCCAGTTGAGCTTGTCTGAGCACCGCTTGGGCGCGGGCTTCGTCGGCGCGCACCCGCTCGACCGTGGCGCGCGCGGCGGCGAGACTGGCTTCCGCAATGGCCACCTGCTGTTTGGTTTCCGCGTCGTCAAGGCGCGCGAGCAATTGCCCGGACTTTACAGGGTCACCCTGATCCACCAGCACTGCTGCCAACCGCTCCTGAATGCGCGGGCTGATGGTGGTTGTGACGCGCGCTTCCAGCGTGCCCGTGCCCATGACTTCGCCGCGCAATTCTCCGGTGGCGACGGCGTGCGCCGTGACGGGGGTGGGCCTAAACTTGAACCAGTAAATCCCGAAAATCACGACCACGACCGCAATCAACCACGGCAGAAGTTTGCGGAAGGGAATGCGCTTTCTAGCTGGTTGGGGCGTATCGGCGATTTTATCGGATGGCTTCGGATCGTCTGCGGTGGTGCTCATGTTGTGACCTATTCAAGATGTATTAGTCTTCATGGCCGTTTGGTGCGGGTTCGGTGTGGCAGTCATTCCTTGGGCGGATGCGTAGCCGCAGGAGTTGCGGCGGTTTCGGGAAAGTGGCCATGGGTCGCGCGCGCCGTCGCATCGTGGATCCCTTTGACATAGTGGGTGTATTCCACGTAAGCCTTCACGAACTCGCGCCCGGCCTGGACGTTGTTCTTGTCGAATTTCTTTTTGGCCAGGGCTTCCTGGAAATGCTTGCGGACGCCGTGCTCGGTTTTTTCGGAAAGCAGTTTCAGCACGGGTTTGACATCCCCGGTTGCCAGCGCCTCGTCACTCGCCGGGATGGCCGGGCCGAAGTCGGTGCCCGTAGGTTTGAGGCCGGTGTAAGGTGCGCCTTCACCGGCGCGATGAACACGCACGAGCGTTTCGAAGAAATACATGTCGGCCAGTTCGCGCGCTTCAGGATTGAGCTTGCGCACGACGAGCGTCTGCTCGAAAGCGCGCTTGATGACTTCGTTGTCATCCAACTGCACCCAGATGAGAACGAGATTGATGTTGCTTTCCGTCAGCGCCGCTCGCGCGGCGTTGACGACCGGGCCATCCAGACTGTCGCAATGGGCGCGGGCGATTTGAGTGGTGGCGAACGCTGCCGCCAGCAGGGCCAGGGCAGTCAGGGAAGCTTTCAGGTTCTTGCTTTTCATAGTGCGATTATTTTGTGGTTCGTAGTTTCAGTTTCAGGATCGAATCATCGTGAGAATCATCTTGAACCGCGCGTGCGCCTTGAGCGCGTGCGGTTGACCGGCGGGCATGAGAATCATCTCGCCGCAATGCAAGCGATGCGGGTTGCCAGCGATGCTGATTTCTGCCTCGCCTTCGAGCACTTGCACCAGCGCATCGAACGGGGCCGTGTGCTCGCTCAGGCCCTGGCCTTCGTCGAAGGCGAAGATCGTCACGCTGCCGGTGGACTTTTTAACGACTTCCCGGCTGACGACCGCGCCGTCCTGGTAGTTGACGAGTTCAAGGACTTGGGCGACTTGCGCGCCGGGGAGTCCTTTGGGTGTGGATGGGGTTTCTGGTTTCATCATTCTCAGCTTGTCATGGGTTCGCGGTGGTCATTGGTTGTGAAGTGGCCCGCCGCTGCCGGATGCAGGTGACGATGAGCAGGACGAGCACGGCGACTGTCGCGACGACAAAGGCGCCGGATGAGGGCATCGCGAGCCACTTGAGCGACTCTTTCGCGGCGCCGGTGCTGCCGAGCGCGGGCGCGCGGAAGCCGGCCCAAATCCAATAGATGGAGTAGCCGAATCCGCCCGCCCCAAGGCCGACGCCGATGGCGACCGTCACGCGCTGTGAAACGCCGAGCAGGCCAAGCAAGAGGATCAAAACCAAAGCGGTGGTGCCCATGCCTCCAGCGTGCAGGTGCGCGCGCTGCATATAGACCCACGACTTATCCAGCACGGCTTTGATGTCGTCGTCGTCGGACTTGTAAACCGTCTCGCGAACTTCGGCGGCGGAAGCACTCAAGCGGCTCTTGATGGCGTCCTCGTTGAGTCCGAAAACGATGCCCATTCCCTGGCCGAAAAGGATGGTGAGGATGGCGAGCACCAAAGGGAGAGTGCCTGTGCTTAGACTTTGGTTGAGCGATGGCGTGGCATTCATGATGGGATGGGAGGTGAATTGTCAGCGAATCAGAGATCGTGAATCACCTTTGGAGGAAAGGCGGCCCGCAAGGCGTTGCTGATGTTTTTGTTCACCGTGACAGTCCGGCCACAAATGTGTTTGAGAGAATGCAATTGTCCCGCGATCGGCCCGGATGCCACCCTGATTTTGCGCTGGCAGGGTTGGCTTCGCTATGGGGTATAACCCCACCACGGGAACGGCAATCCGGTGGATAGTAGACCGCCCGATGGACTTCGTCGAATGCCTGCATAAAGAATGGATTCCGATGTCAATCAGGTCATTTTAATCGGTCTTGGTCTCCGGTGTTTGGCCGGGTGCTTCTTCGCGGCGCTCCGCGAGGTCTCAGCCGGATAGGTAATCCCGGTGCCCTGGACTTTGGCGAAAGGAGTGAGCGTATGAACCTGGCGGCGAGTTGGACTCATGATGTCCTCGGTGCGGATTCCCCGGACCAGCAAGGCATCGGCGATGAGCGAACGATGACAGCGCCACGGAACCGCTTCGGCGCACATCAACACGGTTTGCTCCTGGTTCGCCAACTGGACCAATTCGTCGAGGCTCTGCGCAAACTCGGGCGTTTGCATGTAATCCGCATAACCTCGAAAGGAGGCGTTTCTCCAGCCCACGTTGAGCGAATCGCGTTTCGCATGACGCAGCCCGCCGAGTCCCGGCAGGTGCACGTATCCCAAGCCGGCTTTCTTCAATTGTTTGGGCAAGGAAGCCTTGTTGAACTGCGGATTGTGCCGGGAACGCGGCACGGTGCGCACATCCACGACGCAAGATGCCCCCTGGGTTTGTAGCAGGTCGATGAATTCCTCAAGCGGGCGCGTGGAATGACCAATCGTCATGACCAGCAGCGAAGGTTCTTCCTTTGGCGCGCTCTTTTCCACGCCATCGGCAATTTGTCTTCTCCGCGCGCTCATGGTTTGCTTTTGAGCTTCTTGAGCGCCGATCCCTTGTGCATGGCCAGATGGTCGGTCGTGTCGCTTTTGATCAAATACTGCGGCTCCTCCTTCGAGGCGCGAACCGTGTAGGTCTTGAACTTGATGGCGGAGGTGACCTTTTTCTTGATCGTTCCCCGGACGTGGCCCGCTTCCGAGTTCCACCCCACATGATCTCCAACTTGAAAGTCCTTCTTCATAGTGTGAACTACTTTTCGGTTTCTGGTTCAGGGCTGAATGTTCGTGAGAATCATCTTGAACCGCTTCAGTGCCCTGAGGGCGTGCGGCTGATTCCATCTCCGGGTCAGCCATGCTCAGGAGCAACACCGGCAGGCCGAACACGGTCGTCATCCAGCTCATCACAGAAAAACAGATGAAGCAGCTTGGCCCAGAGGTAGATCTTCACAAACGTTCGACGGATTCAGCACGCGGCAAACCCGCAGGAGTGAAGGCTCTTCACCGAATTCGCAGCGGCAGGACGGAAAATCCGCTGGAGGAATACGCGGCGAGCGTGGCGGGTTTCTCCGGCACGAGCTCGATTTCACCGGCGCGCGACAGCAATTCTTCCATGAACACCCGCATCTCCAGCCTGGCCAGCGGCGCGCCGGGACAAACGTGAATGCCCGCTCCCCAGAGGAGATTCTTTGACGGATCTCGATCGAGCCGGAAGGAATCAGGGTCCTCGAAAACGTTTTCGTCGCGGTTCGCCGAAATCCAGTTGATCGAAATGCGCTGGCCCGCGCCAATCATCCTCCCACCAATCTCGACGGGCCGCGTCGTCACGCGCCGGTTTGCGACGAGCGGACCGTGAAGGCGCAGGATTTCACCGATGGCCGCCGGAAGCAATTCGCGTTGCGAGCGCAATTGCGATTGCACGTCGGGATGGCTCGCCACAAACTCGGCCAGAATCCCGACCGCCGCGGAGATGGTGCCAATTTCCCCAACGGTCCAATTGCGCAGAATGCTCGCCACTTCCTCGTTGCTCAGGGTCCGTCCCCCCACCTTCTCGTGCATGAGCGCGGCGGTGAGGTCGGCTTCCGGAATGGCGCCCGCCTGAAGGCGGGCTTCCAGCAGGTCATCAATGATCCCCTCGAATTCGAGCGCGATTTCCGACATCGTTTTTCGATCCTGCGCAAAGGTGGCGTCGTGATTCTTGCGGGTCCACCGCATCAAAGCCTCGTGCAATGTCATCGGCCAGCCGAGAAAGGCGCATTGGACCTGCACGGCAAAGGCCAGGGCCGCGTCCGCAATGAACTCCACTTCGCCGCGCGTGCTCAAGTCCCGCACCAGCTTCGCGGCGATTTCCCGGCAGACGGGCTCGAACGCCTCCATCCGGCTCGGAGAAAAATAGGGTTCGATGATCCGGCGGTAGGCCGTGTGTTCCGGCGGGTCCATGCCATTGGGGACTGAAAGGTACTGCGACACGGCGTTGCTGAAAGTTTCATGATCGTGAAGCACGCGGGTCACGTCCTCGTGCCGGAACAGCGACCACCCCAGGATCTCGCTGTAAGCGACGGGACAGCGCCGTCGCATCTCGTCGTAGGCGGCGCGTTGGTCGCGCAGCACTTCCCGAGATTTCGGATTCCAATCGGGCTGCGGTTGGTTATTCATGGTGATTAACAAGGTGTCAATGGCGTCGGCGGGGTGCTGGTCCAACATGCCGGTCCGAGCAGGAAACGAATCACATCAGATGCGGTGTAGGAATCGCGTTCCGGAGGGAGGAATTGCGCGATCCTGCCGAGGTCGTTGCCCGCTGTCACGAGCGCTGGTTCCTCTCCATATCCGGGCCGCACTTGTGCGGAACCAGCGCTGGCAAACAGGCCGTTGCAGACGCATTTGCGGCCCTTAGTTTCTTCCAGGCGTCGCCGTGCGCCAGAAGTAACTGTTACCCGAGAAGGTGATTCGTTGTGCCAAAAGGAGTGTTACCCAATGGCTCACATGTTTTCGGTTAACTACTCTTGTTCTCAAGTATTTCTTTGAGGCGTGGATAGCGAGCTAAAACGAGCAGGGGGGCGGCTTGCGAGCCCAAGCTCGCGCCCCCCTGCGGGGGCATACCCAGGGCTGGTTTCGGGGGGGCGGGGGGGAGAAAGTGTTCATGGCATCAGGAGCGTGCCCGACGGAGCAAGGCGATCTGCTTCAAGCTCCGGGTGACCACTTGCTTGAGTTCAAAGGGATTCAGGCCAGCCTTCTCCTGCTCCAAGCGCCGCTTGGTTTCTGGCCTGACCTCGGCGCTGGCCATGACCCGGGCCAGGGGTGTTTGGGCGACACCGTAGATTCGCTTTAACCGCCCTTCGCTCCTCTCCTTGCGCTCCAACTTAAGGCTGGCGTGAAAGTAATTGAGCAACTGGCCATACGCTCCCTTCGCCAGCGCATTGATTAGCGCGACGACTTCAGGATTGTCGTGTCGCTCATATCCAAAACACTGCCGGATGTGCGTCCAGTTCTTCTGCTCCACATGAGCATTGTCATCCTTCTTGTAGGGCCGGCTGCGCGTCATGAAGACCGGCCGGGGCCGCTTCTGCAGCCAACGCAACACGTGATAATTCATAAACTCTCCCCCGTTGTCGCTGTCCAGGCCCAACAGATCAAAGGGCAGGCTGGCTTCCACATCGCGCAACGCGGCCAGCGTCCCAACCTGGCCTCGTCCCCACATCGCCCGCAACTCCACCCACGTGGTCACGTAATCGACTCCATCGACCATCCACACAAACTCCCCGGCCACGCTGCCCCCGCACAGGGCCACCGTATCGACCTCCAGCCAACCGGCCTTGCCTTCCTCCCACACACTGCCGCGAATCGGAATTTGATGGCGTAACAACGTCCCTGGGCGCGTCAGCGAACGCCCCTGGCCCTGGCCCCGCAACGGCTCCAACAGTCGGTCCAGCGTTCGCCCGCTGGCCGCCAGGAGCTTCTCCCGGACTCCTCCGGGCAGCCTGCGCTCATGCTGCTCGTAGGCCGGGATCCACTCCGGCAACATCGCCACCAAACGCCTCCCACAGGCATAATCGGTGGCCTGCCAAATCGGTCGCAGCCACGGCAGCAGGACCCCGGGTTCGTAGTTGGTCGGGCGACCCGTGATGATCCGGGGCCCTCGATCCACCGACACCGCGCGTAAGGAGCGGATCGCCGATTTACGATGATACCCCAGCAGGTCCTGCGCCTGATCCAGCAGCTTCCGTTTGTGTTCCGCGCCGGCGCTCTGATAGCGCCGCCGTAGCTTGATCAAAACTTCTTCACGTGTCGTCTGACTCATCGATTTGTCCATTCCCGCCACGGTAACAGTCACTTCTGGCACAACGTATCTTTTCCCGTCCCACTACCCCCCAGCCCGGGTAACAAAACATTTGGCGCAATTCGGGCGTCCACCTTTTCGTAGATAATCTTCGACCGGTTCCCCGGGACAGCGATAGCCTACGATGCCGTCCGCCTTGCGGTAGGGCCGCCTGAGAACACCAATGTCGCAGATGCGCTCGCGTGCCGCAAAGATCGCCGGATCGGAAAGGGTACCCTCCAAGGTCGCCACCTTGAATGGAAAGCCAGTAGGCGAAGCAAGCGGATCGGTGAAGATCTCCGCTCGGCCCACGCGGGAAAGCTTGATGGCCTGCTGCTTGAGCTCCGGCTGGAGACCGGATTCTCCGCAGAATGCGAAAGCGGTTCCGACCTGGATGCCGACGGCACCGAGGCGCAGAGCCTCCGCAAGTTTTCCCGGCTGCCCGTAGGAACCGGCCAGCCAGAACGGCAGCCCCAGCGCGCGGATTTTCTCCAGTTCCGGGACATCGCGCGGACCATAGACCGGCTCGCCCTTGGTGCTGAGTTGCAGCGGACCGCGGGGCGGCGCATTGTGGCCTCCGGCGCTGTCGCCTTCGACGATGAAGCCGTCCACGCGACCGTTGGATTTGCGTGCAAGCGTGATGGCCAGCGTCGCCGACGATATGATTGCGAAGAACTTTGGACGCTGGAGCGTCGGCGCGACGCCGCCGAAGAACGCCTGGGGATCGAAGATGGACACGAATTCTTCGCCGGGAAGAGCTCCTTCAACGTCAATCTTCAGCTCGGCAGGTTCGCCGACTGCCAGCCGATCCAACGCGCCGGGAATGGCGCGCGGAATTCCCGCCCCCATGAGCACGCAGGCCACCCCCGCGAGCATGGCACCGAAAAGAGCCCGTAGTGTCGAGAGTTGGACTTTTTCGAGGAGATTGATGCCAACAAGACCTTCGTGCCCCTCCTTGGCGAGAAACACCTCGACGAAAGCACCCAGGACAACTGGCTCCACGAAGTACGGACCGGGCTTCACCGAGGCCAGCGGGACGAGGCGAAAGGGTGAACTCTCGGGCTTGCCGCCTTCGATGAAGAAATCCGCCAGCACGCGCTCGACCACAGCGGGGAGCGGGAAATGAGCCAACGCCCGGCGGACATCGCCGCCGGGATCACCCAGTTGAAGCCGCCGCGCGAGAATCGTCTCGATGCCCGTTCCGGATACGACGCCCAATTGCCCGAGACGCGATACGGCCCGTGCGAGCTTCCAGTTGGAAATCGCAACGCCCATACCGCCTTGAATAATGTTTGGAAATGACATCACGGTTGCCAGATTATGTGATTCCTGAAAGCGAATCCATTTCGCTTAAGTAAATTGTGGTTCATGATATTTCAGTTTTCCGGGCTGAGATCGTCAGCATGCGCTCGATTGGGAGCCGCCCGCATTCCACAATCTCTCCCGACAATTCGATGGGCGGAGAGAGGCGTTTCATGCAATCGCGCAATTTCTCAAGCGTGTTCAGCTTCATGTATCTGCACTCGCTGCAGCGGCAGCCGTCGGTGGGCATCTGCACTCGGTCGGCGGGGGCGGCCTCGACGATCTTGACTGCGTTGCCGCTGGTGCAAATCACGGCGCTGCAATTGACATAGGCGATCGTGTAGAAATTAGGATCGGACTTTTGCAACTCACGCAGTGCGGCAGCCGGGCAGCTTTCTTCGAGCGAACAGCCGGCGTTCCGGTCCGGGAGAATCACCAGTTTGTCGGGATTGAGTATCTTCGCCGTTTCGGCCATGGAATGGCCGCCGCAGAACACGATCACTTCGGAGTCGGTTGCGTCGGCTTGTTGTGCCAGACCAAGGGAGTCGCCCGCAAAGTCGGCCAGATCCTGGCTTTCAGGAACTTGATAGTTGTGCGCCAGAATGACGGCCTTCAACTCGTTATTCAGGCTAAGACTCTCGCGCGTAAGCGTCTGGGCTTCAACCTCTGATAAACTATCAGACCTCAGAAGAGAGGGGGTCGGGCTGAAAAGACAATGGCGAGTTGAAATCCCCGGGAACGAGGCGGTTTTCAAGCTGGCGGCCGGATGGGCGGCGGCGGTGCGGCACCGGTTGCGGGAGGGGCTCAAGGGAGGGGATTCATCTTCAATTCCATCTCGGATCGTTGGCCCAAACGAAACTTCAGTTTGCGACCCGGCAATCGCGGATGATTGAGTCCCTGGTCATTGAGGCCGTCGAGCGTCTGGAGGACGGCCTTCTTCAATTGGCCGCCATAGTTGGTTCGAGGCATGAGGTGAATGATCGGCCAGCGTAGCAGAACGGCCGCCCCCGGGAAGAGGGTAGGTCTGCACTACAAGCGCTCTTGGGCCCAAGACCCACGGTTTTCCTAAGGAATTCGCAACCTGCCCCCCGAATTTTCCCAAAATCAAGGTCCAGTTGCGAAAGTTCGGCTAACGTAACCAACTTTTTCTCAGGTGTCTGGTGAGTCGTCCGATCAAGTTGGTACAAAGGTGGATGCGAGAAAATGCGGGGGCATGATCAGGTGATGCCCTGGCGCTTCTTTGACCGAGACAGAGGCTTTCTGCCTGATAGGTCATACTCGATCCGATCGAGTTCTTGGAGAAGATTCGTCGCATGTTGGCGGGCCCTCTGAATCCGAGCGCGAATCGGCGCATCGAGATCGTCCTGCTGCTCTGGAATTCGTTTGGTCCCTGCTGCGGCGAACACTTCACCTTCACCTGTCTTCAGCCATGATTCGTTGATGGCTAATGCTTGAATCCACTTTTCAAGGAGGCGCTTGCTGGGTTGGTCATGGCCATTCTCGACGCTGCTCAGCGTGCTCAGCGCATACCCGGTGCTTTCTGCGATTTGGGCCAAAGTTAAGCCAGTCTGCTGGCGGGCCTGCCGGAGTCGGTAAAGTACGGATTCCGAAGTCATATATTGACAATGTTGGAAACCGACATTACGGTTTCCGAAATGATTTACGACGGAAAGGCAGACTTTGGAAGCCCCAAGTTGACCCCATGCGGGGAAGGTTTTCCGGATGCGGCCCGAATGATCTCTTTCCCTGCCGCTATCAACAATTCGAAGCTGAATCAGGGAAACTGCGGCCGATGGATCCGTGCAGGATTGTTGCCAGAGTTGTTCTGCAGTTGGGATCTCGCATACCGCTGTATGCGGGACGGATGGTTGAAGCCGATCGTGCAAGGTAAGCGGCGTACCATCTACCGTCTCCAGGATGTCCTTAATTGCATGCGGCGGATCGAAGCTGGCGAGCTTCCGCCTCCTCGTGGCAAAGGCGGCAGGCAATAGCGCGCTACCCGGGAGATCACGAAGGTGATCGAGAAGTGAGCACTCTGCTGGCACCGTGCGGCCAAGGCTGCAGCCGATTGGTCGCAGCTGCTTCTTGTGCAGTCTCGTCGAGGTGGCGTGCAAGCGTCGGAATTGGGCGGTGGTGACCAATTTCGCCCCTTGATCTGGCGCGCTGAGTGCACTGGGACTGACCGGCGGAAACCGTCGTGCAGCTTGGGCGCCCAAATCGTTTGAAGCCATCCTCCAACGGACACCAAAACGGACACCAAATTGTGGTGCCGGAGTACGTCGTGGCAGTGACCGAGTATGCACGAACAGCCTTGAAATACGGGGAAAGCGAGGGAGAATGACTGCGTGTCGGGGAACAAATCCAGCCCGCGCGACCAATTTCCGTTGCAATGCAGCGGACCGCTGAGTTTCAGCGGCTATCTTCTTTTCTGGCAACCCGGCTGCTCTTTTGGGCGCATTGTGGTGCGCTCTGGTGCATTGCCAGACTTTTGCCAGACATGTGGCGGTGGACGAGCTCAGGTTCACGTTGCCGAAGCCGCGCGGGACTTCCTGCTTGCATCGAGCTTCGGGCAATCGGGGCCCCGGCACCTGGGCTGGAGCGTTGCCGAGGCGGGGAGGATGGTGCCCGGACCTTAGGGTCTGTGCAAAAACAACTTCCGATTTTGCTGGAGGCGATTTTGGCTTCT